>JAFSFY010000039.1 GCA_017434985.1 Clostridia bacterium | reverse complement strand
GTGCGCCTCAGTTATATTCGCCTATCGGCGAGTGATATTGCTCCGCAGTGATATACGGCTATGCCGTGTGATATTCGGCTACGCCGAGTTTTATGGCGAATATAATATCACAAAAGCCGTAGGCTTTTATATCACTTTTGCCTTTGAGCAAAAATATCACTGCAAACGGCAGTTTGCAATATTACTTTTACACACCGAAAAAGAAACATTGTTTTTTCGGCGAGTATAATCTTTTTCAAAGTATGTAACCCACTATGACACTTTCAAGCTGAAAGTGTCAATTTTTTATATATAAAGAAAGCAGGGAGAACACTTCTTTACGAAGTGTCTCCCTAAGCGGAGGTTTTTTGATTATAAGGCGTTGACTTCATTCAGCCAATCGAAGATATCTTGCGGGTCCCAACCGCAACCATCCGGCATAAAGAAAGTATCCGCATTGCGCGCATCCATCTCTTCATACGCCAATTTCACAAAATCCTGCGCCGCCACCAACTTCACGTCGGCGTTGCCGCACTTGGCGTAATGCATTTGACCGCGCTCGTTCAAAATCGGTTCCATCAGTGCCGCACCGAGGTGATACCAGACACCGCCTTCTTTCCAACGATCGTAGCACCACAAGCGATTTTTCAGTTCCTCGTATCGAGGACTTTTTTTCGCCTTTTGTAAATATTCATCAATGTAGCGATATTCCGCTAAATGGCGCATTGTGCATGCAAGCATCGTACAACCGAGAAACATCATTTTGGTGTTCTTTTCCAACATCTTCTCCCAAGGAGAATCGGCCGAAAAGGGCGTATCGCCAAAAATACCGTGGCGGCGACCCGTCACACCGTGCGTTTCGGTGAAGTATGCGGCGTCCCTGCCGATGGCAGCCACCGAGTGGGTCGCTTGGTTGGAGCGCAACGCGCCCGGCAGTTTACGGAAATAATTGGTAAGGTATCCCACGTCCGAAGGGGCGTCCATATGCCAATTTTCATACACGTGTTCCCAATCGTTTTGACACAAGGTGGGGAACATCAACGTACCGCTCTCCCCCACGGCGGCGAGCAACCCCTTGATAACGGTATCGGCACCGTTTTCGGTTTCGCCGATGCTTTTAAAAGAGGAGTGGACGATCAAGCTGTCCCCTTCCCGCACACCGAGTTCTTCCGCCATACGTTTGACGTCTTGCCAAGTAATCATAACATCTTCTCCTTTAGTTTAGTGATCAAAGGTAGTATGCAAGCAGTGTTCTTGTTCAAGAATGGTATCGTCAGAAAACGTGCCGATCCACTGATTGTTTTGAAGCGAAGCGCCTACACAATAGCGCAGTTTGATACGATTTTCGTTGGGATGCCATTTTTCCGCGGCGGGACTTTTGAAAATGCGGTTGTTGACAAATTGCAATCCCTCGCACGAATAGGCATACAAGACCGGGGCATCTGCCGTATCAAACGTGTTGTCGACGATGCGGATGTGTTTGTGGAAGGGTTTCTCCACTTCGGGTTTTGGAACCACGGGACACACACTAATGACACCTTCGCAAAATTCGTAGTTACTGGTGAGACACGCTTGCGTAAACACGTTGCCGCGAATCTCAACGTCGTGGCATTCGCCTGACTCGAACCAACCATTGGCATCGCCTGCCACCAATACGGCCGATCCGGAGGACTCAAAATAGTTGTTTTCAATCAACACGGGTTTCGGCGTAGAGATCAGCACCGAGCGCGCGCGGCAACTACCGAAGCGGTTGTTGGTACACACAAATGCCGACGTGTTAGTGACATTGTCAATGGCCAAGGCCGCACCTTTTTGAGCCATCTTCAACACAAAATCGGGCAATTCTTCTTCAAATTCGATGGTAAAGGTATCGATTGCTTCCAACATATATGCCTTGGCCTTCGCTTTATAGACACACGACATATTACCGCGGTCGATAAAGACGATCTCGTCCCCCGCTTTGGCCCAATACTTGAAGCCCTGTGCTTGCACGTGACCGTATTGGCAACGCAACGCGCGGTTGCCGATCGCCTCAGTCACCTTGACACAACAAGCGTGCACGTTGATGGGATCATCCATTAAACCAAGGAAAGTGCATTCCGTAATGGTGACCGTGCCGCTGTTACAGGTGATGTGCATCCCATCGTCACGGCCGTTGGTAATCAACCGTCCCGCCGCGCGGTCGGGAACAAAATGCACACGGCGGTAAGTCATATTATGGCAAAACTGTGACAAACAACCCAAACCGCCACAAGAATGCACCGTAACATCCTCAATGGTAATGTCACGGCAATGTTCACTGAAAATGCCGGCGTGCTTGCGACTGTTATGGCGCAACACCACGATATCGCCGGGGCACGCCACCACCTCGCGGTGAGATTCGATGCGATACCTATCGCCACCCAAATCGGTCACACCATTTCCTGTGGAAATGCAGTCACCCGCTTTACGGCGCAAGGTGCGAAAATGCGGTTCAAACACGTTATGGCCCCACCGGACAAGCGGGTACCATTCATCGGCACCCACATCAAATTCCAATTGGCCATCGCGCATACGATGAGGGAATTTATCGGGATCAACATACACATCCACCGTTTTGTCGGAAACAGCTTGCACAATGCCCTCCGCCACCATCGGTTTTTTCCAGTTAATGACAAATCCTTGTATCGTTACGTTTTCACACTCGTCCAGCGTAAAAGGTTGCATATGTCCCGCAAACCACAAGCGTGCGCCGTTACCGACCAAGGTGCAATTTTTCATTTTTTTGAGCCACAACCCCAACGTGCGTTCCGGAGCTACATCGGTATTGGACAACCGATAATCCGCTTTCATTTCAGCATGCGGTGAAAAATAATAATCCCCGTTTTCAAAAACAAAAGTCGTATTTTCGCGATATTCACAAAACAGTTTACACAAGGATACCGTAATATCCTCCCCTGTGCGAACACCTTGTTCGGACAAGTATATCGTTTGCATAATGTAGTCCCCTTCAATACGAGTTATCTGCAAACTTATGGTAGCATATACCCCTGTGATTGTCCATCTTCTTTCAAAAAGATGCAACTTTTTTACTGGTAAAAGTTTGTTTTTTACAACCAAAACGCCCCTCTTCCGAGGGGCGTTTTACCTTTATTTTTTCTTCGCCAAAATCTCTTTGAAGTCAGCAGCAGCAAAGATACCGCACACCAACACCACGATGGCACACAAAATGGTGATGAAAGACAAGGAAACCGTTTCTTGCTTGATGAGCGAAAGAATAACCGTAAAGACGATCGCCCACGCCGTATAGGTGACATTCAATGCCATGGCTTTGGAAGCGCCGATCTGCGCGATCGCTTTGTAATAGAAGAGGTACGAAACGGTGGCAAACAATGCCGCAATCGCAATGGTGGGCAACAACCAACCGGTGCCGCCGGTAAACAAACTCGCGGTGAAACCCCAACCTTTGATGATCGGCAAAATGATGATGCCGTACACAAGCGCGGAGGTGGTTTGGCGAATTTGCAACGCGTATTCGTCGGTCACTTCGGGGTCGGTCAACGATTTGGCGACGATAACCGCCTCAATGCCCCAACCGAACGCGCACATCAACGCACCGATAAGACCGAGCCAGAAATTTTTGATGTCCAAGTCGGGCGAATAGCTGAGACCATACACGCCGAGCAAGGTCACGATCAAAAACAACCATTGGTGCCATTTCATTTTTTCTTTCAGGAAGAAGAACGCAAGCACGCTGCCGATGGCGGGGAAAATAGCACTCGCCACCGCACCGATGGAAGCGCCCATATAGTTGACCGCCAACACGTAGCCCGTCATACCGACGGGGCCGCCGATGGTTGCCGCCAAGGCTACCCATTTGCCGCTTTTGGTTTTGAACGCTTTCCACACGTCGCCGAGTTTGCCGCGCACACCGTTATAAATGAGCGCCCAAATGGCGGAGCACGCATCGTGAAGGAAGGTGCTGACGAACGGAGCCAAAAAGATGGCTTGTTCGGTCGAACAGAACGGGGACATCGCCAACGCGATACCCAAAATAACCGTTTCAAGAGCCCAAGTGATACCCGCAATAATTCCTGCTGTCATCGTTTTACTCCTCCTTAAGTTGCGAAAAGTTGGTTATATTATCTTTCATCCTTGCGTAGCGCTCGGTCGCCCAATCTTCCATCGGTTTTCCGTCGTACGGAACACGGGCCATCGCCCACAAGGTCCACAGATAATCCACGTAAATTTTGCTTGCCAAGAAATGCTTTTTGTCCAAGGTATCGGGAACTTTTTTCAAGTATTTCTCAAGAAGCAACGCGTCTTGTTCGTCGTTGTACCCCGCTTCGATGGACACGTCGGCAATATCCCACATACCATCGTTCATACCGGCGTATTCCCAATCGATCAGGTACATTCTGTCGCCGTCACCGACCACCCAGTTTTCGCAAAGCGGATCGTTATGGCAAGGGACTTTTCTGATGTCGAATGACGCGTCGATCTCCGCTTTGATGTCCATCACAATTTGTTTGTTTTCGGCGTAGTCATCGAACATCGGCACGTTCATATCGCGGATGATCTTCTCATACCCCGCCGCCATATCGAACACCTCAAACGGAACGCCCGTGTCTTCACCACACGAATGCATCACATTGAAGATATCGGCGACCTGCCCGATGCGAGCAGGCTCTTTCAACGTTTCAGACGACATCGTGACCGCGTTTTTGATGTATTCGGTCACCTTGGAACCATCCTTGCCGAAATGCAGCATCTTGGCATCCACACCGAGTTTGCAGGCAAGTGTCGTACTCTTCTCCTCATCGCTTCGCACAATGAGTTCTTCGGTGCCTTCCCCGGGAATACGCACCACGTATTCCGCGCCGTCGGCAAATGCCACGTAGTATGTGTGGTTGGTCAGGCCGCCCATGCGCTTGATATCACAATAGTCGTCCTTCCCCACAACCAATTTCAACAAATCGGAAACGGCGCTCAAGTCTTGTTTAATGATCTCTCCCATCGGACATTCCTCCTTTAACGGTAAAAAATGGTTTATACGGTATCGGGCGCTTTCGCGCTCAATTGACGGGTTTTATAGGCGTAGGCATACCGTTTTTCGCCTACTTCAAAATGAATACCGGCGGCAGCGTTATTGCCGTCTTTGTACGACGTGACGTGCACGATCTCTTCCTCGGTACATCCCAACTGTGCCGCAATGGATTTGAGAATTGCCGAGCGCGTGTCGGCTTTATAACTCTCATCAAACTCGCGTAATTCATCCAACGTGTCAAACTCAAAGATCACGTCACTGTCGTACTTGCGGATCTTCATTTTCAGTTGGTCGAGGTGCTCCATATAAATGGATTCCCATAACAGATCCGCCGTACGAGGCTCGTCGTAAATACGTTCCAAAATGCGCAAAAACCTTTCGGTAAACTCCTCGGTCCAAAACGTATGACCAAGCATAAACCACGCATCGCGCCCGCCGACCGTCACCGAATCGATGTACCCCTCTTTGTCTTCGGTCATACACCATTCTTTGGTTTCGCCGTCGGCGTAAATGGCGGCGTAGTAAGCGTCGTCTACTTCGCTTTCGAACGGATTGCGCGAAAAGTAGTTGTCAGACGAACAAATATAGGTATTTTTCAAATAGTCTTTTACGGCAAAAATGGTGGAGTTGTTATTGCGGGTCAGATATTCGGTGTTTTCCACGATGGTGACACCGCATTTTTCTTCCAAATACGCAAAACACTCTTTCATATATCCCACGACGATGATGATGTCGCGGATACCCGCCTCTTGCAGTTGGCGGATCTGCCGTTCGATGAGCACCTCGCCTTTCACCTCAATGAGTGCTTTCGGGCGCTCATACGAAAGAGGTGCAAAACGGCTGGCCGTACCTGCCGCCATAATGACGGCATTATCCACACGATACATATCGCACCCCTCCTCTTATTCCGTTGGGAATTCGTGGTCTTTCAAGACGACTTTTTCGTTGTAGAACTCCCAATTCTTTTTGTTCCACATATCGTCGGAAACCTTGGCCCATTTAGAAGGCGTAAAGGTGTTGCCGTTGTTCGTCTTGGTATCCCATTCCAGTGAAAGCGTAATATACTGATCGTGTGCCGTCTTTTCATCGTTATTGATGGGATTTCCGGTAAAGGGATTGACCGGATTCTCCACACAATCGGCAAAAGCAATAGTCGGTACATCGGCGTTGGTCATAAACTCATCCGAAACGGTAAATTCGGTACTGTCGAAGTCTTTCACCAGCAACAGCGGATGATAGATCTGCACATCGTGACCGTCGACGATCAGCTCGTCAAACTGTTTGGCACAAAACCCGTGGTCAGCCACAAAAATGATCTTGGTGTTATCGTAAACACCCTGTTCGCGCAGGTAGTCCATCCATTTACCAAGTTGGAGCATCACCGCCATGTTGGCCTGGTAGTGCGCTTTTTGTTCAACCGTGGTCAGGTGCATCACTTTACCGTCCACCGTCACGTTGTCACCGAACTTGGCATCAAACTCCGTGTTGTCAACGGTCGGCGTGGGCACATACTCGGGCCGTTGTAACAAACTATCTTCGTGAGCCGCGTTGTTGGCGATCATCAAAAACGTACCGGCTTCATCGTCGGTCGTCTTGGTAATGTTTGGTAGGTTGACCAACACGTTGAAAGGATTAACGAAATCCTTGCTGACACCCTCGGCTTTGGTGGTAGAACCTGCCTCGATGACCTGCTTCACATAGGTGTACTCTCCTTCGTCTTGGGCAACGGCTTGATTGTAAGCACCATCATCATACACAAACGGTTGCAGAAGCAACGGCATCGATTTCATCGCCGAGAAGCAGAAGAAGTTGCGATGGCCATTATTGATCTTTTCAATCTTACCTTTGTTATCCGAAAACGCACCTTCGGTGACAAACGTGTCAATGTCGGGATACTCGTCATAAATACTTGTATCAGCGAGCCAATTGTAGTTGGCATACACGGGGTCGCACACGGTTACGTCATAACCGTTTTGAGCAAACAACACCGGCATCAATTTCAATGCTTCGTTGTGCTTGTCCTTCAACAACTCGCCATCGCGCTTGTTCATTTCCACCGGCGTGTATTCATAACCGCCGAACAAGCCGGGCGAACCGAAGTTGGTGCACGCGCCGTGCGAAATAACGTTGGTATAGCACGTAAACCCGGCAAATTGTTCGCGCAGTTCGGGACGTTCCTGCATCAAATACGGCAAATACGAACCCATACCGCGGTCAATCATCATCACGATAACGTTTTTCCCGGTTTTGCTTAAGTTGAAGTTGGGAACCGTGTCACTTTGCTCCACCGAGATCTGGCTGACCGATTCCGCCGTGGTGTACACGTGCAGACCGCTCATGGCGGTAAGCGCGATGGACGCCACCAACAATACGGGCGGGATGATCTTGCTCCACTTGGTGGCAACCAAATACAACAGCACCGCCACCGCCAACACAGCAAGCGTATTGAGCAGATATTCCAGCGTGGTGAATGCCATTTCGTTGTCGTACACCAAGTTGGAAGAAATGACACCGAGATTGGTGCCGAAGAACATATAGTTGACGATGGTGATACCGCACAGCACCCACATCAACCGATCAAAGATCACTTTGCCTTTGGGGCTGGCAAGCCAATAGAACACGCGGAACCACACCATAAAGAAGCCGACCGCCATCGCCGCCGTGCTGACAAGATACCAAAGCGGATGGTGGAAATAGGAGATGTCCACGTATTCCTGCGGCGAAGCCGCAATAAAGGTGGAGGGGATCAAGAGCCCCATCAACGCCGTCAAGAACAAGCAACCGCACACGAACACTTTTTTGTTCGGTTGTGCCGTGCTTTCGGTTTTCTTGATGGTGATTTTGGATTGGAGGAGATTCCACAAAAGCGGGAACATCAGCGCCAAACCGAGCACGATCAAAAACGCGCGTTTGAGCGGATTGGCAGGGAACACCGCAAAGCCCACGCCGATGGACGCCACACCCAACACGGCGGTCAGAATGCGCAACACTTTGGCGGGATTTTTGATTTTGTAGAAAATGTTTTTGGCGAGCGAGAACACGTTGTTCAGCGTCCAATAGAACACGAGGCCGGAAGGCGACGTGTACAAAAACACGAGGAAAAACAACGCCATCGCATACAACTGAATCTTGGTTTTCAGCGGAAACCCTTTCAGATAGATGGCGGATGAAATCACGTTGACCGCCGTCATCAACACCGGCAACAAGTTAATGGAAAGCGAGCCGATGACAATGAGCCCATCGGGGGCCGACAGGTCTTTGATCGGACCGAGCGACACGCCGCTTAACACGTCCAAATGGGACAAGAATTGGTACGCCGCCATAAAAAACGGAATTTCCAGAAGCAACGAGACCGAGCCGTTAAGGGCATTGGTGGGCTTGTAGTTGTTCTGGCGATAATACGTTTGCAGGATCATCATCCGCTCGTCGCCCGAGAACACCTTTTTGATGTGGTTAACACCACGCGAAAGGCGCGCTTCCGTGTCACGCGATTCTTCTTGCATCGCGTCGGCACGCTTGTAAAGCGGAAGTACCAAAATGTTCATCACCAAGCTGAGCACGATGATGGACAAGCCGGGATGATCCACAAAACGGTCCGCTACTTGAAAAATAATTTCAAAAAGCAGTTTGAGAGGACCGATAAATATCGTTTCCAGAATTGAGAGCAATGACATTTATTTCCCCTCCGTTTCTTCGTATTTCTTGATCAAATACGCGGTGGCGGCATCGGCACCGTTGCCGAAATTGACCCACGTTTCTTCTTTCACACTGCGTCTGCCGTCCGCAAAACTCGGATCGCTGATGCAGGTGTCGATCAACTCTTTCAAGTTTTCCATATTCTCGTCGGTAAGTTGCATACCAAGGCGTTTCAGGGCGGAAACCGTCCACAATTCGTCTTCCAACCACCAGGCATCGTACAAACTTAAATCAAATTTGGGATCGGTGTAAATGACGGGTTTGTCGTACACCAACGTAAAATCGAAAATCACGCCCGAGAAATCCGAAATAAGAATATCCGAACGGCGCAACACGTCAAAATTATCGGTATCGCGGTTCCATTCCAATTGATCGGATTCGGGATATTCCGCCATCAGCTTGTCCATCATCTCTTTTTCAGAGGTGAAAGATTGCGGGTGAGGACGCACGATCACGTGGTATCCCGTTTTCAAAAGCACGTCGATGATCTTGCCGCCGTAGACCGACAACAGCGCGCTGGAACCCCACGAGGGGGCAAGCAACACCGTGCGCGGATGATCGGGTGCAGGGCCGGAAACTTCCAAACGCTTCGCCATTTCGTCCATATACGGAATGCCGATCATCGTGAGTTCTTTTTCGGGGAGGTTACGCAACTGTTCCAAATCGCGAATGTTTTTGGCTTGATAGTCGCCCGAAAGCATAATCGCATCGTAATAGTCGATACCGAACATACGGTACAGTACGATCTCACTGGCTGCGTGAGGAATGTGGATATAGCAATCCACCATCTTGGAGCGTTTCCACTGATACACATCCAACCCGGGGGTGGTAGACAACACCACGTTGGCTTCCAAAAAGTTCAGTTTGGTGTACAATTTGTTGCCGGGCGCGTATTCCGCTTTAAAGTTCGGCAGATCGCATTGCAAAGCGGCATCGTCGGGAGAGCCGGTGATGTACAAAATCTCTTTGCCGTAAGCAGACAGACGCTTGCAGATGGGTTCAAAGATATTCCAATAGCGTTTGTTGTCGGAAAAGATAACAAACGGGATCTTTTTACCGAGGTTCTCCACCTTGCCGCCGCCGAACTTGTATCGCAATTTGATAAACAACATCCGCAACGAATAGAACGCCGCACCGATCACACCAATCAAAATGGTGAACAGCATACTGCCCGTGCCGGGATCGATATACAACCGCATAGTCCGCTCTCCTTTACTGTCCTTTGCGCTAACAATAGGTATATAAGCATACACTTCAACTAAGTGTAGCACTAAATCGCTATAAAGTCAATAGTTGACGAAAACTCCCACATCTTGGCATAAGAGAAAAACTCCCCCGCCAAGCGAGAGAGTTTGATCAAGATCAAGAAAGTTCTTTTCGTTCATAGCAGAATTTTCGGATCGTTTCCAGCGGGTAGGAAATAAATCCCCCTTGTGACAGCAAAATACTAAGAAAAACGGCTACCAAGAAATAGCTTGCTTTGCCGAGCATTCCCAAGGAAAAGAGATCGTTGATATGGAAAAAACCATAAGCAATCAAAAACACCGGCCAATGCCACACGTAGACATCAATGGAACGCGATCCCATTTTTGTGAGCCATTTCACGTTTCTTGCCGGTGTTATCATCACAAGCGCAAACGACGTCAATCCGGAAACAGCATACGCAAGCAAACGCGCAAACGGGCCAAAAGCACGCACGTTGTCGGAGAAAGGATTACGTCCCGTAAACAAGTGGCGCAGAACATAAACGTCGTTCAAGGAAAAGGCACATACCGCCGCCCAAATCAGCATCACCGCCACCGAGCAAACGATTACCCATTTCTTCCTTTTTGCACGCAACACAAGCTCGGAATCAATCATCGTACCTAACCAATAAAACGGGAAGAAAATCACAACGCGGGAAAGATACAACCAGTCCGAAACAGTCGTGTCAAAACCGCAAAAACACGCGATCAGCACCGAAAGAATCAAGATAAACCATTTGTTTTTATCACGCAACGCGTAAGCAATCAACGTATAGGCGGCCAACGCAAAGAAAAACCACGGGAGGCTGCCGTCGGCGAGAAGTGAAAAAGAAAGTGAATACCCGATGATCCAGCGAAAAACGGTAAGCAAAATTTTTAGCAAAAACCCGGCAGAAATATAAAACAAACACTTCTCTCTGATACGTGTGTTTTTGTGAAGATGCCCCGAGATCCAAATAAACAGAGGCATGTGAAACGCGTAGATGAACAAGAATAAGCTTTTGCAGACATCGGATTGAGCGGTAAATTCGTCTGCAAAATGACCGACAACTACCGTCGTGATGAGAAAAAAACGAACGTTATCCCACAACGCTACACGTCTTTCCACAGTATCGCCCCCTTTTGTTTGGCTACAGTGTATCACAGCCAGCCAAGAATTGCAACCATAAGTACTTCGGCGCTCGGGTTCGTGCTCTCACATTTCGAGAATGAGAAAAGGAGGGACTCGAAGTTGCTTCGCAACCCCTCTTGCGGTGCCCGAAATTCTTGTCACTCGCTTTCGCTCGTAGAATTTCGACCGCTGCGCCCTCCCCTGCTCGCTGTTTCGTCCGCAGGACGCGCTCGCAGGTGACGCCCGCGCCTCCGTCGCTCGGGTTCGAGTTCACATTCTGTGAATGAAAAAAGCACCCCAACAGGGTGCTTTTTTCATTGGCGGAGAAGGAGGGACTCGAACCCTCGCGCCGGTTACCCGACCTACGCCCTTAGCAGGGGCGCCTCGTCACCAACTTGAGTACTTCTCCGAATATCCGCCGAGTGCGGTGAGCAAGCGGCGGGAATATGTTGTTTTAGAAAGTGTGGCGGAGAGGAAGGGATTCGAACCCTTGGCTCTTTCGAGTCACCGGTTTTCAAGACCGGCTCCTTAAACCGCTCGGACACCTCTCCGTACAAGGAACGGAGTTTATGATACCATTTTAAACTCTTTTTGTCAACCAAAATTGCGAAATTCTTAAAAATATTGCAGCAATTCGTTCGGCGTATCAATCAAAATATCCGCGCCTGCATTTTTCAGTTCCTCTTTGCCGCGGAATCCCCATGCCACACCGACACCAACCAAATTCGAATTGTGTGCGGTAGCAATATCCACGTCCGAATCACCGACGTACAACGTTGTCTCCGCGGTGGAACCGCAATCGGCCAATGCCAATTGTACGGCGGCGGGATCGGGTTTGTTGGGACGATCGGGCACACTGCCATACACGCAGCACAAACCATAATCGCCAAAAAACGCCTCAGCCAAATAGCGCGCTTGTTTTTCGGGTTTATTGGTGACGATACCAAGTTTGATACCACGGGCTTTGAGTTCGTCGAGCAACTCCATAATCCCCTCGTACGGGGCAGTTTTGACCTTGCAATTTTCGTTGTAGATCTCGATAAAACGCACAAGCGCTTTGTCCAAAACTTCGGGCGTACTGTGCTCGGCGAGCGCCATATGCAACAACCGTTTGACACCGCCGCCGACAAATTGGTGATAGTCGTCTTTGGTGTACAAAGGCGAGCCGTCTTCATTGCCGAACCCGAATTCACGCAGCACTTGTTCGGTGGCGGCCGCCAGATCGTCAATGGTATCAATAAGCGTACCGTCCAGATCAAACAGGCACGTGGTCCATTTTGCCATAGTGTTACTCCTTGCGTAGTTTCTTTTTGCAGTAGCGGATAAACGAATAGATCAGCAATGCTACCGCCGCGATACCGACCGCAACCGTGCACCACGCCCAGCCGGCGGCGGGCAACTTCAGTTTCATCCACAAGCCGTCCATATATGTCGAGACGTCGGCAGGAAGGGTCATAAACACTTCGGTTCTGTCCAACACCTCTTGCGGCGGATAAAAATTCTCGTTTTCGCCGATCTCGGGGTCGAGTTCGGCACGCGCCTCGGTGTGCGGGGTGGAATAGCCGATGTATTCGGCGTTTAACAGTGCAATATCGGTGCGGCACAAGAAATTGATATACTGCTCCGCTTCCGCTTTGTGTTCCGCATTTTTCGGAATGCACAGGGCGTCAATAAATAAGTTGGAACCGCTTTTCGGCACAAAGAAATCGATGGCGGGATTGCCTTCTTCTTCGTCCATCATAATGATGCCGTCGCCCGCATAGTAGGGGGCGATCCATCCCTCTTCGTTGATCATTTTGTCATAGATCTGATCCATCACATATTGATGCAACAAGGGTTTTTGGGCCTGTAATTGCTCATACGCTTCGTCCCAATGCGCTTTATTGGTGGTGTTGAGCGAGTGACCGCATTTGAGAAGGCCGATACCAAACGCATCGCGCGGGTTGTCGAACATAAAAATACGCCCTGCGTACTTTTCGTCCCACAGCAGATCCCAACCTTGTTGGAGGTCAGCTTCGTCCACGTATTTGGTGTTGTAAAAAATGCCCACCGTTCCCCACGTGTACGGCACGGAATATTCATTCTGCGGATCGTACAGTTGGTTTTTCATACTCTCGTCGATGAGCGCATAATTGGGAATGTTATCAAAATTCAGTTTGGCAAGCATACCTTCGTTTATGAGTTTGCCCACCATATAATCCGACGGCACCACGATATCGTAAGTCGCCGCACCCGACGACAACACCGCGTACATACTCTCGTTGTCGGTGAAATTTTTGTAGTTAACCTCGATGCCCGTTTCTTCGGTAAACAGATCGTTCACCGTGGGGTCGATATACTCACCCCAGTTGTAGACGTTGATGGTAACACCTTTGGAGGACGTTTGCTCGTTATCTTCCACCACTTCACCGCAACCGACAAAACACGTGCACACGAACAAAAGAACGGCAAGTAAGGTCGCCAATTTCGTCAATTTCATACGCGTCCTCCTCACTTCTTCGCTTGTTTGGGGGTGCTTTTCATTTGCAGGACGTTGATCGCCACCAACAAAATGAGCACCGCACCGAACATCAAGGTAGAGAGGGCGTTAATTTCCGGCGTCACGCGGCGTTTCACCATCGCATAAATGGTGACCGACAGGTTTTGCGCCGAAGCACCCGACGTAAACAAACTGATGACAAAGTCATCCAGCGACATGGTAAACGCCATCAACGCGCCCGTGAGCACGCCGGGGAAAATATCCGGCAACATCACCTTGAAAAACGCACTGAGCGGACGGCAACCGAGATCCATCGCCGCTTCGTACATATGCGGATTGGTTTGTCGCAATCGCGGCAAGACCTGCAATACCACGTACGGAATACAGAATGTGATATGCGACAAAAGCAACGCCATATACCCCGGTTGCAACAGCCCCGTCGTTCGATGAATAAACACAAACAAAAGCATGAGCGAAATACCGGTCACAATTTCGGGGTTGACCATCGGGAAGTTGTTGAGCGCCATCAACACGCGGCGCAACCGCGCATTGACACTGCGGAAACCAATGGCCGCCATCGTGCCGATGATGGTCGAAACGATCGTGGCGATCACGGCGATCGAAAGGGTCACACCAAGCGCGCTGAGAATCTCTTCGTCTTGAAAGAGTTCCTCGTACCAACGCAGAGAGAACCCGCTCCACACCACACGACTTTTGGAATCGTTGAACGAAAACACAATAAGCACAAAGATGGGCGCATACAAAAACAAGAAAATGAGGGCGTTGTAAATGCGAGAAAGCGTTTTCATACGTCCGCCTCCTCTCCCTTGTCGGCCATACCCGTAACCGCCATACACACCAAGATGAGGATCATCAGCACGAGCGACAACGTCGCGCCCACGTGATAGTCCGCGCCTTGGCCGATGAACATCTGTTCAATGGCATCACCGATCATCAAGGTTTTACTGCCGCCGAGCAATTTGGTGATAACAAAGGTGCTGACAGCAGGCACAAACACCATCGTGATCCCGCTGAGCATACCGGGAATAGAGAGCGGAATGACCACCTTGCCGAACACTTGAAACACGTTGGAACCAAGGTCCTGCGCCGCTTCAATCACACTGTTATCAATTTTGGACATAACGGTATACAGCGGCAACACCATAAAGGGTAAAAAGTTGTACACCATACCCAACACGACGGCACCACCCGTATTAATCAGCGGCAAATAGTCATTCTCCCCCACCAGACCGATGAGGCGCAACAGTTGGTTGACAAACCCGTTGTTTTCCAAAATGGACATCCACGCGTAGGTGCGCAGCAAAAAGTTCATCCACATCGGCAACATGATGATCATCACCATCGTTTGTTGCACACGCTCGGTGGCACGAGAAATGTTGTAAGCAAGCGGAAACGCCAGCAACAAGCAGATCACCGTGGCGATCGCCCCATAAAAAATGGAGATACCAAAGGTGGCCGCCTGCGCCCAAATGTGGGGCAAATTCCCCAGTGTGAACTGCCCGTCGGCATTCGTAAAGGCAAACCAAAGCACGATGCCGAGCGGAATGATCGTGAACAGCAGCATCCAAGCCGTGAAGGGTGCTGCCGCGGCTTTGGATTTTATCATTCTTGAACCTCCGCCTCTTCGGTGAGGTCAATTTCGGGGTTGGCCATTTCGTCAAATTCTTCCGAATAGGAACTGTAATCGCCAAACATACCCGAATATTCCGATTTCTTCATAATGTGAATGTCTTCGGGATTGAGGACAATACCGATCACCGAATCCACGGGATAATAATCGGTGGTTTGGATCATCCATTTGAAGCCCTTGAAATCCACAATGGTCTCAAAATGCACGCCTTTAAAGGTGACCGCGGTCACCTTACCCGTCAGATGACCTTTATCCGCAGGAACAATGTCGATATCCTCGGGACGGATTACCACGTCCACAGGTTCTTTCGGGCCAAAGCCGGCATCCAAGCACTTGAATTTACGGCCGAAAAATTCCACCAAATAGTCCTCGTGCATAATGCCGTCGAGAATGTTACTCTCCCCGATAAAATCAGCCACAAAGGCGTTTTCGGGCTCGTTGTAAATGTCTTGCGGCGTGCCGATCTGTTGGATACGACCCGCGTCCATTACCACGACGGTATCCGACATCGAGAGCGCTTCTTCTTGGTCGTGCGTCACGTAAATAAACGTGATACCGAGGCTTTTTTGAATATTCTTGAGTTCCACCTGCATATCCTTGCGCAGTTTGAGGTCAAGGGCGGCAAGCGGCTCGTCAAGCAACAACACGCGGGGATTGTTCGCGAGTGCACGGGCGATGGCCACACGTTGTTGTTGACCGCCCGACAGCGTTTCCACCTTGCGTTTATTGAAGCCCGCCAAGTTGACGAGTTTGAGCATACGGTCGACCGTTTCTTTAATTTCGGCCGGCTTTTTCTTTTGCACGCGCATACCAAACGCCACGTTGTCCTCCACGTTTAAGTGCGGGAACAGCGCGTAACGTTGGAAAATGGTGTTGACTTGACGTTTGTACGGCGGCAGATCGGCAATGTCTTGCCCATCAAAAAAAACACTACCACTGTCGGGAGTGACGAAGCCGCCGATGATACGCAGCGTGGTGGTCTTGCCGCACCCCGAAGGACCAAGCAAGGTCACAAATTCTCCGTCAGAGATGTTGAGGTCGAGACCGCTCAACACCGGTTCTCCGTCGAACGAAACGGTAATGTCTTTCAGTTTGATAATTTCTTTTGTTTGCATAACGGCATCCCCCTTTGCGGTGTATATACGGCACGGCCGTATACGGAAGTTTCGCGTAGTGACGCGTGAAACCGCGGTACTTTGAGCAACGCCCTCCGCAAAGGGTTTTTCACAGCCGTCGTAAACGCGACTGCGGCGATGCCTCATACCGCTTTGGTTGCATAGATGCCGTCTTCTTTCTTATTAAATAATAAAAGACGACAAAATACACTATATCATTTTTGTCCGAAAAGTCAATAGCTTTGTCGCGTTTTTTACTCGCCTTTTATCTGCTTCCAATATTCGGCAAACGCCTTCTCGTTTTTGTTGTCACCGGGATGGTAATACACGGTGTCTTTGATGGCATCGGGCAAATACTGTTGTTTGACCCAATGGTGCGGAAATTCGTGCGGATATTGGTAGAATTGCCCCTTTACCGCGGCATCCGCCCCATCGAAATGCTTGTTTTGCAGTTGACGGGGAATGCGCCCCGTTCTTCCCGCTTCCACGTCGGCCATCGCCGCGTTGATCGCGTCGTGTCCCGTGGCGGATTTGGGCGCCATCGCCACCATGATCACCGCATCGGCAAGCGGAATGCGCGCTTCGGGAAGTCCCACCTGCAATGCCGAATCCACCGCCGCTTTGACGATGGGTAAAATCATCGGATAGGCAAGCCCCACATCCTCCGCTGCACACACCAGCAAGCGCCGACACACCGACGGCAGATCGCCCGCCGCAAGCAGGCGTGCCAAATAATGGATCGCCGCATCGGGGTCGGACCCGCGCATTGATTTTTGGAAAGCAGACAACAAATCGTAATGCTCGTCCCCTTCGCGGTCGTACCGCATCGCGCTTTTTTGCACCACTTGTGTCACCGTATCCATCGTAACGGTGACGGTGCCGTTTGCGTCAGGCGTCGACGCCAATACACACAATTCCACGGCATTGAGGCTCTTACGCACGTCACCGCCGCACGCATACCCGATGGTTTCGCAAACGCGATCCTCCGCCACGATCGGCGAACCGCTTTCCTCTTGCAAAAAGGTAAAACCACGCGCCACCGCACGGGCGATTTCACTCGGTTCCACCGATTTGAATTCAAACACGGTGGAACGGCTGAGAATGGCGCCGTACACGTAAAAATACGGGTTTTCGGTGGTGGACGCAATCAGCGTGATGTTGCCGTTTTCGATGTGTTCAAGCAGGGTTTGTTGCTGCTTTTTATTGAAATATTGAATCTCGTCCAAGTACAGCAAAATGCCGTTTGCCCCTGCCAAACTGTTCACTTCTTCCGCCACGGCGCGGATATCCGCCGTGGACGCGGTGGTACCGTTTAACCGATGCAACCGACGGTCGGTTTGCGCGGCAATAATGCTCGCCAAGGTGGTCTTTCCCACCCCCGACGGGCCGTAAAAGATCATATTGGGAATCTGTCCCGATTCAATGATACTGCGCAGGGCTTTCCCCTCGCCGAGCAAGTGTTGTTGCCCCACCATATCGTCGAGTGTTTGCGGCCGCATACGGTCGGCCAACGGAGCGATTGCCATACCATCACCTACTTTTCTTCTATTATACTGATTTTACGACAATATGCAAGCATTTCAAATTGACAGTCGCCCGCAAAAATGATAGAATTTTTACGAGAAGGTGAAACTATGACCAAAAAAGCCCGTGCCGCCGAAGCAGTTGCTCGGTTGGCAACGCGATATCCCGACGCCATTTGTTCGCTGGACTATTCTTCGCGCAATGCGTTTCAGTTGTTGGTAGCTACACGCCTTTCGGCACAATGTACCGACGCGCGCGTCAATCTGGTCACCCCCGCCCTGTTTGCACGGTTTCCCGATGCTGCGGCTCTGGCCGCCGCCACCCCCGAAGAGGTGGAAACATACATCCGTTCTTGTGGGCTCTACAAAACCAAAGCGCGCGATCTGGTCGCCATGGCGGGGCAGTTGATGGAGCGCCACGGTGGCGAAGTGCCCAACACAATCGAGGCGTTGACCGCGCTGTCGGGTGTCGGCCGCAAGACCGCCAACCTCGTGTGCGGCGATATTTTTGATATGCCCGGCGCGGTGGTGGCGGATACGCACTGTATTCGCATTACCAACCGCTTGGGGCTTTGCAACACCAAAGACCCGCGCAAGGTGGAAGACCAACTACGCGCTCTGTTACCGCCCGACGAAAGCAATGATTTTTGCCATCGGCTCGTGCTGTTCGGTCGCGACGTTTGCGACGCGCGCAAACCGCGTTGCGAAGCCTGCCCACTCGCCGATATTTGCCCATCAAAAACAACCTGAATTCTATTAAAAAGCACCCGACTTTTCTTTTCGAAAATGTCGGGTGTTTGCTTCTTAAAACCAAACGGTGTCTTTTTCGTGGCAGCCGGGGCGGGACATCAGTGCTTGCACCGCTTCGCGCGGGGAATAGTTCTCGTAGCAGATGCGATAGCAGATTTCGGTGATGGGCATCGGCACCTGCTCTTTTTCCGCCAAACGATGCGCCGTGGCGGCGGCTAAGTAGCCTTCCACCGTGCCCACTTGTTGCACCGCTTGTGCGGGCGGCACGCCTTGCCCGATCAAGATACCCGCGCGGCGGTTGCGCGAATGCATACTGCCGCAGGTGACGATCAAATCACCCATACCGGTGAGGCCGGCGAAAGTATAACTCTCCGCCCCCATTTTGACACCCAAACGGGCAATCTCTGCCAAACCGCGGGTCATCAGTGCCGCTTTGGTATTATCCCCCATCTGCAAACCGTCACAGATACCGGCGGCAAGCGCGATCACGTTTTTGAGAGCGCCGCCGAGTTCCGCACCGATCACGTCCGAAGACGTATACAAGCGCAGTTTATCGTTAATGAGCAGGTCTTGTACACGCTGTGCCTTTTCCAAGTCGCGACACGCGGCCACCAGCGACGTGGGGACACCGCGACCGACCTCCTCCGCGTGGGAGGGGCCTGACAGCACTACCACCGACGCTTGCGGCAGTGCTTCTTCGATAACCTGTGAAAAGCGGCGGCAACTTGCTTCCTCGATGCCTTTACCGGCATTCGCCACCAGAGCACCGGGTTGCAAATACGCACTCAATTTTTGTGCAGTCGAGCCGATCGCAAACGAGGGCACCGCCAAAATGACCAGTGCCGCATCCTCGACACACGCCATATTGGTGGTCAAGGTAATGGTGGGCGAAACGGCGATGCCGGGCAACAATTTCGTATGTTGACCGTGGCGACGGATGGCGGCGATTTCGTCTTCAAATGCCGACCACAACGTCACCTCATGCCCCATACGATCCGCCATTACGGCAAGGGCTGTGCCCCAACCGCCGGAACCCAAAACGGCAATCTTACTCACGTTGCTCACCTCAGATCTTGTTTTCCGTGCCGCTCAAAATGCGTTTGATGTTTTCACGATGACGAATGATCACAATGACCGCGATCACCCCAATGACCGCCGTGCAGAACCACACGACCGGCCACGGTTGATGATACACAAAGGCGCGGAACAGGAAGGTCCCGATCGGCAGGCCGATAGCGGCGATGATCGAACCGAGCGATACCATGCGGGTACACAGCACCACTACAATGAACAGCGACAACAAAATGAGTGCCACTTTCCAATCCAAAATGAGCATCATCCCCAGCGTGGTCATCACACCTTTGCCACCGCGAAATCCGAAAAAGAGCGGGAACATATGACCGATGATACAGAAAAGCCCCGCCGTATACGCACCGACAAGACCCAGATCCAAGGCGCCGTTATACGGATTCAGTTGCCACGACGTGAGCAGCAGACCGCCCACGTAGACGGCGACAAAACTTTTGGCCAAATCGCCGATGGTGGTCAAGATCGCCGGCAATTTTCCCTGCGAACGCAACACGTTGGTGGCACCCGCATTACCGCTGCCGAAATCGCGAATATCTTTTTTGGAAAACAGTTTGGTAACGATGATGGCAAAACTGACACTGCCGCACAAATAGGCGATCGCCGCCGTTGCCAACAAAGCAAGGCCACTGTTTTGCAAGAACTCAAGCATTGAACATTTCCTTTCTATTTGCCGCTGTTGTCACCGCGTTCACGAATGATGAAACGCACGGGGGTTCCTTCCAATCCAAAGGTTTCGCGCAGTTGGTTTTCCAAATACCGTTGATACGAAAAATGGAAGAGATCGGCACGGTTGACAAAAAATACAAAGGTGGGCGGACAGGTGGACGGTTGGGTCACGTAATAGATCTTCAACCGACGACCGCGATCCGTGGGCGGCTGCACACGGGTGGTGGCCATCGCCAACACGTCGTTTAACATACCCGTCGACACACGCATCGCGTGTTGGCCGTTAACATAGGTAATGAGTTCCAAGAGCCGATCCAAACGTTGACCGGTTTTAGCGGAAATGAACACAAACGGGGCGTACGCCATAAAACTGAAATCGTTTTCGAGTTTTTTGCGTACCTTGACCATCGTTTTGTCATCTTTTTCCACGGCGTCCCACTTGTTGACCGCAATAATACACGCTTTGCCTTTTTCATGGGCGATACCGGCCACTTTGCTGTCCTGCTCGGTAAAGCCTTCCACGCCGTCGATAAGAATCACGCACACGTCGGCGCGTTCCACCGCCATTTCGGCACGCAGAATGCTGTATTTTTCAATGTCATCGTCCACCTTGCTGCGGCGGCGAAGACCCGCCGTGTCGATCAGCAGAAAATGGCCGTGTTTGTTGCGGATCTCGGTATCGATCGCATCGCGCGTCGTGCCCGCAATGTTGGAGACGATGCTGCGCTCCTCCCCTGCCAAGGCATTGATAAGCGAAGATTTGCCTGCGTTTGGTTTGCCGATGACCGCCACTTTGATGCAATCGTCGTCCTCGTCAGGCTCCACGTCGGGCGGCAGATATTCAAACACCGCATCCAACAAATCGCCCGTGCCCGTGCCGTGAATGGAGGAAACGGCAATGGGATCACCGAGTCCCAAATTGTAAAATTCATAAAACTCGGGGGGGGCGGCGCCCACGCGGTCACACTTGTTAACGCACAATACCACGGGTTTGCCGCTTTTTTGCAGCATGGTAGCCACGTCGGCATCGTTGGCGGTGACACCCGCCTGCAGATCGGTGACCAACACGATCACGTCCGCTTGGTCAATGGCAAGTTGCGCTTGTTTGCGCATTTGCGACAAAATAATATCGTCGGAGTGCGGTTCAATACCGCCCGTATCCGCGAGCATAAAGGTGCGGCCGCGCCATTCGCACGCCGCAAAAATACGGTCACGCGTGACGCCGGGGGTATCTTTGACGATCGACAACCGTTTGCCGATCAATTTGTTAAACAACGTGGATTTGCCCACGTTGGGTCTGCCGACAACGGCAACGATGGGTTTGGACATAAGCGGTCACCTCTCTATCAAGGCCGCAAGCAGTGCCGCCCCGTCAACGGGGACGACCTGCACGGCGGTGTGCAATTCACGTTCTATCTCTTCGGGGGTCACGTCGTCCAGAAAACGGTCACCCTCACGGCGCAACATCACTTCGGGAATGAGGATACGATCATAGTGTACCCCATTCAGTTGGCGAAGAACGTCGCCCCCTGTCACCAATCCGGCAACCGTGATGGTTTCACCGAAAAAGTGATTCTCAACGGCGATCACCTGCGCGTTCAGTTGCGGAAAGCGCTGTGCCGCCTCGTTTACCATCTCCGTTAAAAACGGTGCCGCAGCAACGCCCGTCACCAACGCGGTTTTGGCATCGGTTGCTTCTTCGGCCTCACAATCGGCCAGTGCCTCGGCAAATTGCGAACGCAACAACGCGACCAAGCCGACACCGTTTTCAAGTTGCGACATTTCGTCATAAAATTCTTCATCGGGCATGGGGCGCTCAGCCTTGATATACCACTCGTCGGCAGGGTATACCACGCGCCGACCCGTTGCCGCCAACATTTGGCGACCGAACAGTTCCACCGCGTCGATCACGGCGCAGGCTTCGTCTTTGGTGAAGGGACGCAACGGTGCAAGACCGTCGCGATATTTGGTGAGCCCCACGGGGACCACCGCAATGCTCTCCACCAGCGGCGAATATACCGCCAGATCGTGCATCGAACGTTCGAGTTCCGCCCCGTCGTTGAGACCCGGGCACAACACCAATTGACAATTCATACGAATGCCCGCATCCGCAAACCGTTTGATAAAGGAAAGCGATTCACCCGCAAAACGGTTGTTCATCATTTGGCAACGAAGTGCGGGATTGGTGGTATGAACCGAGATGTTGATGGGGCTGATGTGCATATCCATGATCCGTTGTGCTTCGTGTTCGGACAAATTGGTCAATGTGATGTAGTTGCCGAACAAAAAGGACAAACGGCTGTCGTCGTCTTTAAAATACAAACTGTCACGCATACCGGGCGGCATTTGGTCGATGAAACAAAAGACGCATTTGTTGCGGCAAGCGTGTTGCTTGTCCATCAAATAGGTGTCAAACTCCAAACCGATATCCGCTTCTTCCGCTTTGCGGATGGTGACGTTGCGCCGGCCTTTGGGCGTTTCCATTTCCAATAGCAGTTTCGTTTCCTGCAAATAAAAGCGATAGTCCAACACGTCGGCAATCTCGTGACCGTTTACCGTGAGCAGACGGTCACCGGGGTGAATGCGTTTCCGATACGCGGGACTTTTCGGCAAAACCGCCGTGACAGTAACCGCCATATTGACCGCCTCCTTTCCTAAAAACAAAAACAAAGGGCGCAACCCTGCCGGGTCACACCCTCTATTTTTTCCTCATTTCGGGCATACGACCGGTATCAGGATCACTCGGCGACCTTGACGATCTGTCTGCCATTGTAATAGCCGCAACTTCCGCACAAACGGTGGGGGCGTTTATATTCGCCGCACTGCGGGCATTTCACCAGCTCGGGAGCCGTCGTTTTCCAGAGGTTGTTACGACGCTTGTCGCGACGCGCTTTGGACACTTTTCTCTTCGGTACCGCCATGTCAGCACCTCCTTAACATGATCATGAAATTTATTCTAACAATTGTTTTAGGACCGCCAACCGCGGATCGGTGGTTTCCTGACGGCAATCACACGGGCCTTGGTTGAGATCTTTGCCGCATTGCGGACAAAGACCGCGGCAATCCTCCTTACAGAGGATCTTTGACGGTTGGTCAAGCAACAGATCTTCTTCCACCAACTCATCCAGCGGAAGCTGATAGTTCTCGATCAACACGAAACTGTCATTGTCCTCGTGATTGAGGGAAACTACAAGAATATGCTCCATATGCAGCACTCGGTCGTGATGGACCTCCCCCGTGCAACGATCACACGTACCGTCGTAACGGTACCGAACGTCGGCACGCAAGGTGACCACACCGGCAGATTGTTCCACACAACCTACCACCGAGAGGGGTTGCTGAAAAGGCTTTTCGCCGTTCCATTCCACCTCGGAAAAATTGAGCGTTGCCTCAATCGGCAACCGTTCTTTTTCCCCCATAAACAGGGACTGCAATTGAAGAAGCATACTTCACCTCAATAGTCACCATAGTATTATAGCGACATCGTTACGGTTTGTCAATATTTTTTTCAAAAATATGCGACAAAAAGCGGAAACGGACGTCCGTTTCCGCTTCTCGTTATCACGATTAGATTTCGGTCGCCAAATCCGCAATGCGAGCGTCGATCTCGCCGCGGTCAGCCGATACGGACATCACAACGTTGGTGTTGGCCATTTCGCTGAGCTTCTTGAGTTTCTCAACAAAGCTGAGCAGATCGGCAATATCACCGCCGATTTTGAGCGTGGAGTCCACAAAAATATCGGTGATGTCGTAGTTGCCGGCACACATACCGGCGATGAAACCGTACAAACTGTCAAAACCTTTAACGGCATATTCGTCCGCGGCCGCCAGACGCACTTTATGGCTGATGTTATAGGTGAGGGTGTTGTCCTTTTCGATGAAAAGCACGTTGCCCTTGGATTGCGCAACCGCTTCGTTGCACAGGTCCATCAAGCGTTTGGTCTTACCGGAACCTTTTTTACCGAGAATCAATGTGATCATTTGGAATTCCTCCTAAATATATATTAACCGCATCGCGGTCACTGCCGTGTTCTTATCGTCCCCGCCCATCAACGACCAAGGCGTTGCTCAAGACGGGCTTTTTCCGCCTCATACCCCGGTTTGCCGAGCAAGGCGAACATATTCTTTTTGTACGCTTCCACACCGGGTTGATCGAACGGGTTGACGCCGAGCAAGTACCCCGAAATGGCGCACGCTTTTTCAAAGAAGTAGATGAGGTAACCAAGTTCCTCTTCACACGCCGACGGCACGTGCAACACCAAGTTGGGGGTCTGTCCGTCGGTGTGCGCCAAGATGGTGCCCTCAAACGCACTGTGGTTGATATCCGCCATTGTTTTTCCTGCCAAGAAATTGAGGCCGTCCACGTTGGCGGGATCGTGCTCGATCACCATTTCACGCTGCGCTTTGTCGATCATCACGACCGTTTCGAACAGGATGTTGGACCCATCTTGCACGAACTGACCGAGCGAGTGCAGATCGGTCGAGAAAATGACCGAGGCCGGGAACAAGCCCTTGCCGTCTTTGCCTTCGCTTTCACCGTACAGCTGTTTCCACCATTCCGCCATCAACGCGTAGCACGGCTCGTAACTGACCATCAACTCCACCGCGCGACCTTTGCGAAGCAACAAATTGCGCAACGCCGCATAGCGGTAGCAGTCGTTGTTCTCCAAATTGGGGTCACACAACTCGCGCTGTGCCGCGGCAGCACCGTTCATCAACGCATCGAGATCGCAACCGGCCACCGCGATGGGCAACAACCCCACCGCCGTGAGCACCGAGAAACGACCGCCCACGTCGTCCGGCACCACAAAGGTTTCGTAACCCTTTTCGTCGGCCAAGCCTTTGAGAGCACCGCGCGCTTTGTCGGTGGTGACGTAGATGCGACGTTTGGCCTCTTCGGCACCGACGGTCTTTTCGAGATAATCGCGGAACACACGGAACGCAATGGCCGGTTCCGTAGTGGTTCCCGATTTGGAGATCACGTTGACCGACACGCGACGGCCTTCGCACAGTTCAAGCAGTTCCGCCAGTGCGGTGGAACTGATGCTGTTACCGGCAAAATAGATGTCGGGCGTGTCTTTTTTCTTGTTGTTGTAAAGCGGAGATTTCAAAAACTCGATCGCGGCGCGGGCACCAAGGTACGAACCACCGATGCCGATGACGATAAACACGTCGGTATCGTCCTTAATACGGGCGGCCGCCGCTTTGATGCGCGCGAATTCTTCTTTATCATAGTCGGTCGGCAAGGTGAGCCAACCGAGGAAATCGTTGCCGAGACCGGTTCCTTGATGCAACATTTCGTGGGCGGTGGTGATCTGCGGTTGCAAAGCCGCCAACTCATGTTCACGAACGAACCCGTTTGCGTAGTGAGAATCGAGGGTGATAGCCATAAACCGTGTATTCCTCCATCATCTTGCAATGTGTTTTTTATATTTTACTATATCTTGCGTTTAATTGCAACCAAAACCGAGGAATTTATTTGAAATTTTTATGACTTTTTTTCGAATTTTTCGTCCGTTTTCTTGCCGAAAAACAATTCGCGGACACCGATATACAAAAGCAATCCGCCAAACAGGCGCCGTAACCAGCCGTCCTGCATATACGAAGCGAGAAATGCCGCGGCCACCGACGTGACGACACCTGCCGCCACGCACCATATCACGGCCTGCCATTCGACCCGTTTGTGGCGTATATGCGACACCAATGCCGCCGGTGCGCAAAACAAAAAATAGAGCAGATTGATACCGGAGGCATCGTATTGCGCCATCCCCGTCACGGCGGTCAAATACAGCACCAACAGCGAGCCGCCGCCAACGCCGAAGCCGCTGATGATACCGGTTGCAATGCCGACCGCTATTCCCAGCCACGTCACAGCAGAAACACCGCCTTTACGCCGCCGTACAGCAGCAAAGCGCCGAACAGGCGATGCAGCCATTTGGCCGACACGCGCTTAAACAACGTGCCGGAAAGCAGACCGCCGACGGCACCGCCGATCACGTACGGCCACGCAAGTGAAAACTCCACGCCGCCGCGCAAGGCAAAAACCGTAAAGGCAACGATCGACAACGGAAAGATGACCGCCACCGAGGTGGCAAACGCCTTTTTTTCATCCATACGGATCCACGAGATGAACAGCGGCACCAAAAACAAACCGCCGCCCGATCCGAACAACCCGTTGGCCACACCCGCCAACGCCCCGATGACCGCATAGCGCCATCGGTTTTGCGCATTTGTCATACCACACACTCCCCTTTTCGGTTAGTGTGTTCGACAACGGGCTCTTTCACTCATACGGATAAACAAAAGAGGAGACATTTTTATTCGCAATGTCTCCTCTCTGATGGTTATATTGAGATTATTGACTCGTCCGCGGCCTCGCGGAACCCAAACTTCCTTTCAAAGTTTCTTGACTTGTCCTTATTAAAAGGGCAACTTAGTACATGGGTTTCAACCCTTTACAATGATTTTTATATATTAATTTTGTCTATTCAAATGTCCGTGGGGTCAAGTTAACGGCCCATTGGATTCACCTTTTTCCTTTAGATTTTTACAGAAGAGATTTTGAGTTGTTTCCTTCTACAAGCCATGGGTCATACCTCTCTTTCTCTCAGGTTGACTCTGCTTAGTTCACCGGACTCACCCTTTCTGGTTGTTCTCTCCTTTTGTCATCTACAATATAGCATACGTTTTATTAAAAGTCAATAGTTTTTTTAAAAAAAGTTGAAACTTTTTATTTATTTTGTTGAACAAAAGTTTCCTCTTGACGGAAATGCGAAAAATGAGTATCATAATAGATACCACTTGATATAATAAGAACGGAGAATTGCTATGTCTGAAGAATTTGGAAATGACATCGTCACGGTTGTGGACGATGAAGGTGCGGAACATCAATTTGAGATCGTGGATGCCATCGAGACGGACGACGGCCGCTACGTGGCCCTTCTTCCCGTTTACGAAAACCCCGCCGATCTGCTGGACGGCGACGGGGAACTCGTGATCCTTGCCGTGAAAGAGGAAGACGGCGAAGACATCATGGTCACCATTGACGATGACGACGAGTTTGAGGAGATCGCCGAGATCTTCGAAGAACGTCTCCAAGATCTGTACGAGATCGAAGAGCTGGAACAGCCGGCAGAATAACGGTTTCTCCCCTGCTCTGTGCGCGGACCGTTTCTCTATAACCCTACTACATTTTGACGAAGGGAGCCCTGCTCGAGCGGCAGGTTTGCAGACCTCCCCACCTCGTGGGACGAAGGGAGCGCGAAACCGCACGGTGGGCACCCACCTGCTAACGATAGTAGCAGGTTATCCCGAGAAACATTACGGCAGAGCGGGGCAACACAATACCGAAAAAACGGCAGTCGCATGGCGACTGCCGTTTTTATTATTCTTTTACCGTGCGCGGCACGGAGAAACGTGTTCTCGAAACGTCGCGGTAAAACGCGGCGACCGCTGCCTCACGATAGGCTTCCACAAAGCAGCCGCCGATCGACGCAGGAATCATACACAAGCTGAGCATTCCCATCAACCAAAGATCCACCGTTGCATGCGCCTCTATCAATGCCAAACTTAACATGATACTGGGCAACGAAACGAGCAACTCCCAACCGAAAAAACTCAAGTTTAACCAAAACAAGCGGCTTTTGTTGCCTTCCATTATCTCTTTCGAAAGAGAGATGGCATCCGAATCGGTCAGTTCGGGATGTTCCAGCAAAATGTATGGCGCCATCGCATATGCGTATGTTTTGACAATACCCGGAATGACAAACAGCAGTGACCACAAGGCAATAAACACACGCCGCAGCAATTGCAAGCAAAACCCCGACCACAAGCGGTCAAAACAAGAGAAGATGGTTTTCATTCCCGTCTCTCGCCCATCGACCAACGACAGGTTGTACCGCGCATAACCCAACGTGACGGCGCCGCCGATAATGAATTGCACCAATGCCAGCACGACCAAAACAGCAATCAGGGCGTATAGCAACGGCAACACTTCCGCATTTTCCTTCAATGTGGACGGAATTTCGATATCCACCGATCCGCTACTCTCCAAAGCGATTGACGCACCGAGAAGAACAGCAACGAACCTCACCACCGCGGCCGACAACCATTTTCCTTGCAAGGATTCCCGCGCAATCGCGCGATAATCCGCCGAAACTCTCATAGTACTCCCTCCTTACCGCTTGTACGATCAGACTTGCTCTTCACCAACCGCAGCGGTGGGCGCATCCTCCATCTTTTTCCCTAAAATTTCGGGCAGTTGCATACCCGACATGGCAAACACCTCTTGCAGAGGGGGCACCGATTTCATCATACCCGACAAAAAGTTCGCCGTCGCGCTCTTACCGTCGGCTCCTTGGCCGTTGTCCCATACGGTGACCTTGTCGATCTTGATATTCTTAATTGCATCCACCTGCACACGCATCAATTCTTCCAATTTATCCGCAATGAGCAGTTGCAACGCCGCTTGTGCGTCACCGCCTGCCGATTTTACGATCTCAGCAAAACCGGCTGCTTGCTTTTTAAGAATTTCCTCGGCACCGCGCGCCTCCGCTTCCATTTTGGCATAGATGGCATCCGCTTCACCCTTGGCTTTGCGGCGAATTTGTTCGGCTTCCGCTTCGGCTTCGAGTTCCATCTGACGTTTTTTGGCCTCGGTACGGACGATGATATCCGCTTCGAGGGTTGCTTGTTCCTTGGCGCGACGGGCTTCTTCTGCCGCCTGTTCGGCCGCATACGATTCTTCCAACGCCTTGGCGGCTTGGATCTTTTCGGCGGTGACCGCGATCTTCATCGCTTCGGCTTCACGCTCTTTGAGCGCCGCTTCCGACATCGCGATCTTCATTCTGGCCTCGTTTTCACCTTGGATAGCCACCGAATCAGCGTCAGCCACCTTGATACGTTGATCCATATGCGCGTTCGCTTCGCCGATCGAACCGTCGCGCTCCTGCTCGGCAACGCTCTTTTTCGCATCATTAATGGCTTTTGCCGCCGCTTCTTTACCGAGGGCCGCGATATAGCCCGATTCATCGCTGATATCGGTCACGTTCACGTTGATGAGGCGCAGACCGATCTTTTTCAGTTCGGTTTCCACGTTGGTGCTGACCGCTTCCAAAAACTTATCACGGTCGGTATTCAGTTCCTCGATATCCATCGTCGCAATGATCAAACGCATTTGACCGAAGATAATATCTTTGGACAATTCCTGAATTTCCGACAGTTGCAGTCCCAGCAAACGCTCGGCCGCGTTTTGCATCACACCCGGCTCGGTGGAGATACCGACGGTAAAACGGGACGGAACGTCAATACGGATGTTTTGACGCGAAAGGGCGTTGGTCAAGTCCACCTGAATGGAAATGGGTGTCAGATCCAAAAACGCATAGGATTGAAACACGGGCAACACAAATTCAGCGCCGCCATGGATACATTTTGCACTGCGATTGGTGCCGTCTTTGTTTTTACCGATCGAACCGTACACGACCATAATTTTGTCGGACGGGCATTTCTTATAGCGCGAACAGATCCACGCAAAGAACGAAATTGCCACCAACACAATGGCACAAATCAAGATAACTTCCATACAACATACCTCCGTTAAATTTGTCTATTTGAACTTCCTCAGTTCCGCTATTTCCGCTTGACAACAAGCGTGGATTGGCCGCTGAGACCGATCACCACGATCTCACTGCCGGTTGTCAGGGGTTCCGCCTCATCGGTAACGGCGTTGCGTTCTACGTAACTGCCCTGCAACAGAATGTTCACTTTGCCTTCTCCCGCACGTTTTGCGGGAACGGTGAGATACACTTTGCCCGATACACCGAGCGCGTTGCGATTGTCGAGGTTGCCGTCACTGCGCAGTTTCATAACCGAACGCATAAGCCACGCCAACAGCACCATCACCGCCACCCCGCAGACCGCCGCTACGGGCAACGACAGCCACAACGCCGCTCCGGACGAATCCAACATCACACCGACCCAACCGAACACCACCAAAAAGGCAATGATGCCGCGCACCGTAAAAATGCGCAAACCGTCAAGCCCCATCGGGTCGGGATCACTTTCAAGCACCTCGTTGCCAAACACGCCGTCGGACATATCCACATCGAGATCCGCATCCGCGTCAAACTCCACATCCGGCGTATCGGGAGCATCCGCGCCCTCGCCGCCGATGCCGACAAACATCAAAATCGTTTGAATCAGTAATACCAGCGTTGCCGGAACGGCAATGCACGCAAATACGTGCGACGCGGCACTCAACGATTCCCACCAAGCAAACATAACACACCCTCCTATTCATTAATCCAACTGAGAAAGCAACTCTTCTGCACGATGGCGTGACCGTGTCGCAAAATGGGCATTTGCCATCACCTGCAAGATCTTCACCAACCGTCGTTTGGCTCCCGGAACGGGTTCCGCATACCGTTCGGCTGCTTCTTCGGCCGCCTCAAGGATCGCCTTACTATCCATATTACGCCCGTGAACGGCAATCATGTCGGTATACAAATGATACAATTCAGCATCACCGATCACGTCGTCGCTTTCGTCGTGAAGACAGCCGTTCAAGTACCCGAGCAAGGCACAAATACGGTCAAGTTGCAACGATTCGCGCAACATATTGATAATGACAATACGTGCAAATTGGTTTTTTGAGTATAACCGCTTTTGCGGCGAAGAGACAAACCCTCGTTTGACCCAATTTTGTATCACGTGAGGTTCCAGCCCCGTCATCACCGATACTTGTGACAACGTGATGCCGCCCGTGGCAAAAATGCCCTCCCATAAATGACGCGAGGCAGCAGGAACCAACTCGGTCGTTTCAATGGTGGTGCCGGGAAATTTGGTGGCCATCTTCTCACCTCTCTCGAATCCTTTAGTTGATTGTATCATACGGTCAAGTGATTGTCAATAGGGATTATTTGATTTTTTCAAAAAAAGACCCACAGTTACACACTGTGGGTCAACAATCATTTATTCTTATTGTTCAGGAATCAAGGGCACGTAGTCGATGGCTTCCACCACCGGCTCACGCATCCACAGCGACGGCGTCACACGAACGGTGAAACCGCAACCGCTTTCGCTTCCCCATGCGGAGATGTCCGCACGAGGCAACGCATACATCGCCATAATCAGCATCATCACACCGCCGTGGGTGCAGATGACCGTATCGCTGTCGCCCGAGCGCATCACCTCTTCGACGATCGTTTCAAACGTCTCGCTCACGCGCTCGCGGAATTTCTCGGCATCTTCTCCATCGGGAATACGGGTCTGTTCGCCCGCGATCCAACGGCAAAATCCCTCGTCGTGTTGCAGTTCTTCGACGCTGCGGCCATCCCATTCGCCGAAATCACATTCGGCCAACCCATCCACCACCGTGGCATCGTTTTGGGGATACAACACTTCGAGCGTTTGGCGGCAACGGGTAAGCGGACTGACATAAAACCGCGTGGCATACGGATAGACGGCCTTTTCTTTTTTGTCCAACAGATCGCGAAGGCCCAACGGTGAGAGCGGCAGATCGGTAAGCCCGATATACAACCCTTTCTCGTTTGCCTCGGTAAGACCGTGGCGAATCAGATGAATGCGATAACTTTTCATAAAAACCTCGAAAAAAGTAAAAATTTAGACTTTACAAATTGTATCATCGGCGTTATAATTGAAAACCCACCGTATAATTTGACGAACAGGAGATCCCGTTATGAACGCCACTTTTCCCCGTTTGCTGACCTTACTGCGCAAGGAACGCGGCATCAGCCAAAAGGAAGCCGCCATTTCGCTGAAGGTGTCGCAAGCGTTGCTGTCACACTACGAAAAAGGGATTCGCGAATGCGGCCTTGAGTTTGTGGTACGCGCTGCCGATTTTTACGACGTATCGTGCGACTACCTGCTCGGGCGCACCGCCGATAAATCGGGTGCGATGATCGCCGTGGACGACATTCCCGACTCGGAAAGTGCCGAAAACGGCAAAGGCAGTGTGTTGCCCGTTCTCAACAAAAAACTCATCTTAAATTCCATCACCATTTTGTTCGACGTGTTGCAACGGGTGGATAACAAGGATCTGACGACCGAAATTTCGGCTTATTTGGATATCGCCGTGTACACCGCGTTCCGTCAGCTGTATTTTGCCGATACCAAAAATCCGCCGACCATGTTTGCCGTGCCGAAACACTTGTTTACGGCCACCGCCAACGGTTCAATGGGTGTGGCGGCGGCACGAATGGCGCAGTTAACCAAAGGAATCGGCGGCAAACTGCCGCCGTTGGCACCGGACGCATTGTCCAAAACCTACCCGCTTTTTGCCTCTTCCCTATTCAATTTAATCAAAAACGCCGAGACGCGATTAGCGAAAAGCTGATCGCGTTTTTCATTTGCGAAACACCCAACCGCGCTGCAAACGAAAGCTGATGACGAACAGCACACAATCCACCACCAATTTAAGGAAAGCGGAATTCCATTTGAGCAAGCTGTAAAGTTGCGCCGTACCCCATGCAGAACACGCCATCTGTACGAGCGCGAGAACGGCGTATCTCCACAGACTTTTGCCGTGCTTATCGTGATTGTGAAACACTTGATTTTTGTTGACCAAATAATTGAACAGTGCCGACAAAATGCGCGCCGCGACCGAAGCGATGACAATGATCTGCGTTTTGGCAAACGCAGGCAACCACGAGCCGATCAAAAACACAAACAGCGCATACAACCCAATGTCCACCACAAACGACGAGAGCGATGCCAAAATGAACTTGGAAAACACCGCATAGATGCGCAACGAGTCCTTAAGCGGATTAAAGTGCGACGTGCGGTTTTCTTCAATGTACACCGTGTCGATCGGCACTTCGCGCAGGTCAACACCGTTTTCGCGCGCGTCCAAAATCATATTCATTTCGTATTCAAATCGCTCGCCCTTTGTTTTCAAAAACAACCGCATCGTGTCGCGCGAGAAACCGCGCAGACCCGTTTGCGTATCCGACAAGGTGATGCCGCAGAACAACCGAAGCACGCGACTGGTAGTCACGTTGCCGAAGCGACTGCGAAGCGGAATATCGGCATTTTTGGAAGAGAAATCGCGGCATCCCATCACGAGCGTCTGCGGGTTTGCCAACGTTTCGGCCGCCACACGGCGAATGTCGTGGATGCGGTGTTGTCCATCGGAATCCACCGCCACCGCCACTTCACAATCGGGGCATTCGGACAACAAATAGTTGAACGCCGTTTTTATGGCGCGGCCTTTGCCTTGATTGACGGCGTGGGTGAGCACCGTGCAACCGAACTGTTCCTTGGCAATCGCGAAATAGGAATCGTATTCCGCCGTACTGCCGTCATTCACGAGAACAATGCGGTCAAAACCCGCTTCACGCAGGTCTTCCAGTAAGGCAATCAATTTTTGGTCGGGGCTGAGAGATGGAATAATGATACTGACGTTTTTTTCAAGTTCCAAAACCTTTCACCTCACTCACGTCTCATTATACCATTCCCGACAAAATTTTCAACTCTTTTGCAACAAAAACCCGATGCTCACGCATCGGGTTTTTACCGTTGAATTATAAAGATTTGTACAAACGAATATATTCGTTGGCGGAGCGACCCCAACTGAAATCACTGCGCATGGCGCGTTCCACCAAAAGCGGCCAGTGTTCTTTGTTGTGATACGCACCCAAACCGCGCAAAATGGCGCCGTACATATCGTCGGCATTGTACGATTGGAAGGTAAAACCGTTGCCGGCACCGTCGCCGCAATCGTGGATGGAGTCTTTGAGGCCACCCGTTTCGCGCACGATGGGCACCGCACCGTAGCGGCAAGCAACCATCTGTGACAACCCGCACGGTTCACTCTTGGAGGGCATCAAGAACAGATCGGACGCCGCGTAGATCTTTTGCGCCAACTCAGGCACAAAGCCGGAGCAATACGAGAATTTTTGCGGATAGCGTTCGGCCATCTCGCGGAAGAAACTTTCGTACACCCATTCGCCCGAACCCAAGATGACCACCTGTACGTCTTCCTGCAACAAGCGTTCCATAATGTATTGCACCAGGTCAAAGCCCTTATGCGCCACCAAACGGCTGACCATACCGATGAGCGGCACGTCGGCGCGTTGCGGCAGGTTCAACCGCTCCTGCAACGCTTTCTTGTTGACGGCTTTGGCGGAAAAATCATCCGCCGTGTAGTTGGCATACAAAGCCTTGTCGGTTGCGGGATCGTAACTGATCGTGTCGATTCCGTTGAGAATGCCCGACAACTTCCACTCGCGCATCCGCAAAATGGGATCCAATTCGTGCGAGAACCACGGATCCAAGATCTCTTTTGCGTAGGTGGGGCTGACCGTTGTTACACGGTCGGCCGTTTCGATGGCGCCTTTCATAATGTTGACGCAACCGTCGTGCTCGAGCAAATGCGCATCCTCGTGCGAAATGCCGAACACGTCTTCCAAAATCTCCATCCCATATTTGCCTTGGTATTGGATATTGTGGATGGTGTAGACGGTACGGATGGAGGAATACGGCGGCTGCGGCGCGTAAAACAACGTATGGTACACAGGAATCAACCCGCATTGCCAATCGTTTGCGTGAATGACGTCCGGTTTAAAATCAATATATTTGAGCATTTCGAGAACAGCACGCGAGAAAAAGGCAAACCGCTCGGCATCGTCGTAGTGCCCGTACAAACCGCAACGTTTGAAGTAATATTGATTGTCGAGCAAATAGTAGATGACGCCGTTATGTTTGGCCTCAAACACGCCGCAATATTGGCGGCGCCACGCCACGGGAACCGAAAAACTGGTCAAAAACGTCATCGTATCGCGCAGTTCCGCGGGCACCGATTCGTACAGCGGCAACACCACGCGACAACCTACCAACCGATTGCGCAACGCTTTGGGAAGAGAACCCGCCACATCCGCCAAGCCGCCCGAGGCGGCAAACGGGCGCGCTTCACTGGAAGCATATAAAACTTTCATTGTTCGTCCTTTCCGGTAGTTATACCATCGTGTTCTTCTTCACCGAGATGGGATAGTCCGCACATCCTTTTAGGGAACGGCCGTCACGTACGCATACGTTCTTATCCAAAACCACGTAATCCAAATCGGTTCCGCCGCAAATCACGCTGCCTTGCATCACAATGCTGTTTTTGATGACGGCGTTGCGTGCCACACGCACGTTGCGGAACACAATGGAATTGCTAACCGTACCCTCGATGTTACAGCCGTCGGCAATCAACGAATTGGAAACCTTGGAATGAAGTCCGTACAACGCCGGTTCGGTATCACGAATTTTGGTATAGATCTTACGCTTGGGTTTGAAGAGTTGTTCACGCACGGCGCTGTCAAGCAACGCACGGTTGGCTTCAAAATAGCTCTCAAGCGATGAAATGACCTGCAAATATTCGGGAACCGGGTAGGCGAAAATGCGGCGATCGTGGATATGGCGGTGCAAAACATCCCACTCAAAACTGAGTTGGTTACGGCTCATCGCCGTTTCCACAAATCGAATGAGCAGTTCGCGGCCAATCACGTACAAGCCGATACCGTAGTTTTCAATCTCGTGTTCACTGCGATCGGAAATATACAGGTCATTCACTCGTCCGTCATACGCAATGGACATCATCGGCGATTGCAGGTTTTTCGGGATAACACCTTTCACGTATGCCATCGTGATATCGGCTTCTTTTTCAATGTGATATTCGAGCAGTTTGCGATAATTGATGTTGCCCACCACGTGGCAATCCGACAGGATCACGTAATCCTCTTTGGAACGGCGCAAGAACGGCATAATACCCGAAAGCGGGGTAATGCGCCCTTCGTAATGCTCATCGCCGCCGCCCGTGGGAGGCAAGAAATAGAGACCCTCACTTTTGCGGGACAATCCCCACGCTTTGCCGGAGCCCAAATGGTCCATCAACGATTGATAGTTGCTTTTGGTGACCACGCCGACCTTGGAAACACCGGCGTTGACCAAGTTAGAAAGCGGGAAATCGATCAAACGGTAACGGCCACCAAACGGAACCGAACCGATGGCGCGAATGCCGGTGAGTTCCGGAACCGCTTCGTTGTGCATATCGGAAAACAACAAACCCATAACCGTATTGTGACGCATATCAGTTCGCCTCCTTTTTGATATCGGCATCAATCATGGCTTTGGCGGGAACCTGACACCCGTCCCCCACCTTGACGCCCGATGCCACCACGGCAACGCCCCATTCGCCGAGATCCTGCATATCTTCGGGGCGAGCACCGACGACGGCGTTTTCACCGATGACGGCATCTTCCGCCACGATGGCGTATTGCACGACAGCGCCTTTTTTCACCGTAACACCCGGCATAATGATGGAATCACGCACCAAGGCACCTTCCTCCACCGTCACACCCGCGAACAACACGGCGAAATCCACCTTGCCGTAAATGTTCCCGCCTTCAGAGATCATACTGTTTTGCACCTGTGCGGTGTCGGCAATATAGTGAGGCGGCAATCCCGAACTGCGGGAATAGATCTTCCACGTTTCGTCCGAAAGATCAAGCGGTACACGCGGGTTGAGAAGATCCATATTGGCTTCCCACAAACTGTCGATGGTACCGACGTCTTTCCAATACCCCTCAAAGCGATAGGCAAACATCCGCTCGCCCGCATTCAGCATCGCGGGCAGTACGTTTTTGCCGAAGTCGTTTTGCGAGTTTTTGTCTTTTTCGTCCGCTTTCAAATAGTGGCGCAGTTTTTGCCAATTGAACACGTAAATACCCATCGAGGCCAAATTGCTTTTGGGAACGGCGGGTTTCTCGTCAAACTCGTAGATCGAGCCGTCGGGATTGGTATTCAAAATACCGAAACGGCTGGCTTCTTCCATTTCCACTTCGATCACGGCAATGGTGCAATCGGCGTTGTTGGCTTTGTGCTCTTCGATCATTTTGGCATAATCCATTTTGTAAATATGGTCGCCGGAAAGCACCAGCACGTATTCGGGATCGTACCGCTCAATAAACGGGATGTTTTGATAGATGGCGTTGGCAGTGCCTTTGTACCAATCGGCGCCTTTGCTGCGTTGATAAGGAGGCAAGATATGTACCCCCGCGTCCATCAAGTCCAGATCCCACGGTTGACCCGAACCGATGTAGTCATTGAGTTCGAGCGGTTGATACTGCGTGAGAACGCCCACCGTTTCAATACCGGAATTGACACAGTTGGACAACGGAAAATCGATGATACGATATTTTCCGCCGTAGGGTACGGCCGGTTTGGCTACGTGTTTGGTGAGGGCGTACAAACGACTGCCTTGTCCGCCCGCCAACAACATAGCGACACATTCCTGTTTACGAAACATACAACATATCCTCCTCAAGATTTCTGCGGCAAACGCCGTTTTTTACGTAAAAACACAACCGACAACGGGGGTAACGTGAGCGAGATCGACTGCTCGTGTCCGTGCAGGGGTTGCTTTTCGGCCTTGACGATACCGTTTGCAAGACCGCTACCGCCGAACGAAACATCATCCGTGGTGAAAATTTCCTCATACGTGGCGTATTCGGGAACGCCGATACGATAATCCTCGCGCCCGACGGGGGTGAAATTGCACACGGCGACCACCTCTTTGCCGTCCCGCGCGATACGGCGGAACGCGATCACGCTTTGCGCGTTGTCATCGTGCGCGATCCACGAAAAACCTTCCCACGTGAAATCGTTGTCCCACAGCGGTGTTTGATCGCGATAAAAATGGTTGAGCGCACAAGTGAAGTCTTGCAGCGACCGATGTGCCGGATAGTCAAGCAACAGCCAATCCAACTCTTTTTGGTAGTCCCATTCCGAAAATTGCCCGAATTCCGACCCCATAAAGGTGAGTTTTTTGCCGGGATGCGCCATCATATAGGCAAGGAACAAACGGAAACCGGCGAATTTCTCCTCGTACGTGCCGGGCATTTTGTTGAGAAGCGAGCCTTTCCCGTGCACCACCTCGTCGTGTGAAACGGGCAGGATAAAGTTTTCGGAAAACGCGTAGAAAAATGAAAAGGTAAGCGCATCGTGGTTATCCTTGCGGAAAAACGGGTCAAGCGCCGCATACCGCAGCATATCGTTCATCCAACCCATATTCCACTTGTAGTTGAAGCCGAGACCGCCCATTTCGGGAGGACGGGACACCATCGGCCACGCGGTGGATTCTTCCGCGATCATCATGGTGTGCGGATATTCCGCAAACACCGCCCGATTGAGCATCCTCAAGAACTCAACCGCTTCCAGATTCTCGTGGCCACCGTGTATATTCGGCATCCACTCCCCGTCACGGCGATTGTAATCCAAGTACAGCATCGAGGCGACCGCATCGACGCGAATGCCGTCAATATGATAATATTCGAGCCAAAACAGCACGTTGGAAATGAGAAAACTCCGCACTTCGGGGCGCCCGAAGTCGAACACGCAGGTGCCCCATTCTTTGTGTTCGCCCTTGCGTGGGTCGGCATACTCGTAACACGGTGACCCGTCAAACCGATACAGCCCGTACTCGTCTTTGGGGAAATGACCGGGCACCCAATCCATAATCACACCGATGCCGCCGCGGTGGCATCGATCAATAAACGACATCAGCCCTTTGGGGGTTCCGTAACGCGAAGTCGGCGCGTAATACCCCGTCACCTGATACCCCCACGACCCGTCAAACGGGTATTCGGTCACGGGCATCAACTCAATATGGGTATACCCCATTTTTTGTACGTAGGGAATCAGTTCATCCGCCAATTTCTCATACGAGAAATTGTTGCCGTCGGCATATTGTTTCCACGACCCGACGTGCACTTCGTAGATGTTGACGGGAATATTGTACACGGAAGTTTTTTCTTTTTCCTTTTGCCACGCCCCGTCCGTCCACGCAAAATCACCGAGCGAATACACGCGCGAAGCGGTGGAGGGACGCGTTTCATAATGATATGCATACGGATCGGATTTCATAACCCCTTGTCCGTTTTGACCGACGACGTAATACTTATAGGCATCGTATTCGTGCACCTGATCGGTCACGATTTCCCACACACCCTCTTCCCCCACGCGGGAAAGCGGCGAGGCGGCGGTGTTCCACCCGTTGAAATCGCCCACCAAACTGACCGACTGTGCACACGGTGCCCACACGCGGAACACATATCTTCCGAGAGAGGTTGCGTGACAACCCAAATGGCGATAGGCGTGAAAGTCTGTTTGGTCAAAAATTCTGTTTGGTCTGTCCATTCGCAACATCCTCAATACTTATTTCCTCTATATTATAACAACCCTACTTGTAAAAATCAAGGGGGATTTGTCGAAAATCTCGTAATTTTTTGCGAAGCACTTTATTAATTTTGTATATATTGCACAATTATCCGCCGTTAGGTTTGCCCATCACCTTGTCGAAGCTTTTTGCGTGTTTGTTTGCGACGAAGCGACTCCCAACCCAAAACTGATCTGCAGCGCTTGATCCACACGGTTCATGGAATGGTCGTCCAACCGCCCCATATGTTCTTTCAAACGACGCTTGTCCAACGTACGGATCTGTTCCAATAAAACAACCGAATCTTTGGCCAAACCGCTGCCGACGGAATTCACTTGAATGTGCGTGGGCAACCGCGCCTTATCTTTTTGGCTAGTGATTGCCGCCGCGATCACCGTGGGACTAAAACGATTGCCCACGTCGTTTTGCACGATCAACACCGGACGAACGCCACCTTGTTCCGAGCCGACAACCGGGCTTAAATCGGCATAATAAATGTCACCGCGACGAATGTTCATACCCATATCCCTTTCCGTTTGTGCATTGCAAAACTATTCTGCCCTGCTTGTCCGTCTTTAAACAACGAATACGCGCAATGCTCATTATTCAGTATATGCACAAACAGAAAAACCGACATCGTTTTCACGATGTCGGTTGACGTTATCTCTGCACGTAGTCGAGCGGGTCGACCAATACGCCGTCTTTGATGATTTCAAAATGCAAATGGGCACCGAGCGAATAACCCGTATTCCCCACCTTGGCAATGTATTGCCCTTGTGCCACCTTTTCGCCGGCTTCCACCACCAATTTGCTGCAGTGGGCATAACGGGTCATAAAACCGTTTCCGTGGTCAATGAGGACGTAATAGCCATAGCTGCCGTGATATTCCGCTTCCACCACCGTGCCGCCGTCAGACGCGATGATGGGCTTGCCCATTGTGGAACCGTTGGCAATATCGATGGCGCCGTGGAAACTGCCCCAACGGCTGGCAAACGGCGACGAAATAGTTTTGGTATACGGCAACGGCCAAATAAAACTATCGGTTGCCACGCCGTCACCGATGATGGAGGTATCGCCGTAGGTCTGCGCACCGATCTTCATCACACGATCGACCGCTTTTTGGATCACGTCGGTTGCCACCACCGTGCGATATTGCTCTTTACCGTCAACGTAAATGATCTGCGACAATACACGTTGCTTTCCGTCTTTTCCTTTCGTGATGAGCTCCTCATACCCCAGCGGTTGGGTCGCATCCGGTTGGTACACCGTTTTGTATTTTAATTTTTCAACGGTGGTCACGTTTTTCACGGTTTTGACCGGCAAACGACGGATCACCGACAGCATATCCGCTTCGCCGATCAACGCCGACGTGGGATAGGTTCCTTCTTTGATCTCCACCTCACAAAAGAAACCAACACCGTCGTATTCTTTGGAACGGTGAACGTCCAACACCGTGTCCATCTTACTTTTAATGGACGCGGCACTCGGAAGAGCCCCTTTGAACACACCGTCCACGTACAAACCCGCGGCCGGTTGCACCTGCTCGCCAAGTGTTTCGAAAATGCGATCGCGCACTTCTTCCTCTTGTAACAACGATTGATCGTGAATGACGGCGATCTGCATCTGCGGATGCTTGTTGATAACAAATCCACCGTCCGCGTTGATAACCGACTGCTTAACCAGCGTGGACGCGTTTACAAAAGTGCTCTCGTCGGCAATGTAGCCGACTTCGGTATCGTTATAGGTAAGAAACAGCGCAAACTCCGCCCCGCGCCAATACCCGACCGTGAAAAGAAGCACCAGCACGGCGAGCAACGGCGCCGCCACGTTGAGGATCGAGGTTGCCACCTTGCGATGGCGACGCACCGCCAACACGGGGATTTTGAGGGCATTGCGAAACGCATGTTCCTCGTGCAAGGTTTGCCACGCCAGCGAAAACCCTTCGCCCAAACGACGAAGTTCGTTCTTAAAACGGCGGGCATTTTGAACGAAAACTACGTCGACCAGACGCTTGACACCCCTTTCAATCGGGCGCCAAAGCCACCGCGTGAAGCGCGAAAGCGAACGCAGGCAACGCACGGTGCGCACGCCGACCGTATAGCAAAAAGCATACAACCACTCGCGGTATTCCTGCCGCTTTTCGGCAGTAAAATAGATGTCCCAAAACGTCGTTTTTTCGGCATTTTGCGGTTTTTCTCGTCGCTTCACACGCTTCACCTCCTTGACATTCTTGTGCACAGTATACGCCTTTTTGACAAAAAAATCAAGTCTACCCCCGTTTACGAGGGGTAGACCAGCTTTTCAGGTGTCCAATTTTGTAGGGTTTCGGCAAGGAACGCGGCGTATTCGCGCGCCTTATCCAAATCGTGTTCCAGGTAGTTGCCGCACTCCGCTTTGGTGGTGCCGGGAATGGCATCTTCGTAAGCGGCGATGAAGGTCAGCGCCTCTTTGGTGAGGGCGATGGCATCCTCGTGCGACAAGCCGCGGGTGAGGAAATAAAACCCCGTGCGGCATCCCATCGGACCGAAATAGATGATGTTATCCTCAAACACACTGCTGCGCACGTAGGTAGCAAACAGATGCTCCAGCGTGTGCATCCCCGCATTTTCCAAAAACGGCGGGGTGTTGGGGCGGACGAAACGAAGGTCGTAGGTGATCACGTCGCCGTCCACACGGGACAGATACATACCGGGGGTCAAAAGATCGTGGTCAATTTGAAAACTGGCAATTTGTTTCATCGTGTAAGTCCTCCTGTCAGACCGTGTTGGTTGAGGCAGTTCCACATATCGTCGGGCAGAGGACTGCCAAACGAGAGCGGCACACCGCTTATCGGATGTTCAAAGCGCATACTCGCGCAATGCAACGCGTGGCGCGGCATCACCGTTTCGTCGGTACCGTACATCGTATCGCCCGCCAACGGATACCCGAGCCACGCCATGTGCACGCGAATTTGGTGGGTGCGCCCCGTTTCAAGGTGTAGGCGCACGAGGGTAATCTCCCCGTCGGTCGCCAACGCCTCATAATGCGTGCGGCTTTCCTTGCCGCCTTCCCCCACTTCCCGCGTGATGCAGGAACCCTCTTTCACACGAATGGGTTGGTCGATGAGCCCACTCCCGTGCAACTCGCCCAACACGATGGCGAGATACTCTTTTTGCGGTTTTTGCATTAACGCGTACGCCGCATGGGAATTTTTGGCGGCAAGCAACAGGCCGCTGGTGTTGCGGTCGAGGCGGTTGACGGGACGAAAGGAGAGCGGATTTCCGCGCCGCTCGTAATACCCCACCACCGCATTGGCAAGGGTCGGTTCGGGTTTGCCTGCCGAGGGATGTACCGCGAGATACGGTGGTTTGTTGATCACCAATACCGCCTCGTCCTCGTACACCACGTCAAGCGGCAGATCGGCCCCCTCGATGTGCACCTCGTCATCGGGCGGGCACAAAACCAGCGTTTCCCCCGCCCGCAACGGGTCGATGGTGCGGCGGCGCTCGCCGTTTACCGTAATGCCGTCCTCCTTAAATTTGAGCCGCACCACCATACGGGACGACATCCCGAGGCCGCGGCGCAAAAAGGTTTGCACGTTTGCCCCGTCATATTCCGTCGGTATCGTATAGACCCACCGTTCCACCGCGTCACCCCGCTTTCTTTGCTTGATTATAACGGTTTTTGAGGAAAAATGCAAGTTTTCGAAAAGTTCTTGTATTTTTGATAAAATCTGTTAAAATAGAAGCTGTATCATAATAAGGGGGCATCACCTCAATGGAAAACAAGAAATTTTACATCACCACCGCCATCGCGTATACCTCGCGCAAACCGCACATCGGCAACGCTTACGACATCGTGCTTGCCGATATGATCGCGCGGTATAAACGAATGCAAGGGTTTGATGTTCACTTTTTAACCGGCTCGGACGAGCACGGACAAAAAATTCAGGAAGCCGCGCAGGAAAAAGGTATTTCGCCCAAAGAGTACGTTGACGCGGTGTCGGATGAGATCAAAATGGTATGGGATAAAGTCGGCGCCTCACACGATCGCTTTATCCGCACCACCGATGCCGACCACGAAGCCGCCGTGAGTGCCATCTTCAAAAAATTGTATGAGCAAGGCGATATTTATAAGAGTGAATACGAAGGCAAATACTGCGTGCCTTGTGAATCGTTCTTCACCCCCTCGCAACTGGTGGACGGCAAATGTCCCGATTGCGGGCGCGAAGTGACCGACGCGAAGGAAGAAGCGTATTTCCTGCGTTTGTCCAAGTATCAGGATCAACTCATCAAATACTACGAAGAGCATCCCGACTTCATCCAGCCGGAATCCCGCCGCAACGAGATGATGAACAACTTCCTCAAAAAAGGGTTGTCCGACCTGTGCGTGTCCCGTTCGTCGTTCAGTTGGGGCGTGCCGGTGGAATTTGATAACAAGCACGTCATCTACGTGTGGATCGACGCGCTTTCCAACTACATCACCGGTCTCGGCTATCATCCCGACGGCAACAACGGTGAGTTGTTTGACAAATATTGGCCCGCCGACCTGCACGTCATCGGCAAGGATATCGTGCGATTCCACACCATTTATTGGCCCATCATTTTGATGGCGCTGGGTCTGCCACTCCCGAAACAAGTGCTCGGTCACCCGTGGGTGTTGTCGGGTGAAGACAAGATGAGCAAATCCAAAGGCAACGTGCTGTATGCCGACGAATTGGCCGACCGTTTCGGCAAAGATGCGGTGCGCTATTATCTGTTGTCGGAAATTCCGTTCGCACAAGACGGCACCATCACCTACGAGATGTTCATCAACCGTTACAATGCCGATCTCGCCAACACACTCGGCAACCTTGTCAACCGCAGCATTGCGATGACCAACAAGTATTTCGGCGGCACCGTGCGCAAGACGGACGTTGTCGGCAGTGAGTTTGACGGAGATTTGATCGCTTCGGCGGCGGATATGCTGAAAAACTACACGAAACTGATGGATACGTGGCACAACGCCGAGGCGGTGGACGCGGTGATGTCCTTTGCCAAGCGTTGCAACAAATACATTGACGAGACCGCGCCGTGGGCGATGGCCAAAAACGAGGACGACCGCGACAAGCTCGAAACGGTGCTGTACAACCTGCTTGAGAGCATCCGTCTGTTGACCGCGTGTCTCTCCCCCGTTCTGCCTGACACGGCGACCGCCACGCTCATGCAAATGCAGTTGCCGACCGAAGCCATTGCGTTTGAGGGATTGACGTTTGGCGCGACCGAGACGTTTACCGTCGGTACGCCGTCTCCCTTATTTGCGCGTATTGATCTCGAAAAAGCCTTGGCGGAAATTGCCGCCGAGCAAGAAGCCAAAGCGAAAGCCGAAGAGGTGCCGGAGGGCATCACTTTCCTCGACGAGATCACCATCGACACCTTTGCTTCGGTGGATCTGCGCGTAGCCAAAATCGTGGATTGCGAGCCGATCAAAAAAGCGAAAAAGCTGCTCAAACTCACGCTCGACGACGGCAGCGGCACGCCCCGCACGGTCGCTTCGGGCATCGCGCTGTGGTACACGCCCGACGAACTGAAAGGTCGTTCGGTCATCGTGGTGGCCAACCTGAAACCCGCGGTGCTCTGCGGTGTGGAAAGCCGCGGTATGATCTTGGCGGCCGACGACGGTGATGCCGCAAAAGTGATCTTTGTGGACGGGCTCAACCCCGGCAGCAAAGTACGATAACAACCAAAAGAGGGCACTTTCGTGCCCTCTTTTTACGAGGTAACCTATGATTTTTGATTCTCATGCTCATTATTTAAGCACGGCGTTTGACGATGACCGCGACACACTGTTGACCGCCTTGTTCGGTGGCAAGGTCAGCGGCATCATCGAGTCGGGCACCACCGTTTCGGATTCCCGCGAGGCACTCGCCCTTGCCGACCGATACCCCTCATTATGGGCGGCGGTGGGCATCCATCCGCAAGAAGCGGCGACCTTTACCGACCGCGATATTGACGAGTTGCGTGTGATCGCCTCCCACCCCAAAGCGGTAGCCATCGGCGAGATCGGACTCGATTATCATTACGAGGACGGTGCCCCGCGCGATATTCAGCACCGTTGTTTTCGCGCACAGTTGGCACTTGCGCGGGAATTGTCACTCCCCGTGGTCATCCACGACCGCGACGCGCACGAAGACACGCTGACCATTTTAAAGGAATATTCTCCCGAGGGCGTGGTTCACTGTTTTTCGGGCAGTGTGGAGATGGCACGCGAGGTACTGAAGCTCGGGATGCACATCGGCATCGGCGGTGTGGTGACCTTTAAAAACGCGCGCAAACTCGTGGAAGTGGCAAGCGAAATGCCGCTTGATCGTTTACTTCTCGAAACCGACGCGCCCTACCTTGCCCCCGTTCCGCTGCGGGGTGAACGGTGCGATTCCTCGATGATCATCCACACGGCGTCCACCATTGCGGCGCTTCGCGGCATGACCACCGACGAAGTTTTACGCATCGCCGAAGAAAACGCGCGGCGGTTGTATCGTTTTTGATTTTGAAACAGAAGGTGTTCACGAATGCATATAGAAATTGACGGATTGGTAACCGCCCTTGGTGTCGGTTATTATCTATTGGTATACGGCATCGGTATTGTGGCTATGACGCTTTCGGTTATTTCTTTTCAATTTAAAAAGCGCGTCAGCATCATTCTCAGCAACTTTTTCGGGCAGATGAGTTGGATCGCCTATTTTTTGTTGCAAGGCGACGTCACCAGTGCTATCGCCTGCCTACTGAGTGCCATTATGCTTGCCGTCTTTTCCAAAAGCGACCAATGGAAGTGGGCGACCCACCCGATCACCATTGTCGTTTTCATTGTACTGATTTCCGGATTCTCTCTACTGTCATTTCAAGGTTGGACAGATGTTTTCCCGCTGTTGGCCGGTGTTTTTGCCGTCATTGCCAATAGTCGAAAAAGCGAGAGATCGTTACGAATCTTTTCGTTTTTCTGGTCGTTCTTTTGGCTGATGAACAGTGCCTTTAAATTCTATCCCGTGGCACTGGCAAACGATTCGCTATGCACCATTTCCACTGTGGTAGCACTGATTCGCTACCGCAAAAGCGAAAATAAACCCGAATAAAATTACACAAAACCCCTTGACAAATGTCGAGGGGTCTGTTATCGTATAGGTGTACTACTTGAAATAGTACACCTAACACAGTCAACTTTTCCGAAAGGAGGTACGGTATGTTTCGCATTGATCCCCTGTCACGCCAACCGGTGTATGAACAACTCATCGATCAGATGGAACAGTTTGTACTGCTCGACATTCTCCCCGCCGACACGCAGTTGCCGTCGGTGCGCAGTTTGTCGCTGGAATTGTCCATCAACCCCAACACCATTCAAAAAGCCTATTCCGAACTGGATAACCGCGGTATCATCTATTCGGTTCCGGGCATCGGTTGTTTTGTTTCGCCGAGCGCCAAAACGGCGCTGACCGAACTCAAGCGCAAAAAGCTGACGAGCTTGCAAGCGCTGGTAGCCGAATTGGCGATGGCCGGCATACCCAAAGAGGAAATTCTCGACTGTATCGAAACTGCTTATTCCAAAGGAGGGATTTCTTGTGATCCAAGCGCAAAACCTAACCAAACGGTTTGACGATTTCGTCGCCCTCGATCATCTGTCCTGCACCATCCCCCAAGGCTGTATTTACGGTATGGTGGGTTCCAACGGCGCGGGAAAATCCACCTTTTTGCGTATCCTCACGGGTGTGTACCGCGCTGAGGTAGGCACGGTGGAGATCGACGGCGCACCCGTATATGAAAACCCCGCTGTGAAGCAAACCATTGCCTACGTGCCGGACACACTCTATTTTTTGCCCGGTGCCACCATGGAACGGATGGCCCATCTTCATCGCTCCATCCACCCCGATTTTGATTTTGAACGATTTTATAAACTGACCAAGTCGTTCGGGCTGAACCCCAAAAAGCCGATCAACACCTTTTCCAAAGGTATGAAACGGCAAGCCGCCACCATTTTGGCGTTGTCGGCCAAGCCGCAATACATCTTCTTTGACGAAACGTTCGACGGGCTTGACCCCGTGATGCGCACGGTGGTGAAAAACCTCATCTGCGAAGACGTGCTCGAGCGCCAGGCCACCGCCATCATCACCTCCCACTCCCTGCGCGAACTCGAGGACACCTGCGATCAACTCGCGTTGTTACACAAGGGCGGCTTGGTGCTGGAAAGCGACGTGCAAAATCTCAAAACGTCGCTGTTCAAGGTGCAGATCGCCTTTGCGCACGACTTCTCGCAAGACGCGTTCGGCGGCATTCAAATGTTACAGTTTGTCAAACGCGGTTCGGTGGCCAACCTCATCGTGCGCGGTGACCGCGACGAAACGGTGGCGCGCTTGCAAGCGATGGCACCCATTCTCCTTGACGTGTTGCCGTTGTCGCTCGAAGAGGTTTTTACCTATGAAATGGAAGCCCTCGGCTATACGTCCGACGTATTGGAGGTGTAAACAATGAAAAAAACGTGGTTTGACGTCCGTTTGTATATCGACGGACTGAAACAGTTAAAATTGATGGGACTCCTGTTCACCATTCTCACCACGGTGGTGGCGGTCGTCACCCCGCTGATGGAACAACTCAATTACCTGCAATATCGCGCCAACTATACCGATATCCCCTCGCCTGACACCGTCACGGCGCTCGAAATGAACCCGTTGCTCGTGTTGCTGTTTTGTGTGTTTGCACCGCTGATGACCTTGTTTCTGTTTTCGTTTTTAAATAAACGGGAGTCATCCGACTTTTATCACGCGATCCCTGCCACACGGCAGTGCCTGTTTTTCAGTTTCTTCGGCGCGGTGATGACCTGGCTTGTCGCCATATTGGTCATCTCGAACGCCGTCTCTCTCATCACCTTTGCTTCTCTTCCGCATTTGTTCCTCATCAATTTGAAATCGTTGCTCCTGTATTCCTTTAACGCATTGGCAGGTGCGTGGCTGGTAGCCGGTGCTGTGGCCATCGCCACCGCGCTGAGCGGTACGGTGGTGGTCAATCTGCTCATCTCGCTCATTCTCATCTTCTTCCCGCGCGTCGTGTCGTTGATGATCGTCAGCGGGATCGAAGATACCTTCCCCTTGGTGCAAGGGTTGGATTTTGCACCGTTTTTGAACGTCACCTACAACGTACCGTTCGGCTTTATCTACAGCATCTTTGTCGGCGGCGATTGGGACTTGGCGCTCTATCGTTGGCAAAGCGGTATGTACACGTTGGTAATCGGTCTTCTGTACACCGCCGCGGCCGCGTGGTTGTTTGTGCGCCGCCGCAGTGAAGCGGCCGGTCACTCCGCGCCGAGCAAACGGTTGCAAGGATTGTTCCGCTTTTTGGTAGGTTTCGTTATCACCTCCATCGCCACCTACGGACTCTACTCGCTGACCAGTGATATCTATTACAGTTTAGACCTGGTCGAGGCCGGCAGTTTGGCGCTGGTATACGGTGGCGGTATCTTTGCTTTTTTGGTGTTCGAGGTGTTCTGTACCCGTCGGTTCCGCGGGCTCGTCCGCAAAGCGGCAACGACTATTTTGTGGCTCGTGGTAGCCAACGTGGCACTTATGATGACGATGTACGGATTCGGGCGCACGCTGTTCCTGTACCGCCCTGCCCCCGAAGACATTCAATCGGTACGCATCGTCAGCGGTATGGACGTCAATTATTATGCGACTTCCTATTCGGGAACGCGCGATTACTTCTCCGCCAAAGTGTCCGAAATCGAACTCAAAGATGAAACCATCAACAAGATCGTGTCCGAGCAACTCGAACACACGGTGGGATTGCTGGAAATTTCGAGACGCCGCTATGACGAAGCGTTTCAAAAGGACAATGCCTCGTCTTTGACGGTGGCCATTAAAAGCGGCGGCTATACGCGCTATCGCCGTATCTACGTGTACCCGGACGATATTGCCGAGTTGACCAAGCGGTTGAAACTCAACGACGATTATCGCACGACCTACACCACCTTGCCCGACAGCATCTCCGGTTTGGACGTGGGCGGCGACAAAGCTTTGTGGGTGAACTTCAAAAACAACGACGAAGTGAAAAAATTCTACGACGTTGTCAAAAAAGAGTTTACCTCCCTCGACTTTGAAACGAAATACCAACTGACTTCGTCCCTTTCGGGCGAAATCGCCCCCCTCTCCACCCTCTACATTCGCCTTTCGGAGGGCGGCAAATGGTACGAGTTTGAACTGCCGGTGTATCAGCATCTGATGCCCCAAACCGCCGAGTATATCGTCAATTTGGCTAACAAGACCTCTAACGCCGCAGACGGCTTGACCGTGTTGGCGGACGAAGCGTACGATCTCGATTATTTTGAGGTGCAGTTCTACAAAGACGGCAAAATTTCGCCGATGCGCTCTTTCAAGCTGCCGAAAGATCCCGCCTTGCAAGCCAAGGTGGCCGATTGGCTCAAACAGTTGAAAACAGCGAACGCCGCAACGGATATCGACACCGACAAACCGTTTGCGTATATCTGCGGTCAACTGGAACGCGAACGAACCGAAGGAAAAGAACATTGGACCTACACCGAGCAAAACTACGCTTACGTTGCGCTCCCCGAACTGCCCGCGTGGATCTACGAGTTTGTGGCAAGTGAACTGGATATTCCGATCGAAGACGTCACCGACGAGTGGATCTTCGGGGAAGGTTACACCAACGACTTATTGAAATAACCCCCTTTTTGTTTTCTCTCCACCGACAAAGCCCGTGTCTTTCGACACGGGCTTTGTCATCTTTCGCCTTTGCTCCGCGGGCATCGCCCGCTCTAGTGCGGGGAAACCCTGACGGTTCCCCCGCACACACCCCCTCCCTCCGGCTTTACCGTAGGATATACCCGCACTACCGGCCACATCCGGTCAGCACGGGCTTTGTCACATTTTGCGACCTTCCTCCCTTGATTTTATCGGTAATATTTGGTATACTGTTCATAGAAATTCAAGGAGGTTGCTTATGAACGTTTTGGAATTGTACGACCGTTGGGTGAAATGTGCGGTGGACGACGCGGATCTGCAAGCGGAACTCGCCGAAATTCACGGAAACGAAGATGCCATATACGATCGGTTTTATCGCGAACTCGAGTTCGGTACCGCGGGCCTTCGCGGTGTGATCGGCGCGGGTGATAACCGTATGAATATTTACACCGTCCGCAAAGCCACGCAAGGTTTGGCGGATTACCTCAACAGCCGTTATGCTTCGGCGCACGTGGCCATCGCCTACGACTCGCGCATCAAATCCGACCTGTTTGCCAAAGAGGCGGCGCGCGTGCTCGCGGGAAACGGCATTGCGGTGAGTTTGTACGCCGAGTTGCAGCCCGTTCCCGTTCTTTCGTACACGGTGCGCAAACTCGCGTGCCAAGCGGGTATTATGGTAACCGCCAGCCACAACCCCGCCAAATATAACGGCTACAAATGCTACGGTTCCGAAGGATTCCAAATGACCGACGACGATGCGAATGCCGTCACCGAGTGCATTCGCCGCATCGATATGTTCGGCGGGGTGAAACTCGCTGATTTTGACACGGCGGTGGCTGACGGTGTTATCACCTTGTTGGGTCAACCGTTGGTGGGCGCGTTTTTGGACGAGGTCGTCAAACAACAAGTACATCCCGGCATCGGCAAAACCGCCGATTTGTCGGTCATCTACACCCCGCTCAACGGCGCAGGCAACAAGCCCGTGCGGGCGGCTCTTTCCCGCATCGGCATTGACAAGGTCACCGTGGTGCCCGAACAGGAATTACCCGACGGCAACTTCCCCACCGCCCCGTATCCGAATCCCGAAATTAAAGAGGCTTTTGGTTTGGCGCTTCAACTTGCCGAAACGGTGAAACCCGACCTGCTTCTCGCCACCGACCCCGACTGTGACCGCGTGGGCATTGCGGTGCCTGACGGTGACAAGTACGTGTTGTTTACGGGCAACGAAACGGGTTGTTTGCTGCTCAACTACATTCTCTCGGGCCTTGCCGAGCAGGGGCGTTTGCCGCAAGACCCCGTGGTGGTCAAAACCATCGTGACCTCCAACCTTGCGGCCCGCATTGCCGCCAAATACGGGTGTGAGATGCGCGAAGTGTTGACCGGCTTTAAGTACATCGGCGAACAGATCGGCCTGTTGGAAGAGGCAGGACACCCCGAACGGTATTTGTTCGGATTTGAGGAAAGTTACGGTTACTTGGCGGGCATCCACGCGCGCGACAAAGACGCGGTGGTCACGTCGATGCTCATCTGCGAAATGGCCGCGTATTATAAGAGCAAGGGGCAATCGCTCATTGAAGTATTGAACAGCTTGTACGCCGAACACGGCGTGTATCTGCACCGTTTGGTGAACGTGCAGTTTGAGGGCGCACAAGGGATGATCGCGATGGAAAATCTGATGACGCGCCTTCGCAAGGAACCGCCCGCCACAATTGCGGGACTGCGTGTGCTCGCGCGTGCCGATTACCTCGAAAGTGTACGCATTGAGGGTGATCGCACGACCGCCATTGATCTGCCGAAATCCAACGTGCTCTCCTACGAATTGGAAGGCAACGCGGGGCTCATCATTCGCCCGTCGGGAACCGAGCCGAAAGTGAAAGGCTACGTCACCGCCGCCGAAGCGACGATGGAAGCCTCCGAACAGGTGGCCGCGCGCTTGTGCGACGCCGCCAAAGAATTGATGAAATAACTAAACAAAAGACGGTCACCCGTAGGTGACCGTCTTTTTTTATAGTCGTAGGCTGACGTCGCCGCTTTGCAGGTGGCGAATGCCGTCTTTGGTTTGCACGATCAGGGCGCACTCGTCGTCAATGCCGAGCACGGTCGCCGTTTCGATCGGGACATCGTCCGTGCCGAGCAGTTGTACCGTCTTGCCGTTCAGCAAACTGCGGCTTCGGTAATCCTCCAAAAACGGTTTTTGTGTCAGTGTGCCGTAATACTCGTCAAAGTAATCCAAAATATGGCGACACAACTCGTCGCGTTTATCGCACGGCGTATCGAACAACGTGCCCGCTTTGCGGATGATCTCCGTCGGGAAACCGCCGTTTGGCGGTGCAACGTTTACCCCGATACCGAGCACGGCATACGCGAGCGTATCGCCGCTTACTGCTCCTTCGGTGAGGATACCTGCCACTTTTTTGCCGCGATAATACACGTCGTTGACCCATTTGATCTGTGCCGTTTCTCCCGTTAATCGCTCAACGGCACGGGCAACCGCCGCCGCGGCGGCGGTGGTGATATAGAGCACTCGGTCCACCGACAACGCAGGGCGCAGGATGATGCTCATATACAGTCCCGTCCCGTCGGGCGAGAAAAACGAGCGACCGAAACGGCCGCGCCCGTTCGTTTGGCGACGTGCCGTTACCACCGTACCCTCAGGCGCACCGTTTTTGGCCAATTCGTGTGCCAAGCGGTTGGTGGAATCGAGTTCTTCATGCGATTGAAACGAGTAGATCATACGCCGCTCCCCTGCGAAGCAAAATAGTTGATGATGCCGTTGGCGGCGCCTTGCATCAACTTGTCGCGATACAACGGGTTGATGAGTGCTTCTTTATCCTTGGGGTTGTCAAGGAACGCGCACTCCAACAGAACGGCGGGGCAACTGACGATGGTGCGGTTGAGCCACAACGTGCTCCATTTGGTGCCCGAAGCGCGCGGCGTACCGTTTTGCGTGGTGCCGACACCGTAGGTGATCTCCGCCGCGTGCATCTGTTCATAGATATACGTGGAAGCGGTGTAGGCGTTTTCAAAGTAATACCACGCGGTGGCACCCGTGGCTTTGCCGTTGGCGCCATCCATATGGATACTGATAAACAAATGATAGCCGCCGTTGTTGGCCATCGTGGTGCGTTGTTGCAACGACACGTCAACGGGATAGGTGTTGCGGGTCATATCCACGGTGGCGCCGAGGCTTTCAAGTTTTTCCTTGAGCGTGTTGGCATAGTCAAGGTTGAACGGGGCTTCGTGCGGTTTGTCGGTGGTAGAGCCGTGACCGGGGTCGATCAAAATGCGAATGCCTTTGAGTTTTTCGGCACCCGTGTTTTGCGAGATGTCCGCAGGATTCAAGAAAGACAAGGTCAGCTTGCCGTTTTTCCACACGTAGGACGCCCCGTAATACGCGCCTTTTTTGCGCAAGGTCAACTTCAGTTTGTAGGTGTTGTTCTCTCCTTTGATCCATTCCGCTTTGGAGAACAACGGGTTTTGTGACAGATCGGGAGCCGCAGGAATCGACGCGATATAATGGAACGTCACTTCCACGTATTCGGCGGTTTGTCCGTATTTTTCAATGCCGTATATCGCTTTGTTATCGTTCTCGTAGGATTGCGGATACGCCGCCAAATACATTGGCACGTACCAATCACTGTCCACGGTGAACACCGTGTGTGAAGCGGTCACGTTCGCCGACAGATTGTACAGCGCCGACAACGGCAGTTCCCCGGCCTGCACGACGGTGGCGTCTTTCATATACACGCGTTTGCCCGAAGCAAGCGAATAATAGGAAAGCGAACCGTTGTATACTTTGCCCGCCAAATAATCCCATGTGCCTTTCGGCAATAGGGAGTTATATGGGCGCGAATGGTCGTCCGCCGTGCCGCCTTTGAAGGTCTCGGCGTAATCGGCGGTGATCACCACCACGTTTTTCGCACTGCCCGTCGGCAAGGTGGGTTCCGGGCGCGTGACCGTAGTCGTCGTGGTCACGGTGGTCTCTGCTGTCGAAGCATCCCCCGTCTCGCTCGTATCCCCCGTCCCCGTCGTTTCGGTTGCGGTGGTCGTGGTAGTAGTCGTTGTCGTCGTAGTCGTGGTGGTGGTCGTGGTCGTCGGAACGGGCAACGCTTCAATGGTGACGGTGCCGCCCGCTTTGGTTTCAGACAAACCGTTGTACGAAGCGGTGACCGACACCGCACCGAGCGGTTTGGCCACGCCGATATCGCCGCTCGGCAAGGTCAAAGACGCGCTGAAGGTAGCAAAATCACTTTCGGGACCGCCACCCTCGTCTTCCTTGGTCGCCTGCTCTTCCAGCGTGATGGTTTGACCGCCCAACGTGGCTTTTACGGTAGAACCTTTGCGCGCTTCGACCGATACCACAAACATACTGCCGCCCTCTACCGTCATATTGTCGGACGGCGAGACACTTTGGAGCAACGTTTGTTTGTACACCACTTCATAGGTGCGCGACAGGCCTTTGTGTGAAAACACAAAGGTATTTTTACCGATATTCAGCGTGTAACTCTGTGTAAAGAAACCGTGTTCGGTGAGCGGCACTTCTTCCCCGTTGATGGTAAGCGGGAAGTTGGTGTCACCGCCGCCCTCAAATTTCACCGTCGACGACGTGGTGGTAAACGAGGTTTTGGTGGGGTTGCTCACCGAGAGGGTGTTGTACAAAAAGGCTTCATCCAGCGTACCCTCGTACGCTTTTTTCAGGGCCTCCACGATACCTGTCTTATCTTTCACCAAGGCGGTAAGCGAGTTGTAAACACTCCCTTTCCACGCCTTGGTGTCTTTGCAGTACAAATATTGTTTGGCCAACTGGTCGGTGAGTTTCCAACCAACTTTATACGAACCGATGGTGTTGGCGGAATGGGACACGTACAGCGGGATATCCCCCACCGTGTTCCCCCACCATTCCAGCATATTTTGGAACGGCGCGGTCGGATGATTGGTGGAACTGTCCGCCTGCATCATCACGCAGTTGAAAAGACCTTTTTGTACCCACGCAAGCGTGTCGGCACGCCCGTCGGTCATTTCCTCGTAAAATTCACCCGTTTTCGAGCCACGCTTGTCCACCGAGGCGTGCGCCCAAATACCCGTGGACAGCAAGCCCACGTACAGGTCGCGGTTGTGTTCGCGAATCGCGGTCACCGCCGCCGACATGAGGGTGTCCAGTGCGGTACTCGCCGCCGTCAGATCGGCATCCTTTTCAAGTTGCCCGATCGAATAGGAGAAATTCGACAGAAAATAACCGTCAAACGCGTAGGGTGCGATCTGCTCTTTCACGTTGATGAGAGCCGCTTCCTGCCCGGCGGCGGTGCGCGGATCGTTCAGCGCTTTGTCACGCACGTGCAGATCCACAATACCGTAAACGTACATCTTTCGTGCACGAGCGTGATCCACAATATACGCAAGCGGATCAAATACCGTGCCGTCTTGTTGTTTGAGGGAAACCGCTTCCAACAACACCGAGGGATATAACGCTTTGTCCTTGTAGTGAAGAGGCACAAGCAGGGTGTTGAACTCCCAGTCACTCATTGCGGCAAAGGCCGCGTCAATTTGCTCTTTCACCGCCGCAGCAGTGTTGTTGGCATTTTTCAAATAATCCGTTCCCGCCGTGAGCCACACGCCTTTCATCTCATCAGGAAAGGCATATTTCGGCGGTTTTGCCGCCGTGGTCGTGGTGGTCGGCACGGTGGTCGTAGTCGAGCCGGTCGATGTTGTGGTGGTCGCGTTCGGCGTCAAGATCGACGACACCGCTTCCGAGAGTCCGAAATGGGTCGCAACCAAACACAAAACCGTCAACACCGCCACCACCGACAGCACGATGGTTATCGCTTTCGCCGCAGGCGAGGTCGATCGTTCTTTGCCGTGTCGATCCATTTTGAACACCACCTTTTACACTTCTCTCGTTTATAAGACCGCCAACAAATGTTCCATTTCTTGTTTGGCAACGGTCTTGTCATTTTTCGTGGGAAATTCCGCTATGTTACACGTATCCGGTGTGAGGAACGAAAAACTGTAAAAACACAGTCCGTCGTACCCTTTTTCGCGGGCATATGTCACCGAACGCATCATCACGTCGGTGCGAGACTGCCACTCGGTGCGCCCGACGTCGCCCGCCCACGTGTCGTCTTTCAGTCCGATTTTGTAAAGCGCCAATCCGACGTACAAATCGACCGAGGGGTCGCGCGGGTAGTTTGCCCACGTGTCAGCCGTTTCGGCAAATGCGGCGGTCTCGTTCTCAAAACCAACGTAGATTTGTGGGCACACATAATCCACGTACCCGCTTTGAGCAAGCCATTTTTTACTGTCGGCATACATACCGTTGTAGGTTTTGTCGACGTTGTGTGACGGCGAGATGCCGAACGTCACATCGGCGGCTTTGGTCAAAGTGTGGGTAGCGGCCACAAGCGCATCGACAGCCGCGCGGCGCCAATCCCCTACCGACAGGGTGCCGCCCGCCTGCTGATAGGCCGCATAATCCGTCTTTTCAAAATCGTAGACGGTGTCTGCTTTCAAGAAGTTTTCGGGATAAAAATAATCGTCGTATTGGATGCCGTCTACGTCGTAGTTATCAAGCACTTCGCGCACGCCATCCAAAATAAGGCGTTGCGCCGACGCGGCGGTGGGCACGTAGTAATACCGCCCCGTCTCGTCCTTCATCGTGGCGGCATCGCCCACGATGCGGTCTTTATTTTTGCCGATGCGATACGGGTTGATCCACGCGTGCAGTTCAATCCCGCGCTTGTGCGCCGCCTCGACGGCATAATGCAACGGATCGAACCCTTGCATAAGCAGTTCTTTCACCGCCGAAGCAGGGCTAAACAGCGCCGAGGAGTAATACGCGTCGCTGCCGGCACGCACGTGAAAGAACACCGTGTTCATCTTGTGCTCAACGACGGTATCCATCATCGTGTCGACAGCCTCTTGCGCCTGTTGCAGCGTTTTGCAAGGGGCAAATATATCTGCCAGATCATATAAAGACACCCACACCGCTCGCCTCTCGACCTTGACGATCGGGGGTGCGGTGGTGGTCGTTGTTGTCGTCATCGTCGTGGTTGTCATAACGGTCGGTTCCGCAGCGGGAGCGCAAGCGCCGAACAACAAGCACAGCGTGGCAAGAAGTGCTGTTATGCCTAATTGTTTCATCATATATATACCAAATTTCTTCGTAGCATTCAAGCGGAAAAGATTGTCAGCGGCGGTGGCTGTCCAAGTATCCTTGCAGGATGATGACCGCCGACACGGTATCCACCACCGCTTTGCGCTTTTTGCCGCGCACGTTGGTTTCGTTGAGGAAACCGATGGCGGAAGCGGTGGTCAACCGCTCATCCCACAAAACAACGGGCAAACCGAGCTCTTCTCTCAACCGCTCGGCAAACGCGGTGGCGTTTTGAGCGCTTTCTCCTTGACTGCCGTCCATATTCTTCGGCAATCCCACCACGATTTTTTCGGCACCGTGCTCACGCGCGGTATCTACCACGTGTTGAAGTAAACGGTCACGGTCACGCTCGGTCACCGTGCCGATGGGGGTAGCCAAAAATTCAGTTTGATCGGAAATGGCCAGGCCGGTACGCACCCGACCGAGGTCAACCGCCATAATCTTCATACGCCTACTCCTTTGGAAATTTCGCTCAATCTGTATTAGTATATCACACTTTTCGACAAAGCACAAACTTTATTTTATCAAAGGGGCGAAAACGCAATTTTTGACTTCGGTTTCGTCAAAAATATCATTTTTTTGCTATTTTTTCATAAAATTACAATTTTTTTGAAATTTTTGCGCAAATCTCTTGCATATAAAAAACGACTTTGCTATAATATCGCATATACAAAGTTGTAAGGAGTGATCACCCATGTCTTATGTCGACAGAGTGCTGGAAAACTTGGCACAAAAAAGTGCCAACGAACCCGAATTTATGCAAGCCGTAACGGAAGTGCTGGAATCCCTTCGCCCCGTTATCGAAGCCAACCCCCAATACGAAAAAGCCGCGTTGCTCGAGCGTTTGGTCGAGCCCGAACGCGTCGTTATGTTCCGTGTCCCGTGGGTGGACGACAACGGCAACGTGCGGGTCAACCGCGGTTTCCGCGTGCAATTCAACAGTGCGATCGGCCCGTACAAAGGCGGCCTGCGCTTCCATCCCTCGGTCAACCTCAGCATCGTCAAATTCCTCGGTTTTGAACAAACCTTCAAAAACTCCCTCACCGGTTTGCCGATGGGCGGAGGCAAGGGCGGTTCCGACTTTGACCCCCGCGGCAAGTCCGATAACGAAATTATGGCGTTCTGCCAAAGCTTTATGACCGAGTTGTACCGTCACATCGGTGCCGATACCGACGTTCCCGCCGGCGACCTCGGCGTTGGCGCTCGTGAGATCGGTTACCTGTTCGGTCAATACAAACGGTTGGTCAACCGTTACGAAGGCGTGCTCACCGGCAAAGGAATGTCCTACGGCGGTTCGCTCATCCGTCCCGAAGCGACCGGTTTCGGTGCCGTGTATTATGCGGACGAAATGCTCAAATCCTTCGGCGACACCCTCAAAGGTAAAACCGTGGTTGTGTCCGGCTTCGGCAACGTGGCATGGGGTACCGTGAAAAAGGCGACCGAACTCGGTGCCAAAGTGGTGGCCATCTCCGGTCCCGACGGTTACATCTACGACGAAAACGGCATCAGCACCGACGAGAAGATCAACTTTATGCTCGAGATGCGTGCATCCGGCCGTGACAAGGTCAAGGATTATGCCGACAAGTTTGGTGTTCCCTACTTCGAGGGTCAAAAACCTTGGGGCGTGAAAGCCGACATCTTGATGCCCTGCGCCACCCAAAACGAAGTCAAGATGGACGAAGCAAAACAGATCGTCGCCAACAATGTAAAATATTACGTGGAAGTTTCCAATATGCCCACCACCAACGAAGCGATGGCGTATTTGAAACAAAACGGCGTCATCATCGCTCCCTCCAAAGCGGTTAACGCCGGCGGCGTGTCGGTTTCCGGTTTGGAAATGAGCCAAAACTCTATGCGTTACAACTGGACCGCTGAAGAAGTGGATGCGAAACTCAAACAGATCATGACCGATATCTACAAAACCTCCTTTGAGGCCGCGAAGAAATACGGTATGGAAGGCGACCTCGTCGCCGGTGCCAACATTGCCGGTTTTGTCAAGGTTGCCGATGCGATGCTCGCACAAGGTATCGTCTGATAACCAACAGAAAATCCCGTCAGTTCTACGGAACTGACGGGATTTTTTAGTTTGTGTTGTTTTTCACCGTATCGATCACTTTATCGATCACTTCGGTGACTTTGGCTTGCAAGGGTGTTTGGATGTTGACGGTACGCACGTCGCTGCCGTCAATCACCAAAAAACTCATCGGTATGAGCGACACTTTGGCACCGCCACCCGCAGGGGTTTGTTTGGTGTTGGACGCACTGTCCACACCGCCACCCGCAAAAGATGCAGAAAACTGCGACACGGGAATGATGGTCAGCCCGTTTTTCTCAATCGGTTCGCCCAGCATCGCGTTTTCTTTGGCGAGTTGCATCGCTTTATCGGTCACAAAGGAGAGTAGCTCCGCAACACCGTTGTTTTCTTTTTTGGGTTTCATACCGATTCCCCTTTTCGTTTGAAGTATTGGAACGCAAGCGGCAAGGCGGCCGCCGCCAAAAAGAACACGCGCACGCGCACCGCCACCGTAAGATCAACGGTACTGTCGGGAGCGTCATAATCCCACCCGATGTCCATGTGCGTATTCCGCTTACGCAAGCGGTGGCAGTTTTGCAGGTATCCGACAAAGGGATACACCGTCGCACAAAGTTCCCCATACTGCATCGCCGCATCGTCACCGCCGCTGACACACCGTGCCGCGCACTGCGATACACGGCAGTGCCGCAACACGTAGCACAAGCGTTGGATCAACGGTATCAACAGGTCGATGTTTTCTTTGGCAATTGCGGCGGATTCTTGTTTATCTTTCGTGGGTTTGGGTGTCGGTTCGGAAGAACTTTTCAGGTGTTTTTGGAAAAAGCGCACCAACGGGTTGCAGCTTTCCTCTTCCCCGCCGAACGACATCCCCAAAACCCGCACGCTGACCGCGAGTTTGCGGTCGTTGCCGACGGCAAGCGCCACGTCGAGCGGCAAAAGGAGCAGAATGAGAAGCAATAACGCGGCAAGCGCGAGTATCGCCCCGATGATATACAGCACGATCACGGCAACCGCTCCTTCCCACGCATACTGTTAGTATTTTACCACGAGAGGGCGGTAAATTCAACCTCTTTTTATGAATGAGAAAAACGGTCGACGTTTACACATTCGTCGACCGTTTTTTCGATTACAGGATATCCGACAGTTTCACACGCGTGACTTCAATAACTTCCTTTTCTTTGGAATACGAGATGTGCATATACCCGTCGTGGATAAACACCTCGGGATAGCCGAAATAGCCGCCTTTGGACCATCCTTGTTGTTGCATCTGATACTTCTCGTCACGCAGGATATACGCTTTGTTAAAATTGTACCCATCCTCCGAAACAAACAGTTCCAACGGATAGCGCCGCCATTCCCCTTCTTGCATCGTGGAGCTGCCGACAAAATAATACCGCCCGTCGGGCAAACGACCGAAATTAAACATCGCGTGGTCGGTGGTAAATTTCGTGGGATAGGCATCGGTCCAGGTTTCACCGTTATCGTAACTCTCGCTCATCCACACGTATCCCGCGTTGCTGCGCAACATCATATGCATGACATAATCGTCGGTTTGATACCACGAAGCTTCGGTCAACAGTTCTGCACCGCGCGAACGGGCATCGGCAACTTGCTGGGTGGACAAATTCGACCATTTGACTCGATATTCGCCTTTGTCATCCCAGATGTTCAAACCGTCTCCGGCACCGGAGAACCATTTTCCCGTCAGCGATTGGCGCGGCGATTCGTTGGAATTGCCGCCGAGTTCTATTTGCTCGGTCCAGTTGACACCGTCGCTTGTAAAAACGGCCACACTGCGGGAAGCGATAACTTCCAGATCGTCTTTGGCAATGAAATTGCCGTTGCTGTCGAAATGCGATGCACCGTATTCGTGCTCGATAAAATACACGTACAACATATCGTCCGTGGCCACAAACTGTGCAAACAGCAACGTCTTTTGCCCGTGAGTGCCCATTTCCGGTACCGCTACGACCGTCGGTTCACTCCACGTTTGGCAATTATCCGAGGAAGATGCCACCAAGATGCGTTGGCCCGCTGCGTCTTCATGGCGCACACCGGACGACCAACCAACGTAATATTTGCCCTTGAAGTAAGTGATGCCGTTTTGGTGTGCAAAAGCCCATTCGGGATCGTATTCCGCCACCAACGAACGTTCCGACTTAATTTTGGTCTTCGCACCGTTGATACGGTTGTTGACCGCCAGCGCCGAAAGCGCGGGGGTAGCGTATTTCGGTGCTACGGGGAAAGTAACCTGAGCGAAGTTTGATTTCGTCGTGGTGGTCGTTTTCCGCGAAACGGTTCTCCTTGACGAGGTTGTAGAAACAGTAGTGTTTTCGTTCATCGTTGTCATCACCTCTGTAGTATTATCAAGTTCTGTTGCAATCGTTGTTTTTTCGGTATCGGTCGTTTTGGTCAATTTAATGGTGATTCGCGTCGTCGTTGTTTTCTTTGTCGTCTCCGTCGTCGCTTTGACAGTCGTGCTTGTCGTCGTTTGGGTCGACGTGAGCATTTCTTGCGTCGAATCGGTCGTGCCCGTTTCCACCGTGGTAGTCGTCGCCTCGGCTTGTGTCGTGGTGGCAGCAGAACCATCCCCACCGGCACAGCCCGAACAAAAAAGCGCGATCGAACAAAGCAGCAAGACGAGTCGTTTTCCCATCCGTTTCATCCTTATAACCTCCCTTTTATTGAGTTTGTCAACAAATGCATGGGAACCTTACCCATAACGTATGTTCATTGTAGCATCTTCTCCCGTCTTCCACCATAGTGGGCTATCCCCGTTTTATGTCAAAAACAGACATTTCCACCGGCCGATATTGACATTTTTCGACCGGATTGCTATACTTTTTTACAAGAAATTCGGTTTTTCATATGGATGATAGGCGGTGAACAACGTGGATAAAAGGCAGTGTTTAGCCGAGATTTCAACCCTTTTTAGCGAAAACTCTGCAGCATTTAAGCAGTTTAACAGCAAAAATCGTACCCTTTCCCGCCCCGAGTTTGATGCACAAACCATTTGGTTACGGTTTTGCCAATCAAAGGACGGTCACTATGTTCGAAACGGACACTATCTCGTAGATTGTCACAAACATTCTTCGCACGAGATCTTCTTTTCTTTGTGCGGCGAATTGGGATACACCGACGAAAACGGAACGGAACTCTACGTTCCGCAAGGCTCTTTTTGCCTGTTTCCCGCCGGATTTTTGCATCGTCAATTCCATTACCGACAATCTGTCCATTTGGGAATCGCGTTGGACATTCAGTTCCACGACACACCGGAAGGTGCGTATTTGTCCCGTTGCTTTCAAAGCGCGCCGTTTTCATCGCTGCCGATGAGCGAACAGTTGCTATCCACCATTCATCGGCTATCCTGCGAGATCGTCGACCAACGTCCCTGCGTTGATGTGGTGATCAACAATTTGCTGTCTTTGCTGATCGTAGAGGTTTCGCGCAGCATCAATCCCCATTTTGAATACACGAAATCGGTTGTCACTCTTAAAGATCCCCGCGCGGAGGAACTTGCCTCGTTTATTTGTTCCAACCTCTCCGCCCACTTAACACAGGTGGATTTTGAGACAAAGTTTGGTATGAGTATCAAGCAACTCAACCGTATTATGGTAAAATATTACGATATGAGTGTCTTTGCCTTTTTACGAAAAGAGCGCATCCGCCAAGTCAGAAATATGCTGACAAAAACCAACCTTTCTTTAAAAGAGATCGCCCTTTCGGTCGGATACAGCGACGAGTTTACGATGAGCAAGGCGTTTAAGCAATTTGAGGGAATGCCCCCCGGGCGCTATCGCACTTCCTATCATCTGATTGATACATAAAAAAGCAGATGAGTTCTTTCGAACTCATCTGCTTTTTGATTTTTCTTATTTCCCGCAGTTTTTATCGAACGACGGATTGCAGGCGTAGAAGTTTTTGCTGTTGAGGCGCTCGGTGGCGAGGCGGAGGCCTTCACCAATCTTACCAAATCAAAAAGATGCCCACAAGCCCTTGATACATAAGGTCCTAAGACAATTTTTCTCGCTTGAAAATTTAGGCAAAATTAGTTGTTTTTTTATAAAAAATCGATTATAATTGAATAAGCCCTCACCTTGCACCAAATTTGGTGCAAGGTGGTGTGTAGAATACCCTTGTATCACAAAATTGACGACAAAATTCATTAATGGAGTGCAAAAAAGGAGAACTGTCGATGAAACAAAAAACTTTCTTCGAAATCGATGAGAGCGGGAAGCTTGTAAGATACTATGGTAAAAAAGAAAAAGTTGTTATTATCCCCGATGGTGTTTCGATCATTGGAGAAGCTGTTTTTGCACACAACAAGAGCATTGAGAGAGTAGTTTTGCCACAAGGAATAAGGACTATTGAAAAAAACGCTTTCTTAGATTGCGGAAGTTTGAAAGAGGTTTGTTTTGCCGACGGGCTTAACAACATCGGTTCCTCGGCTTTTATGGCTTGCAGTTCTATTGAGAGAATAAACATTCCTGATAGTGTGATAAGTATTGGTGACGACGCTTTTGCACTTTGCGAAAAACTAACCTGTATTTCATTAGGAAATGGTGTTCACACAATTGGTATGAGTGCATTTTCTAGTTGTTCAAAACTTGAAAGCATTACTCTTCCATCTAGCGTAGGTGTCTTAAAAGATTACTGCTTCGCTTGGTGTGAAGGCCTAGTGGAAGTAAACATGTGCAGTTGTATAGAATTCGGTAATAGTGTATTTGCGGGTAACAAAAACCTGCAGACTGTAAATATTACAAATGGTTGTACAAAAATACCGCATGGTATGTTCTCGATGTGCGACAATCTTAAAAAAGTTTATATTCCAAATAGTGTTACCACTATTGAAGAAGAAGCATTTACCTTTTGCAAAGATTTAGATATTACAATTCCTGATAATGTTACAACAATTGCTCCGTTGGCATTTACTAATTGCAAAAAATTGGTTATTAGAGGAATAAAAGACTCTGCTGCTGAAAGGTATGCCGTTAAAAGAAAAAAGAAGTTTTTAATGCTGTGTCCAAATTGCAATGAGGGTAATGATACCAACGCAAGTTATTGTTGGAAATGCGGATTTAAAATTTAATGGTTATATAGATATGTGTATTTGTGGTATAATGCTATTTGATAATTAAGAGTTGTCGAATAGATAAAAGCAGATGAGTCATAAAGCTCATCTGCTTTTTGTTTATTTCCCGCAGTTCTTATCGAAACTCGGGTTGCAGGCGTAGAAATTCTTGCTGTCCAGTCGGTCGGTAGCGAGACGGAGGCCTTCACCGAAACGTTGGTAGTGCACGATCTCGCGTTGGCGGAGGAATTTTAACGGGTCGCGCACATCGGGGTCGTCGATCAGACGAAGCAGGTTGTCGTAGGTGGTGCGCGCTTTTTGTTCGGCACCGAGGTCTTCGTGCAGGTCGGTGATAACATCGCCTTTGACGCCGATATATTCCGCGCGCCACGGCAAACTCGATGCCGCGATGGGATACACCGCACTGGTGTGGTCCACGAAATATTTGTCGAAGCCCGACCGCTTGATCTCGTCGGGGGTCAAATTGCGGGTCAACTGATACACAATGGCGGAAACCATCTCCATATGGGCGAGTTCTTCCGTGCCGACATCGGTCAAGATCGCACGCAATTCGTCGTACGGCATGGAATACCGTTGCGACAGGTAGCGCATCGACGCGCCGAGCTCACCGTCGGGACCGCCGAATTGGCTGATGACGAGTTGCGCGATCTTCGGGTTGGGGTTTTTGATCTTGACGGGATATTGCAATTTCTTCTCATATTGCCACATAACTCAACACTCCCTTCCGTATTCCCACGGCCACGGCCCGTCGACCCACGACCAGTGTTCCCCTTGCACCTGTTTGGCGGTGACCACGTACGGGCCGTATTGCGACTCGTACGCTTCGATAAGCGCCATGCGCTCGGCCTGATACTCGCGCCGTTTGTACAGCGCTTCCTCACAGTCGGGATGCGTATCCAAAAACAAATTCAGTTCCAACAGCGCAAAATCCAACGCGTGGATGCGCTTTACCAGCGCGGCACGGTTATCCACACGCCATCCCTCCTGCTAAAAAAGGTTTATCCAACGCGGCAAACACGGTGCCTTGCCGAAAGCCGTTGTCCGGCTCGTACAGGTCGCCAAACTCTTGTTTGACCACGTATGACATCGCGAGCACCATCGTCTCGCACAGCGTATCCCGCGATTCGATCACCTCGTTTTCGCACGAGGGGAGCGGACACGTCGGGTAGACCATACGCGGCGTCGGTTGTCCGCGATAATGATAAGAACGGTTCACGATACCTTTCTCCTTTCCTGAAATTACGGGCCAATACCCGTCACTTTCAGTGTATGAGCGTGTCCGCTAAAAGGTGCAACCGGAAGTTGCGGTCGCGAAACCTTGAATTTCTTGCAAAATAATGCCGCCTGCGGTATGATTAGTCCATAGGAGGGGTGACTATGACCATTGAAATTGCCAATCGCCTTTGTGCGTATCGAAAAATGAAGGGGCTTTCACAAGAAGAATTAGCCGAAAAAATCGGTGTAACTCGACAAGCGGTATCCAAATGGGAACGCGCCGAAGCTTCCCCCGACACCGATAATCTGATTTTATTGTCGCAAGTGTATCACGTAACGCTTGATGATTTGTTAAACAAAGATCCCGACGCGCAAGAGGAAAAAACGTCGTCGACCGATTCCGTATCCTTCAAAAATGGTATTCACATCAATTCTGCAAACGGTGACGACGTACACGTCGATTGGTCGGGGGTACACGTGGATTCGGCTAACGGCGATCACGTGCGCATCTCCCTGCATGGTATTATGGTTGACGAAAACACAACGACGGACACTTGCGATAAAGAACCCCTGTCGACGAAGCGAAAACACCCCTTTATTTCCGACGGATTGTGGGCACTGCTATGTTGTTTTGCCTACCTGCTGTTCGGTTGCTTAAATATCTGTGGTGGCTGGGGACTCGGTTGGCTGGTTTTTTTAACCATTCCCCTTTATTCTTCCGTTTGGGAAGCTATCGAGAAAAAAGACGTTTCCGAATTCTGCTATCCCGTTTTCGTCACCCTCATCTACCTCGTTTTGGGATTTTTCCTTGGCTGGTGGCATCCCGCGTGGATCTTGTTTGTCACCATCCCCATTTTCTATTCCGTCTGTAAAGCCTTTAAGAAGGCATAAACAAACACCGCTTTGTCACGTAGACAAAGCGGTGTTTTCTTGTTGTTCTTCTTTTTCCTTTTTGGGGACGAGGCGCTTTTTGAGTTCCACACCTTCGTACTTATGTTTGGCTTGCACGCGACCCGTGAAATCTTTCCCGCACGCTTCGCAACGGAAGGGGGCGAAAAACATACGGTTGTAAAATTTCCACTTGCCCGTTCGCTTTAAATTGCGGCCGCAGCAATCGCACGAAAAGCGAAGATCGGCACGACGAATGAGCGGACTGTTAATATCGGAAATATAGGTCACCTTGAAGGTGATACGCCGATAGAATTCCGTATTCATCGGGGAGACCGCCGCCGCAAAGGAGGTCGGCTCGTACACCTTTTGGAAAATGGAGGCGGTGAGCACACTGTCGTCAATGGCGTGGTGCAATTCCATTTTATCGGGATCAATATTGATAAGGCGCGCAAAATTTTCGAGTGATACTTGATTGCTGCCCGTATCCAACCGTTGTTGACCGTAGGCTTGCAGATCAACGTAGTGGGTGAAACACGGAATGCGTTCTTGCCCCAAAAAATAGCGACAATTTTCAATAAACACCAGCAGGTCGGTGGTACTCCACGTCATCAAGGTCACGTCGCTGTCACCCGCAAACTTCGCCAAGCGGCGCATGGCCGTTTCAAAGGAAATACCCTGTTCCACCTGCTCGTCGGTAATGCCCGTCAGGTTGGTGACCAACTTGGTGAGTTTCTTGCTGACGGCGGGACGAATGTAGGCGTCAAAACGGTCGGCCACCGTGCCGTCCTCCGCCAAGCGCACCGCCCCGATCTCAATAATCTCGTTGAAATAGCCTTTTGCCTTTTTGGACCAAGCGCCGTTCCACTCGAGATCGAGGATCACTCGCGTCATCCCATCTCTCCCAACACACGGCCGCCTAAGATATGGAAATGCAGGTGGTGCACGGTTTGACCCGCATCGGCACCGTTGTTGGTCACCACGCGGTAGTCTTTCACACCTTGTTCGGCGGCAATCTGCGCAATCACTTCAAATACGTGCGCCACGACGGCACTGTTTTCGGGGGTGATGGCGTGGCACCCCGCTATATGCATCTTGGGAATCACCAAAATGTGAACGGGTGCTTTCGGCTCAATGTCGTAAAACGCCAACACGGTATCGTCTTCGTACACTTTTTTGGACGGGATCTCCCCCGCCACGATCTTACAAAAAATGCAATCCATCGTCCCTCATCCTTTCACAAGTGCGCCCACGATTTCGGGCACTTTGTTCATCGCATCGGCTGTTTTGTCCAAATCTTTGCCGCCGGCCATCGCCATATCGGGACGACCGCCGCCTTTACCGCCGCACAATGCCGCCACTTCGCGCACGATGGCGCCCGCGTTGGCACCCGCTTTGATCGCACCGTCGGTGCAGTAGCAGGCAAACGAAACGTTTTGTTTTTCGGCGTTGGTACCCGCCAGCACGATGACCGCTTTGTCCATATGGCGGTCGCGGCAACGGTCACACAAGGCGCGCAGGTCGCCGCCCTCCATACCGTCAAACACGGCGGTGACGAGTTGGACACCGTGACAATCTTGTGCCTTCTCCAACAGTTCGCCCATTTGGGCACCCGCTTGTTGGTTTTTGATGGTCTGCAATTCTTTTTGCGTATCTTTGAGTTCGCCGAGCAGTTGCGCCGCACGACGACCGATGTCATCGGGACCGTTGGCTTTCATCGTCGCCGCGGCCGCGGTCATTTCGGCATAATATTGATTGAGCAGTTCGAGAACACCCGCGCCCGTGACCGCTTCGATACGGCGAACGCCCGCCGCGACCGAACTTTCGGACACAATGTGGAACAGCCCGAGTTTCGCGGTGTTGTCGGTATGGGTACCACCGCACAATTCAATGGACACGTCGCCCATTTTGACCACGCGCACCACGTCACCGTATTTTTCCCCGAACAGCGCCATCGCGCCGAGCTTGCGCGCTTCGTCGATGGGCATTTCGGTCATGGTGATGGCAAGACCTTGCAACACCCACGTGTTGACCAAGGTTTCCACCTGCGCAAGTTCGTCGGCGGTGAGTGCCGAAAAATGCGTAAAGTCAAAGCGTACACGGTCGGCGCCAACAAGCTGACCTGCTTGTTCCACGTGGGTGCCGAGCACGCGGCGGAGCGCCGCTTGCAACAAGTGCGCCGCCGAGTGGTTGCGCATCGTGGCCGCGCGGAGGTCGCTGTTCACCTTGGCGGTAACGGTGTTACCCACGTTCAGTTCGCCCTGTTTGAGAATACCGACGTGCAACATCACACCGCTCGCCGTTTTTTGCGTATCGGTCACTTCGAACAGGATGCCGTCTGCCTCGATGACACCCGTATCGCCGACCTGACCGCCACTCTCGCCGTAGAACGGCGTCACGTTCAGAAGAAGCGTAGCGCTGTCGCCTTCGCCCAGCGTTTCGACCAGTTCGTTATCCGCAATAATGGCGGTAACTTGCGCGGTGGCTTCGGTAGCCGTGTAGCCGACGAATTCACCCGCTTCGAGTTGTTCCGCAATATCGGGGTTGCCTTTCCACGCATCCGCACCCGCATCTTTACGGGCGGCACGCGCGCGGCGGCGTTGTTCGTTCATACGCTCGCGGAAACCTTCTTCGTCAACCTTGATGCCTTTTTCTTCCAAAATGTCCTGCGTAAGGTCGAGCGGGAATCCGTAGGTGTCGTACAGTTTGAACGCATCGTCACCCGACAAGACGTTATCGGTCACTTGGGTGAGCATATCCGCGAGCACGGCCAGGCCGCTGTCCAGCGTTTTTTCAAACGCCTCTTCCTCGTTGCGGATGACCTTAACGATGAAATCTTTTTTGTCCGCCAATTCGGGGTAGGCGGTGAGGTTTTCGCCGATGACCGTTTCGCACACTTCGTACAAGAACGGACGGTGAATGCCGAGCAAACGACCGTGACGGGCCGCGCGACGGAGCAGACGGCGCAACACGTAGCCGCGTCCCTCGTTGGAGGGCATCACACTGTCACCGATCATAAAGGTGGTGGAACGAATGTGGTCGGTAATCACGCGGAGCGACACGTCGGTCTTATCACCCGCACCGTAGGTCACGCCCGCAATACGGCTAATGTGTTTCATAATGTTTTGCACGGTGTCCACTTCGAACAAGTTGTTCACACCTTGCAAAATGCACGCCAACCGTTCGAGTCCCATACCGGTATCGATGTTGGGATGGTCAAGAGGGGTGTAGTTGCCGTTGCCGTCGTTATCGAATTGGGTGAACACGTTGTTCCAGAATTCCATAAAGCGGTCACAATCACAACCCACACCGCAATCGGGCGAACCGCAACCGTATTCCTCGCCGCGGTCATAATACAGTTCGGAGCAAGGGCCGCAGGGACCGGAGCCGTGCTCCCAGAAGTTGTCGGCTTTGCCGAGACGGACGATACGGTCGGGCGAAACGCCGACTTCCTTCGTCCAAATTTCAAACGCTTCGTCGTCGTTTTCATAGATGGACACCCAAATGCGGTCAACGGGGAGTTCCAGCACTTTGGTGCAGAATTCCCACGCCCACGCGGTGGCTTCGTGTTTGAAGTAATCGCCGAAACTGAAGTTGCCGAGCATTTCAAAATAGGTGCCGTGGCGCGCGGTTTTGCCCACCGATTCGATATCGGGCGTGCGGATACATTTTTGGCAGGTGGTGACGCGCTTGCGCGGCGGAGTCACCTCACCCGTAAAGTATTTTTTCATCGGTGCCATACCCGAGTTGATGAGCAAAAGCGACGCATCGTTTTTGGGAACGAGCGGAAAGCTGGGCAAGCGCAGATGCCCCTTGCTCTCAAAGAAAGACAAATATTGCTCGCGAAGTTCGTTAAGACCGGTCCATTGCATTGTGTATACTTCCTTTCTAAAATAAAAAGACCTCCGCCCCAAACATGGGACGGAGGTTCCGTGGTACCACCCAATTTGCGCAACGAATTGCGCCACTCTTGACCGTTAACGCCGGTGTTACGCCGCCACTCATCGCAGCAGGGCTCAGGGGTGGCCCCCGCCGTCGGCCGTGCGCCTTTCAGCCAAGGGCACACTCTCTGAACGCCGAACAGACGGTTCTTCCCGTCAACGCCATTTTATATCGCTATTCAGTATAAAAGATTTTGCGTTATTTGTCAAGCAATTATTCGTCCTCGGCAACCGCTTTCTCTTTCACCGTTACCACCGCGTTTTCCATACGATGTTCCACAATGTCGGTCACGTCGATCACGAGATCCTCGGTTTCCAAACGAATGCAGGAGCCGTCGGCGGGAATCGCGCCGTATTCACCAAAAACGTAACCGCCGAACGTATCGTAAGTATCTTCGGGCAACTTGACGCCGAGAGCGGCAACCACGTCACCGAGCGGAACGGTACCCTCAATACGCCACGTGCGTTCACCCGTTTGTTCCATTTCGGGAATCTGTTCTTCTTCGCTGTCGTCCAAGTCGCCGACCAACTGTTCCAGCAGGTCGTTCATCGTGACGATGCCGCGCACACCGCCGTACTCGTCCAAAATGACCGCAAAGTGGTTGCGGGATTGTTGCATCCGCTCAAACAAGACGTCCGCCTTGATGCTATCCGGCACGAAATATGCCTGACGGACGGCATGTTCCATCACCGTTTCGCGGTTGTGATCGGGCAAGCGGAAGTAATCTTTGATGGACAAAATGCCCACGATGTCATCGATATCGTCACCGCAAATGGGATACAAACTGTGGCGATTTTCACGCAACACGGTGTCCCATTCTTCCACGCTGTCCTCGTTCCACAACACCACCATTTCGGTGCGATGGGTCGCCACGTCGGCGGCGGTGATGTCGTCAAACTCGAACACGTTTTGGATCATTTTCTTTTCGTCGTCGTCAATGACGCCTTTTTCGGTGCCGACGTCCACCATCATACGGATCTCTTCTTCGCTGACCTCTTCGTCTTTGGCGTTGGGGTCGATCCCCATCAAACGCAACACACCGTTGGTGGATACGGTCAAAAACCACACGATGGGCGCAAACAAACGCGAAATGAAGGTGATGAACGCCGACATACCGAGCGCGAGTTTTTCCGCTTTTTTCATCGCCACCTGTTTGGGAACCAATTCGCCGAACACGAGCGTGAAGTAGGATAAGATAAGCGTGATACCCACGACCGCTATGGAATTGAGTGTGGCACGCGGGATCGCGACACCCCACCCGACAAGCGCGTCAACCAGCGGGTCGGAAAAGTTTTCGGCCGCAAACGCACTGCCGAGAAAACCCGACAAGGTGATGGCCACCTGTATGGTCGCCAAGAAACGAGCGGGTTGACTGGTGAGGCGGCCGAGACGAACGGCACGCTTATCCCCTTCGGCAATCATTTTGGCAAGTTTGGTGTCGTTAATGGAAATGATGGCAATTTCGGCGCACGCAAACACGGCGTTGAGCGCAATCAACACCACTTGCAAGAGCAGAGAAAACCAGATACTGTCCAAGAGAAATACCCTCCTAAATATGCGGCACTTTTACGGTTGGAACAACGAAAAGAAGCACAAAAAGCACAGCCCGTGCGATGCCGTTTTGCATCACAGGCCATGCTTTTTTATCACAACGTCATATTCGTGTTTCGGTTATCGTCGCTACTGTCGCCGTCCATAAAAAGTGCGTGTTCCTTTCAACAAAGTGACACCACTATATCATTTGTTAATTGATTTGTCAAGTAATTTATACAGTTCGTCACACACTGTTTTGAACACGGGTGCCGCTTGACAGTCGGTCGTTTCGGCATCTTCGCTCAACACGGTAACCACGTATTGCGGGTTTTCGGCGGGATAAAACCCCGTAAACCAACTTTGGATCATCAAATTGCCGTTTTCCGTTTTCCAACCCGTTTCGGCGGTTCCCGTTTTACCGCCGGCACCGCCGTAGTTGGGGCGGGCCGCTTTGCCGTTCCCCTCCTCCACCACACCGCGCATCATCTCGCGCAGGAGAGCCGCGTTGCTCCCGCTATACAACCGCACGGGTGCTTTCAACGGCATTTCGGTTTGGTTGCCGACGGCGTCGACGGTGGCTTTAACCAAACGAAGCGGATAAAAACTCCCGTCCGTTACCACCGACGCGGTCAGCTGTGCGATGTGGAGCGGTGTTGCGGTCAAGGATCCTTGTCCAAATGACACGTTGGCGAGGGTGGTGGGTTGCAACAGTTCTCCCGCCGTAGGAAAAACCGAAGCAGCGGTGGTATAGCCGTCGCACAACGTCAGCGAACTGCCGAAGCCGAGCGACGTTGCCATACGATACAGGTGGCTTGACCCTGCCTGACGGACAAGTTGAATGTAATAGGGGTTACACGAGTTGATAAAGGCGGCGGACAGCGTTTGTCGGCCGTGACCGAGGGTGTGATGACAGTTGATGACGTTTCGTCCCACACGCAACCGCCCCGAACACGAAAACGTTTGGGTAGCGGGAATCCCCGCTTCCAACGCGGTAACGGTGGACAAGATCTTAAACACCGAGCCACAGTTATACGCGGCGGTGGCGCGGTTAAAAAGCGGTTGATCCTCTGCGGTTAAATACGTCGCCAATCTTGTCGGCTGAAAAGAAGGAAAGCTCGCCAGTGCCAGCACGTCGCCGTTTGTCGGATCGGTCACCACCACCGCGCCTTTTTTCAGCAGTGGCGCACAGCGACATTCCACCGCCCGTTGAATAGACGCGTCCAGCGTGAGTACCAACCCCGCTTTCGCCGCCGCTAACGTGTTGCTCACCTCCGCCTTACCACCCACCAATACCTGCCCGCGTCCGTCGGTTTCATAGGTAACGCTCGCTTCTCCCCCGCAGGTGAGGAGCCACTCATCGTAAGCTTTTTCAATGCCGCACACCCCGTGCGTACCGTCGTCACTCACGTAACCGAGGACATGGGATGCCAACTGTTCTTCTTGATAGCGGACAGGGTTAAGAGCCAACGTAACTCCGTCGGCCATACTCACCGCACCGTCCAAATCGGTCACGACGGGTTTGCCGCTTTGCAATCGCTCACGCAGTTGTTGCCATTCCTCGCTCGGCAACAACTGCGCAAGCGAGGCCAACGCTTCGGGCGTGGAAATGACCGACGCTTTGTAACGCGATGAGGCGTTGGTGAGCGGAACTCCGTTTCGGTCATAGATCGTACCGCGTGCACGCGCCAACGTGACGGTCACTTTCGCCTGATTGCTCGCCGCTTCCTTCCATTCGCCGTTTGCCAAGCGATACAGGCGCATCAACAATCCGCTGAACGCGAACAAAATTGCCGCAAATACGCTTATCATCCGTTTGCTCATACAAAAACTCCTCTCGCAAGGATACCTACCGTTAGTATATCCCTGCAAAAGGAGTTTAGTCGGTTTATATTAGCGAGCGGCGCAGATAACTGCCGATCGGCAAGGGATGCGAAAAGGGAATCTTCACCGTCATGGTGGGATGCGGCGTTGCTTCGATCGTCTCGTCGTTCTCGTTGTACATATCATCCACCGTAAACCGTTCCGGCTTGGCGTCGGGGACCAACGTTTCCAGCGTGTCGCCTTTGCAAAAGCGATTGCGTTGGCTGACGATCAACCGTCCATCCTCGTATCCCGTGACCACCGCCGCAGCTTGATATTCGCGGATATAACCGCCGGCGACGGTGTTTTGCGACGGTTCGCCGAAATAAAATCCCGTTCCGTAAGGACGGTGACTGACCGTATACGGTTCACGCAACAACCATTCGGGAAGCGGCGTGTCGATCAACTCACCGCCCGCAAAATGATGGTCGATCGCTTGACGGTACGCATTGGTGACCCCCGCCACGTAGTAAGCCGCTTTGGCGCGCCCTTCAATTTTAAACGAAGAGATACCCGCGCGGCACAAGGCGGGGATGTGTTCGATCATACACAGATCGTTGGCGTTGAACAGATAGGTGCCGTTTTCTTCTTGTTCCACCGTGATGGGACGGTCGGAACGAGTCGGCTCGATAATATCGTACCGCCAACGGCACGGTTGGGCACAGTCGCCGTGATTGCCGTCACGCCCCGTCAAATACGAAGAGAGCAGACAACGACCCGAATAGGACATGCACATCGCGCCGTGTACAAAGGCTTCGAGTTCCAATTCGGGCGAGGTATGTGCGCGAATATCGGCAATCTCCGAAAGCGACAATTCCCGCGCGAGCACCACGCGCGAGGCGCCCATATCCCACAACATTTGCGCCGTTTCGTAGTTGACGACACCGAGTTGTGTGGAAATATGCAATTCGCACTGCGGCGCATAGCGCTGTGCAAGGCGCATCACGCCAAGGTCGCTGACGATCAACGCGTCAGCCGTTTCGTTCAACTGTTCCAAATAGGCAGGCAACTGCCGCATTTCGTCGTTGCGGGGCAGAATATTACAGGTCACGTACATTCGCTTGCCGTTTGCGTGGCAGGCGTTGGCGGCGGCGCGCAACTGCTTATCGTCAAAATTGGCAGGAGCACTGCGCATACCGAATTGTTTGCCTGACAGATACACCGCGTCCGCGCCGAAGAGAAGAGCGGCCGAAAGCCGCTCCTCATCCCCTGCCGGACACAACAGTTCCGGTTTTGTTAGTTTATCCATACATACCGATCCCATATTTTTTACAGATGGACACGTGACGGGCATACGTTTCGGAAAAATAGGTAATGCCGGTGTCGTAGTCGGTGGCAAAGAAATAGCACTTCATCACGCTTTCCTCTTCCGAAGGGTACAAGACCGCTTTGATGGCATCCAAGCCGGGGTTGTTGATAGCACCGGCCGGCAACCCTTCACAAACGTAGGTATCAAACGCCTCATCGGAAATGGTGATAGCGGTGTTTCCCGCCATCATATCGGTAACGTAATCGCGGGTGGAGTCACACTCCAATTTGGGATATTCCGCCGTGTTTTCAAGGCGATTCCACAACACGCGTGCCACTTTTTTCATATCGTCTTTGGAAGCCGCTTCGCCTTGTACGATGGACGCCAAGATGATGAGTTCATCCACCGTCAAGTTTTTGGCTTGCATCGCACTGCGCAAGGTGGTATCCAAGCGATAGTCAAAACCGTCCAGCAACTTCTTGACTGCCGTTTCGCCCGAGCAACCCACAAAAAACTCGTACGTGTCGGGGAACAAATATCCTTCAAACGGATAATATCGTGCGTTGCGTTTGTCTTCATCCACTTCGGAGAGCGCCATAATAAAATCGTAGGTCAAGAACTTTTCATCTTCCGAAAGTGCACGGAAAAACTCGGCGGTGGTACACACGCCCTTGTTTTCCAAGCGTTCGGCGATCTGTTTGATGGTAAAGCCTTCGGGAATGGTGACGCGCACCGTTTTGCGCTCCTGCATTTTTTGCAGTTCGGTGATCATCACGTCGTACCCCATATCACCACGCAAACTGAATTCACCCGGTTGCCATTTGCCGTCGGCTTTGGTGAATTTCGCGTATACGCGGAAGATCATTGGCTGCTCAATAAGACCGTTTTCCGCCAACAAATTGGCAATCGCCTCGGTATTGGCGCCGGCAGGTACGGTGACATCCACGGTGGTATCGTCACGCGTGATACCGCTGATGTCCATACCACCCACGATAACGACGTACGCCAAAAAGCCGGCGGCCAACAGCACCACAATGCCGTACAACAGCACCTTCAAACAACCCATTGCGGTGGATTGTTCCTTTTTCGGCTTTTCTTCCTCTTCGTCCGTATGTACCGCTTCCTCATCCGCATCGAGGATTTTCGGTTCCTCTTCGACAGGTTTCGGCGGCATCGGAATTGGCTCACCATATTCGCTGTCCAGATCCAAATGAAGCTCGAACTTCGGTTTCTCCGCCGTTTTTTCAGCAGAAGATTCACTCAATTCATCCAAGATCTGTTCCAAGTCTTGTTCTTTTTTCTCGTCCATAGTGCTCCCTCCGTTTAGTCGATCTTTCGTATTCCGTCTTCCGTCACGACTGCTTCCACCGCGCGATCAAATCGCCCGTGCGGCAAGGTGTGACACAAACAATCACGGTAACATAACCCCACTCGTTGGCCGCCGAAGCGCGCCAAAAAGCGGTCGTAATATCCTTTTCCGTATCCCAAGCGGTACCCTTTGTCGTCATAACACAAGGCGGGAATCAAACACAACCCGCGAGACAGATCACTTACGCGGTTTTCTTCACGCGGGGTCGGCTCTTGGACACCGAACGCACCGTCGTGCAGATCGTCAAACGACTCGATGCGGTAAAATTCCATTTCACGCGTGCCCGGAATACAGTAGGGCACCGCCACGGTTTTGCCGTCTGCCCACGCCTGCGTCATAATCCTGCGGGTATCCACTTCCAACGCCGTGGAAACGTAGATGAGGATCGTATCATTGAGGCAATATTGCCGCAAGCGTTTGACAGCCTGCGCCACTGCAGTGTCGCGCCGCTGTTTTTCCTCCGGCAAAAGAGCCAAGCGTTTGGCGCGGTATTCCCCCCGCAAGTGTGTTTTCAGTGCGCGGATATCGGTCTGCATTGCATTTTTTCTCCCAAGTCTTTCGCCACGGCGGGCGACACCAACGCCGCCACCACGGCAAGGCCGAAATCGACCGACACGCCCGCTCCTTTGGCGGTGATGACACGCCCATCGGTCACCACCGACTCACCCGTGCAAACGGCACCGAGCAGGTCGTCTTCATATCCGGGATAGCAGGTGGCGCGCTTGCCGCGAAGCAACCCTTTGTGCCCGAGCACCGAGGGCGCGGCACAAATGGCGCCCAACAGTGCGCCTTGCGCGTCGGCTTTTTCCAGATAGTCTTGTACCACGGGCGATGCCTCCAAATTGGTCGTCCCCGGCAGACCTCCCGGCAAAATCACCGCCTGCACTTTCTCGGGAAGGGGGTCGGTGTCGGCACAATCGGCGGTAACAACAATACCATGTGCACCCGTTACCGTTTTGCCGCCCACACCCACCGTGAGTACCGACAGATCGGCACGGCGAAGCACGTCTACCGTGGCGAGCGCTTCCATTTCTTCAAATCCATTTGCCAAAAATACCACTATCATTGACGGTTCCTCTCAATCCAACGCCACGCCCATATACGGGGGTGCCGTTACTGACAATTTCAACGGTTGCAACGGACAAAGCAACCCAAACGGCGGGTCGTGTGCCTCCTTGACAGGTAGACGCGCTTCGTATCGCGTGCAACCGAAATGCGCGGCCAATGCCGCACAAACGCGGTTTTGCTGTGCGGGGTCACAAAACAGTTCGCGAATCAACAGTCGTTCTCCCATGGGGACACACACGGCACAAGCATCGTCAACCAGCACGGTGTGTTCCAAAAAACGTGAGGGCCATTCGACGCCAAACGGCGGCAAACGGTCGTTGCGTCGTTTCGCATATTCGTCTGCCGAGACAGATCGCACGGTTGCGCCATTCGACGCGGCGTCCCCGCACACGGTATCGCAAAAGAAGAACGGGCGATACCCAAACGAGGCGTAATAGTCGATCAGTGACGGTTGTGCCGGATGCAAAAACGAGGCTGCTTGACCGCGTTCGCGCGCAACCGCCAGCGCCCGTTTCAGCAACCCGCCGAACAAGCCGCGACCGCGGTGGGACGGCAAGGTCGCCGCCGCGTAAATATACTGCATCGGCAATGGCGTCGGTGCCTGCAGCCGCGTCGGCAACAGAAACACCATCGACGCCACCGTACCGTCTTCTTCGGCGATCAAACATTCCTCATCAAGGCGAACCTTGCCGAGAAAAGCAGCGATCTCGTGCGGCGTATCCTCAGGAAATGAGCGTTGCCAAACAGCAGTCAACGCCGCCGCGTCCTGCGCGGTGGCAAAACGGCGAACGACCATCTTACCTCACCTCGCAACTGTATTTTTTGAGTAATATCGACGGGCGGTAGGATCGTTTCGCACGGCGAAGTCCTTCGATGCCCATATCGTTTTCGCGATTCAAATAGTCGTAATCCGTCAAGCGGCGCGCCAATTCGCGATTGATGAGCGCATAGGCACCGCCGTACGCGGTGAGCGCCTTTTCGGTGTGGATGTCAAACACACGATCGTTGATGGGCGAGCCGAAGGCAAACGCCACGACCTCACCCTCAACGCGGATAAGGCCGCCGCGCACGCCGAACGCGTGACGGTGCGACAACACTTCGCGAATGCCGCAACGCTCGGCTTTCAGGCCTTTATCACTGCACACGCCTTTTTCCCGACACCATTGTTTGGACATCGCAAACACCTCGGCCAAATTGTCGTCGGTAATGTCTTCATACTGCCAATCAAATTGGCGCGAGAATGCCGCGATATGGTTGCGTTTGCTGTGATACGCTTTGCCGGGAAGTTCGGCCAAATCGGTGGTTTTGTACAGATAATCGTGATCTTCGTCCATTTCGGTCACCGTAAGCGGGAACAGTTGCTGTAACTGCACCAGCGTTTGTTCGTCCACACCGTGCAGTCGCAACGGCAACCCTTGTGCTTCCGCCGCACGGCGAAGCAATGCCACCCCCTCGCCAAGCGAAGGGCCGATGGGCGGTAAAAAGGAGGTCTTCTCCCCCTCACCGGCGGACACGAGTAGATAGTCGCCCTCTTGCGCAATACGCGTGTGGTACAATTCACGCCACATATACAAGGTCGTAAACGAGAATTCGCACCCGTCGTGACCGCTTTGCAAAAGCAACGGAGCAAACTGCTTTCCATCCTCCATCGTGAGAGGGCGAAAAACGGGAATGGTGGTCTGTATCAATTATATCAACTCTTTAACGACCGAAACAAGTGTTTCGGTGATGGTATCGACGGGCAACGGTCCGCCGTTTTCGCCGCAGGTGATCACCTGCCAACCAAGACGGTCGGCCGCGTACAACGCGCTTTCGCGACATTGTTTCAAATAGGCCATATCGCGCTCGTGAATGTCTTTTTTATCTTCGTCACCGCCGTAGCGTGCGGACAAGAGCCGTTGCGAAATATCCAGCGGCATATCCAAAAACAACACCGCATCAGGGCGGGGTAAACCAAGCAACCCGTACTCGTATTCTTCCAACCAACGAAGATAGGTATCCCACTCTTCGCGTGGCAGTTTGCCCATTTGGTGAATGGCATTGGAAGTGGTGTAACGAGCCGCCAAAATAAGCGTTTCGTTTTCGTAATCCGCCTGCCAAAACTTTTTAAAGCTGGCGTAGCGATCCACCGCGTAAAACGACGAGGCGGCATACGCGTTGACAGCGTCGGCACTGCTGCCGAATTCACCGTTCAAATACATGGTGACCAACGATGACGACGGTTGCTCGTAATCGGGAAAACTGATCTGCTTGTAGTGTATACCGTTTTCGGCAAAATACCCGTTCAAGCGGTCAAGTTGCGTGGATTTGCCGCTGCCGTCCAACCCGTCGAGTACGATCAGACGTTTCATTGTGCGGCTTCCTCCTTGATCGCGCGATAATGCTCGCGCATTTCGGCAATCTTGCCACAGGTCATTTTCCCCTCGGGACAAGCGCCGCACACGCAGGACGGACCCGCATTTTTGAACAAATGCGGCGCCGCTTGCACACACAATTTGAGCATTTGTTCCGCCAAGTCACGAATTTCCCATTGGGCACGGTTGCAACAACGGTGACGGAAGAAATTCATCAAACTGCGGGCGTTCATCGTCACGATCATTTTGGTGGTGCAGGCGTTGGGGAGCACGAAACGTGCATCCTCGATCGCCATCTTTTCAGCAGCACGGGCGGCCGCTTTTTCGTCCATTCCTTTTTCCAAACACGTTTTCAGGTGTTTTTCTTTGAGAATGGCGGTCAATTCCTCGTAATGACGTTGATCTTCCGCCATCGCTTGACGGTACAACGCCGCGGCTTCGGGAATGGCCTCAATCTCAGGCGGCAACACGTATTCAAACGCTTTTTCCGCCACGTAACGTTGGCTTTGCACGCTGTACGACGCAATGCGATGCCGCGTGATCTGCGCCAAGAGGGAACGGGAAACACCTTCAATACCAAACGTAAAGGAGGCGTGTTCGATGGGGCTTTCGTGGCCGATCTCCGACAACATATCCACAAAGGAAGCGGTTTTTTCGTCGGTCATTTTGTCCATAATATCGTCAATGGTGGTAGGAGAATAACACAAGCGCGCCGCACAAGCGACGGTGTGCTCGGGTGCGGGAGTGTGTGCCAACAAGGTAACGTGGATCATAGCAGTCCCTCTTTTCCCGTTTCTTTTTACAGAAACGCAAATTTTTACAGATACAGTATAACAGAGTTTTACCCGCGACGCAATATTTTTTCGACACTTCTATTGAAATATCGAGGAAGTTTACGCTATAATAAGAAAAATTCGGCAAAGGAGGGATACTGTGGAACACACCGAAGAAACCAAAACCTTGCGTCGCAAGCGGGTTGTCGCTTTGCTGTCCTTTGTGGTCGTTGTGATACTGTTCGCCGTGGCGACGGTGGTGTTTTCCCGTTGGTTTTTGCGTTTCAAGGGTAATCCCGAAGCGTTCACCGCTTTCGTGGAATCCTACGGTTGGGCAGGGCGCCTGGTCGCACTCGGGCTGCAATTGTTGCAGGTATTTATCTCGGTCATCCCCGGCGAATTGGTAGAGATCGGACTCGGCTATGCCTACGGTGCGTTAGAAGGAACGCTTTTGTGCCTCGGCGGTGTCGCCATCGGTTCGTCCCTCATCTTCTTGCTGGTGAAACGATGGGGCGTACGGTTGGTGGAACTGTTTATCCCGCGCGAGAAGATCGATCAACTGCGCTTCATCAACAGTGAAAAGAAACTGAAGCGTCTTCTCTTTTTGCTGTTTTTTATTCCCGGCACCCCAAAAGACCTGCTCACCTATTTTGCGGGGTTGACCCGTATTCAACTGCATGAATTTCTCATCATTACGCTCATCGCCCGTATCCCGTCGGTCATTTCCTCCACGGTGGGCGGCAATATGATTCAGGAAAAAGATTATCTGAAAGCCGTGTTGTTGTTTGCCGTTACCGGTGCCGTCAGCGTGGCGGGCATCGCTTTGTACAATCTCATCGTCAAAAAACGGGCCGAAAAAGAAGACAAGGTCAACGCCGAGCGCTGACCTTGTCTTTCTGTATAATTGATTACAAAAATATAACTTTTTGCCGTTTCCGTATTTTTTCTCTTTCCTTTTTTGTCGCTTTATGGTATATTGAAAACTAAGCGATTATGCACGCACGGGATATCCCGCCCGCTTAATGGCGGCACGCGCCACGATCACCGACGGGTCGACCGTGTTGTCACACGAAAGCCCGTACCGCTCAAAACCGAGCGGCAGTTCGGTGCAACCGAGCACCAAGCGCTGTGCACCTTCGGCATTCATTCGCCGAATCAGCGCCGCCATCACGTCGGTTTCAAAACAAGGTGCATCCGCTTTGACCCCGTCGTAGATCAGCCGCATCACTTCGCGTTGTTCTTCTGCAGTGGGGCACAGCACCGTCATCCCGCGTGCTTCCAACTCGCGTTGATAGATGCCGCTTTGGAGGGTACCGTCGGTTGCGAGGAGACCTACGCAAGTGACCCCTTCGGTTTCCAAGGCCACCGCCGTTTCGCGAATCATATGCATCACCGGCACCGGCGATGCCGCTGCGATCTCGTCGTAAAAATAGTGCGACGTGTTGCACGGGATGAGCAGAAAATCGGCGCCCATATCCGCCAATTTGCAAGCCGACTCCACAATATACGGAACAGGCGATTCGCCGCCGTGCAAAATGGCTTGCGTGCGGTCGGGAATGCCGGTATGACAGTCGATATATACCCGAATGTGCTCGGCATCACTCGCCGCATCTGTGTGGGCAATGATCTTGCCGAACAGATCCAACGTGGCCATCGGCCCCATACCGCCGACAATGCCGATTGCTTGTTTCCTCAACACGATCCCTTCTTTCATAGACAGTGGACAGTATACCACATTTTTTTCGCCTGCGCAACACCTATCATGCGGCGAATATCTTTTTCCGCTTTTACGATACTAATTTCACCCGTTGATTCGTCTTTTTTCAGGGAGGTTTTTCTATGAGACCCAAACACGCCCGTAAATCCCGCTTCCCGTGGGGCTTGCTCGTGTTCCTTTTGGTTGTTTGCGTCCTCGCGGCATCCGTGCTCGCGTTGTTTCATTTTGATTTGATCGACATTCCCGAGGGCGGTTTTACTGCCGCCACCACCACGACCACCGTCGCAACGACCACAACGACCAACACCACCGCCGCAACGACCACGACGACGGTGGCAACCACCACGACACGCCCGACCTATGCAACGGCGGCAAACGGCAATCCCGTTTTCGCCGATACGCTGTTTATCGGTGATTCCCGCACGGTGGGGCTTTCGCTGTACGGCAAGATCAGCGGTGCGGATTTCTTTGCCGATAACACGATGAGTTCCTTTAACGTGTTGTCGAGCAAAGTCAACATGGGCAATCTCGGTGCGGTCACACTGAAAACCTTGTTGGAGAAAAAATCCTATTCCACCGTTTACGTGATGTTCGGCATCAACGAGATCGGCTCTACAACCGACGCCATTGTGACGCGATACAAGGCGTTGCTTTCGCAAATCGCCGCCTCCCAACCGAACGCCACCGTGATTTTACAATCCACTTTCCACGTACGGGAAGATAAACAGGTGGAGAAAAACGGATTGACCAACAAACGCATTGATGCACTCAACACGCAATTGGCAACGCTCGCTAACGGATCCACCGTGCTGTATAGAAACGTAACGCCCGTCTTTGACAACGAAAACGGTGCTATGGATAAACAGTATTCCCCCGACGGCATTCATTGTTACAGCAAACATTATCCGTTGTGGCGTGATTACTTGATGAAAACCGCCACCTGATAGGAAAGGAGTCTCCTCGTTGTGAAAAACAAAAAAACAAAGCGTGAGCCTATTCAGGTTATGCGTGAATACCGCTATTCCAAAAAGGTCCGCATTTGGACCTCCATCGGTGCTTCGGTGATGGCATTGCTCGGTGCTTTGTGCATCACGGTATCGGCGTTCGGTATGCATATGCTCGGGCTGATCAATTTCAAACCCGACGATGACATTTACGATCCCAACGCCGACATCTCGCACGAGGACGACGATCTCGGCTATTCCGAGCCGTTTGACCCTTCGTTGTATGAAGATGCACAATCGTTGGCGGATATTCCGCTTCGCGGCAACGTCAAAGGTATCCGCAACATTATGTTGCTCGGTATCGACAGTGAATCCTTCTCGGGTCGTTCGGACACCATGATCATTTTGTCCATCAACGACAACACCAAAACCATCCGTATGGTTTCCTTGCTGCGTGACACGTGGGTATCCATCCCCGGGCGTGACAAAGACAAAGACGGCGTGGACGACATCAACAAACTCAACGCCGCTTACGCGTTCGGCAAATTCCGTTTGCTCAGCAAAACGATCGAGCAAAACTTCCGTTTAGACATTGACGAATATCTGGGCGTTAACTTTGAAGTGTTGCCCATTTTGATCGATGCGCTCGGCGGTTTGGACATCACGCTTACCGCCAAAGAAATGACGCAGGTGCCCAACTACGGTTGCACCTTGACCGCGCATTCCCACGACCCGAATTTCGTTCCGTTGCAAGGCAAACCCGGCACCTATCACCTGACCGGTTTCCAAGCGATGGAATACGCCCGTATCCGTGCCATTGACAGCGACTTCAAGCGCACCGAACGCCAACGCAAGGTCATCAGTTTGCTGATTGAAAAGGCAAAAGATATGTCCTACTCGCAACTGATCGACGCCGTTTACGGCGCCCTCCCCCACATCGACACCAACCTGTCGGCTGACGAATTTTTGGCGTTTGCTGCCAACGCCGTGAAGTATACCTCGTATACCATCGAAACCAATTTCAACGTCCCTGAGGATAAGGGGTATAAGGGCGTTACCATCAACGGCGGCAGCGGCTTGCAAATTTTGGATCCCCGTGCCACCGTCACCAATCTGCATAAATATTTGTACGAATAATCAAAACGCGCATTCACCAACAGGCGAATGCGCGTTTTCTTTATCCTCTTTTAAAAACCGCTTCGATCTCACCAACGTATTGACGGTGAAAATCATTTGCTTTATAATGAGAGAGGAGCGTGTCGTCCACAAAACAGTCGGGACGCATATCCTGTGCGTACAGTTTACGGCAAACAAGCACCAAGCGTGCTTCTTCCACCGCCGCGATTCCGTTCATTTCGTAAACCGTTAATCCCGCAGCGGCAAATTTGTCCCCGTCTCTGCCCGACATCGTGCCGCATACGCGCAACGCTTCGCGGTAACGCTCCGGCAAAATGGACAACGTAAAGCGGTCGGCCGTTTCCATAAAACCATAGGTGTATCGCGTGGGGCGCACGTAGGCGATCGCCACAGGCTTGTTCCATAACACGCCCACACCGCCCCAACTGGCGGTCATCGTGTTACAGTGTTCGGGTGTTCCCGCCGTAATAAGCATCCACTCGTTGCCGATCATCGAAAACGGATTGTCGGTGAGTTCTTCGGGTGAGAGGCGAATGAAATTTGACATGATGATCACTCCTTACGCCCATAGTCTACCATCTTTTGACAGAAATTTAAAGACTGTTCACACACCTTTTTCAAAAATCTGTTACACTGAATATCGATAGTAAACAAGGAGGCGTTTTATATGGCCAATTTAAAAGTAATGGTCGTGGATGACGACAACAATATTTGCGAACTGTTGAGTTTGTATTTGGGAAAAGAAGGCTACTCCACGGTGATTGCCTCCAACGGACAAGAAGCGGTTGACCGTTTTGAAACGGAAAAGCCGGATCTGATCCTGCTTGATATTATGATGCCGCAGTTGGATGGGTGGCAGGTGTGCCGCCGTATTCGCAAAACGTCGCAATGCCCCATTATTATGTTGACTGCCAAAGGCGAATTGTTTGACAAAGTGTTGGGATTGGAACTCGGTGCGGACGATTACATCGTGAAACCCTTTGAAGCCAAAGAGGTTATCGCCCGCGTCAAAGCGGTATTGCGCCGTTGCGGTCTTTCGCAACAAGAGGAGAAAAAAGAAGTTAATTACGACAACTTATACATCAACATTGAAAACTACGAATTGCGTGTGCGCGGCAAGCAGATCGACACGCCGCCCAAAGAAATGGAACTGATCTATCATTTGGCCAGCAATCCCAACCGCGTGTACACGCGTGACCAATTGTTGGATGAGGTGTGGGGCTTTGAATACTACGGTGACAGCCGTACGGTAGACGTGCATATCAAACGGTTGCGCGAAAAACTGGAAGGTGCTTCCGAACAGTGGGTATTAAAAACCGTATGGGGCGTCGGTTACAAATTTGAGGTTAAACGTACCGATGTTTAAAAGTATCTTTTTAAAATACTTTTCGGCGGTCGCCCTCATCCTCTCGTTTGCCTTCGTGATGCTGACCGCTACCCAGGCCTTTGTGGCGGGGCGGTATTGGATCTCCGAAAAGAAAGATTTGCTAACCGAAAACGCCACCACCGTATCCAACTTTTTATCAGAAAATGCCCTGAAAGGCCCCTCAAACACCTATTTTTTGCCCAACACCCTTTCCCCCACCTTGCATCATTTCGGCAGTTTGGCCGACGGTCACGTGTTGGTGACCGACACCGATCTTTGCGTGCTTTTGTGTTCTGACAGTGCCGATTGTTTTCACGTCGGTCGGAAGATCACCAACCTTTCCGCTGACTCGTTTCAAAGTGGATCGGTTTTCGCCGTTGGTCGACTCAGCGGCATTTACGATCAAAACCAATACACGGCGGGTGTACCGCTGTTATCCAAGAACGGCTCGGTGATGGGATACGTGTTGGTATCCGCCTCCGCCAAAGCAATGCAACAGTATATCACCGATAACATGCAAGTCTCCCTCATCTCCGGCGTGGCGGTATTGATGATCGTGTTTATTGTGTTGTACATCATTACCTACCGTCAAGCGAAACCGCTTCGCCAAATGGCGGCTGCCACCCGCCAATTCAGCCGCGGCGATTTTTCGGCACGCGTTCGCGTGAAAGGTCGCGATGAAGTGGCGGAATTGGCAAATGCGCTCAACACGATGGCGGTTTCCCTCTCTTCCGAAGAAGAAGCCCGCCGCAGTTTTGTTGCCAACGTGTCGCACGAACTGAAAACACCGATGACCACCATTTCGGGTTTTATCGACGGCATTTTGGACGGTACGGTGCCGCCCGAAAAGCACGACCATTATTTGCGCATTGTCTCCGATGAGATCAAGCGCTTGTCTCGCTTGGTGCGGGCGATGTTGAATCTTTCCCGCATTGACAGCGGGCAACTGAAACTGCATCCCACCACCTTTGACTTAACCGAAACGGTGTGTGCGTCGCTGTTGTCCTTTGAACAACAGATCGACAAAAAGAACCTGACGGTGGAAGGATTGGAAGAATGCGAACCGCATATGGTGTGCGCCGATTTTGACCTTTTGCAACAGGTCGTGTATAATCTTTTGGAGAATGCCGTAAAATTTACAAATGAAGGCGGCACTCTGTCGCTCCGTCTTTATCACGAATCGGGTCGCACGTTTATGGCCGTTCGCAACACGGGTGAGGGAATCCCCGCCACCGAATTGCCGCATATTTTCGAGCGATTTTATAAAAGCGACCGCTCACGCAGTTTGGACAAGAGTGGCACGGGTCTCGGTCTGTTCTTAGTCAAAACCATCCTCAATCTGCACGGCGGTGAGATCACGGTACAATCGGTGCCGCACGCGTACTCCGAATTCGTATTTTGGCTACCCGACGGCCGATAATTTCACAAAATAATCCGTTTTTGTTCAACAAATCGACACATAACACGGGTATACTGTTACCCATAGAAAGGCGTGATTGTATGGATCAATGGAATTACACTCCCGATAATTTTCCCCAAGATAACACCGAACCGACCCCGCCCGAAACGGCACCCGAGCAACCTACCGAGGTACCTGCCGAGCAACCGTCGGTTGTGGAACCGACCCCGCACATAGAAGCCGCCGTTGATCGGCCGACCGATACGGAACCCACCGTTCCCACGCGGCCTTCGACCCCGCCTTCGTATAATCCGTACGGATGGAATCCGTATACCACTCCCCCGTCTTCCGAACCGCCGAAACCCCCGAAAAAAAGCCGTACCGGCCTGGTGATTGGCGTAATCGGCGGCGTGTGTGCCGTCATCATCGTCGCGTTGTCGGTCTTGCTGGTGCTGTCACAAGGCGGATTCGATTTAAATCTGCCCGAGCCTCCCGGTGCCTCAGATAACGGGGATGATGACCGCACCGACGTGCCCACCTTGGAGATCACCGAATTGGACGAGGATGCACAAGGCCTCAGCACGCGTGATATCGTCAAACAAAACATCGACAGCACCGTGTTGCTGACGATGTACACTACCGTTTCCGACAACTACCATTCCGGTTTCCCCTTCTCTGAGCAAGGTACGGAGCGCGAAGTCGAAGCGGGTTCCGCCACCGGCATCGTGATGTCGGCAGACGGCTACATCATCACCAACTGGCACTGCGTGGTGGACGAAACCACCGGTGAACCGCTCCCCCGTGTGGATGTGAAACTCTACAACGGTACCGTGTATGAACGAGCCACCTTTATCGGTGCAGACCAATCCACCGACCTCGCGGTCATCAAGGTGAATGCCACCGATCTGCAACCCGCCGATTTCGGTGATTCGTCCATTCTGCAACTCGGCGACAAGGTGGTCGCCCTCGGCAACGCGGGCGGAATGGGCTGGTCGGCCACGCAGGGCATCGTCTCCGGCTTGGAGCGCGACGTGTATGAAGACACCGGCTACGCCATCAAGTGCTTGCAGGTGGACGCCACCATCAACCCCGGCAACTCGGGCGGTCCTCTTTTTAATGCGGCAGGACAAGTCATCGCGGTCAATTCCGCGAAAATCGTCGCCGAGGGATACGAAGGAATTGGCTTCTCCATTCCGATCAACGAAGCCAAAACCGTCATCAACGAATTACTCAAAAGCGGCTACGTCACGGGACGCGTGGCACTCGGCATTACGGGTCAAACCTATTCCGATGCCTACTACAACGGGTTCCTCATCTACACCATTGAGGACGGTTCTCCTCTCAAGCATACCTCGGCTCAAAAGGGTGACCTCATCGTCGGCGTGGACGACCAAGAGGTGACCGACTACGCGACCTTGCGTTCTGCGTTGGCGCAACATGAGGTGGGCGATACCGTCACCTTACATCTGCTTCGTTCCACCAACCGCAAGGTGGAGAGTTTCTCCATTACCATTGAATTGATCGAATCGAAACAATAAAAACGATACCACACTTTGACTTTTTTGCCAAAGTGTGGTATTTTGCTAACAAAGGAGTGTTGACAATGGAGATTGTGGTTATTACCGGTGCCTCGGCCGGCTTGGGAACCGAATTTTTGGACGGAATTATGAACGAAACTCCCCTTCCCGATGAAATTTGGTTGATCGCGCGGCGGGAAGAACGCTTGCAACAGCTCGCTGCAAAATACCCCGAAATGACCTTTCGTTGTTTGCCGTTTGACCTGCAAAAGCCGGAAAGCTACGACGAATACGGTCACCTGTTAGCCGAAAACAGCGCCACCGTGCGGTTGCTGATCAACAACGCGGGTTATGGAAAACTCGGCGAGTTTCACGGCAGCCACGTAGGTGAGCAAGCAGGTATGGTCGATCTCAACTGCCGTGCCCTCACCGCAATGACGGCGCTGACATTGCCGTATATGACAAGAGGCAGCGCGGTGCTCAACGTATGTTCCATCGCCGCCTTTGCCCCCACCCCGCGTATGACGGTCTATTGTTCCACCAAAGCATACGTGTACAGTTTTTCTAAATCGCTCCGCCGCGAATTGCGCTCCCAAGGCATCAACGTGTTGGCGGTGTGCCCCGGCCCGATGTCTACCGAATTTTTGGACGTGGCCGACATTGTGGGGCGGTCCAAAACCTTCCAAACGCTTCCCTATTGCAACCCCAAAAAGGTGGCGCGCGGGGCGCTCAAACGCGTGTACCGCCGCGGCATTTACACCCCGCACCCGTTTTATAAACTCTATCGTGTGCTGGGCAAACTGTTGCCGCACGCCCTTGTGATGTATATGAGCAAAACGTAAAAAAGAAGTACCGACACCGTCGGTACTTCTTTTTGTTTGTTGATTGTCTATCACCGTCTGAACTCACAATGATTGCAAGCAATATCGTACTCGCCGTCAAAGGTGTGTGCAGGCACCGCCGCGCGTACCCATCCGCATTTGTCACACGAATCGTCACAGATGCCGGAATAGGTATGCTCGGCCTCGCAAGCGTTGTAATGCCACGTAGCTTTTTGGATACCAAGATTGTTGTAAGAAACGTCGATGGCCTTGTGCATACGTTCGGTGCCACTATACCAAACGTCCGTCAAATTCGGGCAGCTATCAAACGCGTAGCCGCTAATAGTTTTCACCGTAGCAGGAATGGCAATGCTTTTCAACTTATCGCAATTATGAAAAACATTATACCCAATGACAGTTCTGCCCGACTCAATGGTAACGTCAACCACGCCGCTTCCGGCAAAAGCCCACTTGCCGATGTATCCAACCTCGGCAGGAATCGTGACGCTGACCAAATCGGGACAACCGCTAAACGCAGCGCCGGCAACCACCTTTGTCCTCTCGGGGATCGTGTAGACACCGGACAGACCTTTCGCGCTGATCAAATAATCGCCGATGTACAACAACCCCTCTTTCCATTTGGAAGCATCGTTGTAAAACGCCGTATCCGCCAGCATACCTTCACCGATGGAAGTCAAGGTGTCGGGGAGGGTGATCTCTGTCAAGGCGGTACAACCGCGGAACGCATCATAACCGATCGACGTCAGGCCTTCGAGAACGGTAACGCTCGTTAAACGCGTGCAATTCTTAAACGCTTCATAAGAGATGCTTTTCACGCTCTTCGAAATGACCACACTGGTTAACCTGGTGCAATCGGCAAACGCGCCAATATGAATGCTTGCCACCGGGTAGCCGTTAATCGTATCGGGAATTACCAAATCGCCGGCAATATCCTTATCGCATTCCAAAATTACCACAACTTTGTTGCCTTTTCCGTCTTCATCGGTAAGATATTTTATTTTTCGCACCGCACCGCAGCCGTCACACAACACGTCGGCATCACCATCATAGGCATGTTCGGGCGTTCGGGAAGCACCGCATTGGTCACAGGTCGTATCGCAAGAATCACTGTACGTGTGATTATCGGTTCGTTTCACGCCGCACACGTTGCAATCTCCATCACACCCGTCGTCGTACGTGTGCGCCGCCGTCGTTTGGCGATCTTCTTGACACACGTTGCAATACGGATCACAATCGCTGCCATAGCGATGACCTTGAGTCGCTTGGCGCGTTTCACCGCACACGTTACACATACCGTCGCAATCGCCGTCATAGGTGTTCACGTGCGTTGTCATTTGAGTTGTTGTCGTTGTCGGTTTGGCAGTCGTCGACGGTTTGGCAGTCGTCGACGGCTTGGTCGTTACAGAGGGTTTGGTTGTTGCGGTTGCCCCGGTTGTCGTTTCGTCGGTAACAGTCGGTTGACTTTCCTCCTGTGTGACCGACGTCGTTGTCATTTCGGTCTGCTGACTGACAGTGGTCGTGGTGACGGTATCAGCAGACGACTCGGCATCCGAACAGGCGGAAAACGTGAGCAGCAAACTCAAAACCGCCGCGATGGCCATCATCTTTTTTCCGTATTTGTTCATACGCTCACCACTTTCTTTAAAAACAGGTGTTCTTTGACTGTTATCAGTATAGCATATACCGTCAACTTGCTTCCATTTGCTTTTTTTACAAAAAGAAAGTAACAATTTTGTAACCTTTTCGAGTTGACAACACCCCGTTATCGACATGATCGACAACGGGGTACCGTTTTAGATGACGAATCCCATCTTTTTCATCACTTTTTTGAGCGTTTTGTTTGCCACGTAGGAAGCGTGTTCCGCGCCTGTTTTCATCAGTGCTTCCAGCTGCGCTTTATCGCCCATCAAGGTCGCAAAGCGTTCTTGAATGGGGGCGAGTTCCGCGGCAACCGCTTCACCCACGGCGGTTTTGAAATCGCCGTAACCTTTGCCGTCAAACTCCGCTTCGATCTGCTCGTTGGTTTTGCCCGTAATGGCGCTGTAGATCTCCATCAGGTTGTTCACTCCATCTTTGCCGGGGGCGTAGCACACCTTGGCATCGCTGTCGGTCACCGCGCGGCGGAACTTGCGGATGATGGTATCCTTATCGTCTTTGAGCGAAATGAACGCATTTTGGTTTTCGTCCGATTTGGACATTTTCTTGGTGGGTTCTTGCAACGAACGCACACGCGCACCCGTTTTCATAATGTACGGTTCGGGCACCGTGAAGGTGGGCGAATACCGATTGTTAAACCGAAGCGCCAAGTCGCGGGTGAGTTCGCAGTGTTGTTTTTGGTCCTCACCGACCGGCACGTAGTCGGGCTGGTACAAGAGAATATCCGCCGCCATAAGCGCGGGGTAGGTGAACAAGCCGGCGTTGATGTTGTCGGCGTGTTTGGCCGATTTGTCTTTAAACTGCGTCATACGCGACAATTCGCCAAACTGCGTTTGGCAGGAAAGCAACCAACTGAGTTGCGCGTGTTGCGGCACTTGCGATTGCACGAACAACAGCGATTTTTCGGGGTCAAGACCGATTGCAATAAGCAGGGCAAACATCTCGTAGATCTGTTGGCGCAATTTGGCGGGTTCTTGTTTCACGGTAACAGCGTGCAGATCGGCCACCGCGTAAAAACATTCAAATTCGTCTTGCATCGCGACCCAGTTGCGCAGGGCACCCAAGTAGTTCCCGAGAGTGGGGATACCGGTGGGTTGAATGCAACTGAGGGCGCGTTTTTGGGGTTCACAAACCGTATTTTCCATAATCGTAGGCTCCTTTTTGCAAAAAACAAAAAATCTTTCTCTTATAGTACCACACTTGCATTGACTTTTTCAACCAAAAAATGTAATATTAGATATATATTGTTGTTTTTTCAGGAGGAACCTTATGACAGCCTTGGAACAATTGGCAGAAGCGCTGTTCCCGGACGTGACGCTCACGCCCGACGATTATGAAGCGCGCTATCCCGCCCGACAGTTAAAAGAAGGCGCACGCGTTGTGCGTATCGCCCCCTCCCCCACGGGTTACCTGCATTTGGGCGTGTTGTTTACCGCGTCGGTGAACTACCTCACCGCCCGCGCAACCGACGGTGTGTTTTACTTCCGTTTGGAAGACACCGACAAAAAACGTGAAGTGGATGGCGGCGCGGCCGACATTTTGGCCGGTTTGCGACAATATGGGCTTAACATTGACGAAGGCTATGAAGGTCCTGACAAAGAAAGCGGCAACTACGGTCCCTACCGTCAAAGCGACCGCGCGGTGATCTATCACACCTATGCGAAAGCGCTTTTGTTGCAAGGGCTGGCCTATCCGTGCTTCTGCACCGCCGAAGAATTGGATGCCACCCGCACCGTACAAGAGGGGCAAAAACTCCGCACGGGATATTACGGCACCTTTGCCCGTTGCCGCGATCTGTCGCCCGAAGAGGCGCTCGCCCGCGTGCAGCAAGGACAACCCTACGTGGTGCGCTTGCGTTCCCCCGGTGACGAGAGCCGCCGCGTGAAGTTTGACGATATGATCAAGGGCACCATCGAGATGCCCGAAAACGATCAAGACATCGTGCTTCTCAAAACCGACGGTATCCCCACCTATCACTTCGCCCACGCGGTGGACGATCACCTGATGCGTACCACCCACGTCATCCGCGGTGACGAATGGATCGCCTCGGTGCCGGTACATCTGCAACTGTTCCGCGTGCTCGGCTTCAAAGCACCGAAATACGCGCACGTCAGCCCCATTATGAAAGAGGACGACGGCGGCAAACGCAAACTTTCCAAGCGCAAAGACCCCGAAGCCGCGGTGCATTTTTACACCGAGCAAGGCTATCCCGCCGACAGCGTGATGGAATATCTGCTCACGGTGGCCAACAGCGACTACGAAGAGTGGCGCCGCGCCAATCCCGACAAACCGCGCAGTGCGTTCCCGTTCAACCTCAAAAAGATGAGCGTTTCGGGTGCTCTGTTCGACCTCAATAAGTTGAACGACGTCAGCAAAAACGTGATTGCGGTGATGGATGCCGCGTCGGTGACCGAGCAGGTGCTCGCGTGGGCCGAACAGCACGATACCGAACTGTACGCGAAACTGACAGCGGATAAAGCGGTGGCCGAGGGCATTTTCGCCATCGATCGCGGCGGCAACAAGCCCCGTAAAGACCTCGCCAAATGGAGCGACGTGCCTGCTTACGTGGAGTATTTCTTCCACGCACCGAGCGAGTATCCGTGGCCCGAAAACTTGGCGCAAGACGATATTGCCGCCATTTTGAAAGCGTATGCCGACGTGTACGATCCCGCCGAGGACAAGCAAGCGTGGTTTGACACCATCAAGGGTATCTGTCCCACGCTCGGCTTCTGCCCCGAAGTGAAAGAATACAAGAAAAATCCCGACGCGTATAAAGGACACGCGGGCGATGTGAGCACCGTGATTCGTGTGGCGATCACCGGACGGCGCAACACCCCTGATTTGTGCTCCATTATGCAACTGTTAGGAAAAGAAACCGTGCTTAAGCGTCTTAGCGCCGCACAGTGAGGAGATAACTATGGCTGAAGAACTAAAAAATGCCGGTGTCGGCAGTAACTTTATTCACGACATCATTGACGAAGAATTGGCCGAAGGCGGTCGTTGTGAGGGTATGCAGGTGCACACCCGTTTCCCTCCCGAACCCAACGGCTATCTGCACATCGGTCACGCCAAAGCGGTGTGCATTGACTTTGGTACGGCGCTGAAATACGGCGGTATCTGCAACCTCCGTATGGACGACACCAACCCCACCAAAGAGGACGAGGAATACGTGGATGCCATTCAAGAAGACATTCACTGGCTCGGCTACGATTGGGACGACCGTTTTTATTTCGCGTCGGATTATTTTGAAACGATGTACGACATCGCGGTGGGTCTCATCAAAAAGGGACTTGCCTACGTGTGCGAACTGACCCCCGACCAGGTGCGCGAAAACCGCGGCGACCTCACCCATCCCGCCGTCAGCCCCTATCGTGACCGCCCGATGGAAGAAAGCCTCGATTTGTTTGCGCGTATGCGCGCGGGCGAATTTGCCGACGGCGCGATGACCTTGCGTGCCAAGATCGACCTCGCGAGCGGCAACTTCAATATGCGCGACCCGGTTATCTACCGCATCAACCATCTGCCCCACCATCGCCAAGGCGACAAATGGTGCATCTACCCGATGTATGACTTTGCGCATCCGCTGGAAGATGCGATTGAAAACATCACCCATTCGCTGTGCTCGCTCGAATTTGAGGATCACCGCCCGCTGTACAACTGGGTGGTGGAAAACGCCGATCTGCCCGGCAAACCCCGTCAGATCGAATTTGCGCGTCTCAACATCAACTACACGGTGATGTCCAAACGCAAACTTCGCCGTTTGGTGGAAGAGGGGTACGTGTCCGGTTGGGACGATCCGCGGATGCCCACCCTGCGCGGTCTGCGCCGTCGCGGTTACACCCCGTCGTCCATCCGCAGCTTTATCGAGCGCGTGGGCGTGGCCAAGGTGGCCAGCACGGTGGAAGTGGCATTGCTCGAACACTGCTTGCGGGAAGACCTCAACGAAAACGCCACCCGCGCGTTGGCGGTGCTTCACCCCGTGAAACTCACCATCACCAACTATCCCGACGGCCAAAGCGAAACCTTTGAGATGGAAAACCATCCGTATTATCCCGAACGCGGAACGCATCCCGTGTCCTTCTCCAAAACGTTGTACGTGGAGCAAGACGACTTTATGGAAGAACCCGTCAAAGGCTATTTCCGCTTGTTCCCCGGCAACGAAGTGCGGCTCAAATCCGCCTACGTGGTGCGTTGCACCGGTTGCGTGAAGGACGAAAACGGCAACGTGACCGAGATTTTGGCGACCTACGATCCCGAGACCCGTGGCGGCAACACGCCCGACGGCCGCAAGGTGAAAGGCACCATCCACTGGGTGGATGCCGCCACCGCCAAAACGGCGGAAGTGCGTCTGTATTCGTCGCTGTTTATGGATCCCGAACCCGAAAGCGGCGAGGGCGATTTCCTCGAGTGTATGAACAAAGAATCGCTCGAAACGCTCACCGATTGTAAGATCGAAGCGGCCATCCTCCCCGCCGAAGCCAACACCGCGTTCCAATTTATGCGGCTCGGCTACTTCTGTCTCGACAACGTGGACAGCACCGACGAACACCCCGTGTTCAACCGTTCGGTGTCGCTCAAAGACAGTTTTAAAGTGAAATAAAAAGTGAAAGCACCTGCCTCACGGCAGGTGCTTTTTTACAATTCAATCGGTCATTCAACGGTAAAATCGGCGCCGATCCATCCGCCGTCACCGGTGTCAATGACAAGCAGATACGAGTGCCCTTCTTCCAACGGACAATCCGCAAGAAAGACCCAACTTTCGCATACGGCACCTGCCGATACAAACGTGCGCCCGAAAGGATGCCCCGGCTCACGCTTCTCCCACGTACCGTCGGGCATTTTTTCCATAATTCCACATTCCAAAATCAGTTGGTCATCCGTGGTGTTTTTCACGGAATAGCGTAATTCTTCATTAAGGGTAAAAACCGTTTTTTCCAGTGTGATTGTCAAATCGGACCGCTGCCCTTGCGGGAAAAACTGAAAGGGAACGGTCGTGTTTAGCGTAGGGCGTGTCACAACGCGAAAATCGACACCGTTCCATTGTCCATCCACCGCCAACAACAATTTGTATTCGCCCACGTCCAACATTTCTTTGGTAAAATTGAACGGCCCTATAAAAAGTTTGCCTTGAAACACCTCTTCCGGCTCAAGTACCCGCAGGCGATAGCTCTCTTTTTTATACACATACTCCCATTCGCCGTTTTCCTTCTTTTTCAGTACGGCATACGTGCCGAGGTCGACGGTAACCTTGCGATCGGTCGTGTTTTTCACCTGAACCGTCATCTCTCTGGCGCTATAATAAACTTGATGGCCTAACACCGGCTCCAAATCGGTACGGAGGTCCTCTTCCCTAAAAACGGCAGGCACAACGGGCATTGAGTACGATGGAGGAGCTGTGGTTCTCCACATGGGAGTTTTAATCACAGTAGTCCTTTCGGTTGTCGTTGTTTCAACTGCGGTGGCGATTCTCGTTGTCGCGGTGGGAACTTTTTGGGTGCTGGTCGTTGTTGTTTCAACCGTCGTGGTTGTGGGCGGCGCCGCTGTGGTTGTCGTGGTAAACTTTGGTGTGGTTGTATCTTTGCATTTCGATAGGGTCGTTCGCACAGTAACGGTGGATGTCGTCCTCGTCGCCGTGGTAGTCGTTTCAATGGTTGTTATCTCAACCGTGGTGGTCGTTTCCGACGTTGTGGTGGTTGTGGGCGGCGCGGTGGTTGTGGTCACAACCGAGCCACCCTCACCACAGGCGGAAAGCAACATAGCCATTGGCAACAGCAATCCTAAAAAAACAACCTTCATTTTCATACGAACAACCTCCTTTTGCTTGTCACATTACTGTTCGCTCACCTATATACTACGGTTTCGGCGGAGAATATCTCACCAATTTCAAAAAATTTTACTCATTTTCATTCTTTCGGGCGGGGAAACCCCGCCCCTACGCACAAAAAAGCGCATAACCCTCCTACGGGTTATGCGCTCATCAACGGCTATTTCGGATGTCAAGTTGCGCATAACGCGTAGCTTGTACTTTGACTATAGCAGAAAGAAGACTTATTGTCAATATTTCCCTTAGATAGACAACACCCGCCCGATGCCTCGCATCGAGCGGGTGTTTTATTTCGTTTGTTTAAATTCGTGCCACGCCGGTTTCGCGGGCGGTTTTGATGACTGCTTCCGCAACCACTTTCGCCACACGTTTATCCAGCGCGGTGGCGATGATGTTGTCCTCGGTCAGTTCCTCATCGGGAATGAGTGAGGCAAGCGCATACGAGGTGGCGACTTTCATTTCCTCGTTGATGCAGGTGGCGCGGCAATCCAGCGCACCGCGGAAGATGCCGGGGAACGCGAGCACATTGTTGATCTGGTTGGGGAAATCCGAACGCCCCGTCCCGACCACGCGCGCCCCCGCCGCTTTCGCCACATCCGGCATAATTTCGGGCGCGGGGTTGGCCATCGGGAACAGGATGGCATCGTGCGCCATCGATCGCACCATTTCCTCGGTGACAAGGTTGGGGGCCGAAACGCCCACAAACACATCGGCGCCAACGAGTGCGTCCGCCAGTGTACCCGTTTTGTGTTCCAGGTTGGTGACGGCGGCCATCTCTTCTTGCGCGGGATTGTTATGGCTGTCGCCCTTAACGATAATACCGAAACGGTCGCAAAACGTGAGATGTTTGACACCGATGTTCATCAAATGCTTACCGATGGCGATGCCCGCTGAACCCGCGCCGTTGATGACGACCTTGACCTCATCGATGGATTTTTTCACAAGTTTTAAGGCGTTGATAAGCGCGGCCGCCACCACAATGGCGGTGCCGTGTTGGTCGTCGTGGAAAATCGGGATATCGCAGATCTCTTTGAGTTTGCGCTCAATTTCAAAACAACGCGGGGCGGCAATATCTTCCAAGTTAATACCGCCGAAACTGCCCGAAAGCAGATACACGGTACGCACGATCTCGTCCACGTCCTTGGACTTAATGCACAGCGGGAACGCGTCCACGTCGGCAAACTCCTTGAAAAGCGCGCACTTGCCTTCCATCACCGGCATCCCCGCTTCGGGACCAATGTCGCCGAGGCCGAGCACCGCCGTACCGTCGGTGACCACCGCCACCAAATTGGAACGGCGGGTCAGTTCGTACGATTTGCTGACGTCTTTTTGAATTGCCAAACACGGTTCGGCAACACCGGGGGTGTACGCGAGCGACAGATCTTCGCGGGTGTCCACCGCCACGCGCGAGACAACTTCGATCTTACCGCCCCATTCGTAGTGCTTTTTCAGTGATTCTTGTCGGATATCCAACACTGTTCCCTCCGTTAGATGGTGCCGTCATCGTCGGCATCGGGTTGACGCGTATAACGTTTGGCGCGGCGCATTTCCTCTGCCGAATATTGTTTCGGGATGACCGTTTCGGTAGGCGTTTCACTGTCGGCACGGTCTTCGAAAATTACGTCGTCGGTTTTTTCTTCCGCTTCGTTCGTTTCAATGTTCAAATCACGGCGAGCTTCAATGTCCTCGTCGGGATGTTCCTCGTAATACGGGTCGATGATGACGCGTTTGATGACGGGGAAGATCATAAACTGGATCAGGAACGAACGGAATGCGGGCATAAACAGCAAAAACAGCACGATCACAATGACGGTGGACAGCGGGTGGAACAGATACGCAACCACCGCCAAGAACGCATAGATCGCGAGCAGGATCGCCGAAATGATGAAGTTCTCTTTGAGCGAGATGAGCACGAATTTCAAACTGTTCTTGATGATCTGCTTTAAAGTCATACGGAACGTGATCATCTGCAGATACACGTAGTACCGCATCACGCGCCACGTGACGGTGATCATAATCATCAGCGCAAACAGGATGGTAGACAGAATGGAACCGTCCCCGCTGTCGGCCGAAAAAACGGGATAGCCGTAGAACCAAAGCGCAATGGCAAACACCGCGGTCGCCACCATGTCGATGATCTGCATACCGAGGGCTTGTTTCCAGTTCTTTTTGATGGTGCCGAAGAAATCGTCCGGCAAAAACACGTGTTTTTCACGCACATAGTTACGGGTCACGTAGGTAAGCCCCGCTTCGGCCATACCGCCGGTCACCACGGGAAGGGAGACCAACAAATACAAAAGATCCGCAATGCACAAGCGGAAAAATTTGCGGATATACAACTCCCAAAACTGAAAAAAGCGTTTCTTTTTCGGCTCATTTTTGGAAACGCCGGGACCCGCTTTGGTATAGTCAAAGAACCCGAACAATCCTGCCATATTCACACATCCTTAAAAAAATCGAAATAAACACAGCCGCAACCCCACGTCCAACGCGCAGGCCGCAAAGAGTAGCGGCAATAACAACAAAAATCGCACGCAATACAGGCGAAACGATTGCCACAACCCACCGATATGGGCACTGCGCGGCAACAACTGACCCGCCAATTGCAATGACAACTGCCACGATTGCACCGCGCCGAGCAACAACACGGCACCTTTGAACAGTGACGGCGGAACGAGAAGAACGGCCGCGCAAAGCAGACCACGTATCCCTTGCGTATACAAATGCGCCGCCGACACGCCGAGCCCCATTCCCCAAAACACGGGAACCAGCAACCCGATCGGGGCACCGCAAGCGGATAAGCCACCCAAAAACAAAACGAGCAGCAGACAAACCGCTTGAAAACAAGAGGAGAAAAATTGCGCAGTGACGCCCTGCAGCGTGGCTTCGACGCCGTCGATCACCAACAAGGTAGTCAATGCGGTGGGCAGCCGGTCGCCCCACGAAGCATACACCATAAGTCCGATTGCATAACCGCCAAGCATCAGCGCCGCCATAAGCAACAAACGGCGGTTTCCCGCCGCAAATCGCCGTATGGAGTTTGTCCGTTTCATCGCCACTCCCCCGTTTCTTTGTTACAACCTATGCAAACAAAGGACAGGTTATGACGAAAAGATTACCGCCGTTTTACGTTGACGCCCCACACACCGCCGAGCGCGCCTGCCACCACCGTGAGCACCGCTTTGAGCGGCAACAACGTGGGAGAGGCTTCGGGAAAGGCAATGAAGCCGACCGCGGTGATCAGGAGAAACAACAGCAGACCGCACGCCGCACCCAAAAGCAATCCGTGCGCACGTGCAACACGGGCAGCGGCGAATCCGCCGAACAGTGAACCGAGCGTGGCCGCCGCCAATGCAAACGGCGTGGCCGCCCGCGAAGGCAACAAGCCCGATGCCATCACCGCGGCGAACACAGCCAACAACACCAGACAAACAAGAAGTCCGACCGCCATACCGACGGCAAGCGGCCGAACCCAGCGCCCAACGGGCAAACGTTTTTCGTTATGCGATCTCATAGTAAAATCCCTCCGCAAACACAAGTAGGTGTTACCACTGTATGCCGTTTGCGGAGAAAGTAGTACTATTACGCGGGACGATTAGATATCGTCATCGTCGTCATCGTCGTCAGCAGCGGTATCGTGCACGGTATCCACCGATTGCACCGCCCACTTTTTGATG
>JAFSFY010000038.1 GCA_017434985.1 Clostridia bacterium | reverse complement strand
GTTCAAAGTTGGTAAATCCCATCGTCTATCGGAACAACCTTCCGAAGAACCCGCCGCGCACCGGCAGCGACGAATAGACGAGCGAGTCGATCTCTCCCTCGACCACGAGGTCGCCGCACTCGACGTTGAGTTGTTTGATGTGCAGGCCGTGTCCCTTGACCGTCAGTTCCCCCAGATCGGTGTAAATGACCACCGCCACGTCGTCAAAATTGTTGACGTCGGTCACCCCCGACACGGACAAACTGCGGCGGTCGTGTAACGTGAGCGCGTGCGGCATCGGTTGTCGTTCGGTCGTTTGCTCTTGCTTCATATACATCCCCTCTTTTCGGTAATGTATATGCGGCGAAAAATAAAAATATACGATGCCGCATAAAGGGCATCGCATATTTCACAAAACTTTATACAGCATCGCAGCGTCGTTTTTGGCCACCGTTTCTTGCACGCTGACCACCTCTACCTGCACTTCGCGCGGGCCGAGGGTGAGGCCGATGACGTCCCCCACTTTGACCTCGTACGAGGCGCGGGCGACCTTGCCGCCCACCGTGACGCGCCCCGCGTCACACGCTTCGTTAGCAACGGTGCGCCGTTTGATAAGGCGCGATACCTTTAAATATTTATCCAATCGCATAGTATTCCTCCCACGAAAAAAACTGCTTGGCAGACGCCAAGCAGTCATTTTCAGCAAAAACTTATTTCGCCACCGCGTCTTTGAAAGCCTTGCCGGCTTTGAAGACAGGTTGCTTGGAAGCAGGGATCGTGATGGTTTGCTTGGTTTGAGGATTGCGGCCGGTGCGAGCAGCACGAACGCGAAGTTCAAACGTACCAAAACCGATCAATTGAACTTTGTCACCATTGGCAACAGCTTCCACAACGGAATCCAAGACAGCGGCGACCGCTTTCTCAGCATCTTTTTTGGACAAACCCGCTTTTTCAGCGACAGAGGCAACCAGTTTCACTTTGTTCATGTCAATAACCTCCCATTTTTTAATTATATTCCAACGGAAAACTCCGTTAAAATCATCGTACAAATGGTATTGTACCTCATTCCTTTGGCTTTTTCAAGCCTTTTCTGAAAAAAGTTCGTACCTTCTTTGCAAAATTTAACAAATTGACCCGTTTGCACCTTTTATTTTTGGTTAATTTGCTCAATTTTTAAGGTTTTTATCACGGTTCCCATCAATTGGCAGAAACGTTCGCTTGCCTTTTTGGCCGTTTCGGCCACCTCTTCGTGCGACAACGTGGTCTCCGGAAGCACCCCCGCGGCCGCATTGGTGATGCACGAAAGAGCCGCCACTTCCATTCCGCACGCCACCGCCGTGATGGCTTCGGGGACGGTGGACATTCCCACCGCGTCACCGCCGAGCAAACGAATCATTCGCACTTCGGCGGGCGTTTCGTATTGCGGACCACCCATATACACGTATACCCCCTGCCGCAACGGAATGCCCAATTGTGCGGCACACGCGATCACGTGTTGTTGCAAGCGCGGTGAATACGCACGGCTCATATCAAAGAAACGCGGGGTCAAGCGTTCGTCGTTTTCGCCGCGCACGGGACTGTCGAGCGCCAACTTGATATGGTCGGTAACCAGCATCAAGTCCCCCGCCGCAAACGATTCGTTGACACCGCCCGCCGCGTTGGTGAGCAACAACACCCGCACCCCGAGCAGGCGCAACACCTTCACGTAAAAGGTGGTCTGCCGCAGGTCGTACCCCTCGTAATAGTGGAAGCGACCCGACAGCAAGAAAACCGACACGCCCTGTAAGCGGCCGACCAGCAGTTTCCCCTCGTGGAACGCCACCGTCGACGTGGGAAAATGCGGAATATCCCCGTACGGGATGGCGATCGCCTCGGTCAACTCCCCTGCCAACGGGTGAAGCCCCGAGCCGAGCACCACCGCCAACGACGGGATCGTCGTTTTCGTTTGCGAAAGGCACGCGCGAATATAGTCGGCGGCTTGTAACGCACGATCATACTCTGTCATTGTGAAACCCTCCCGAACAAAAAAGGCCCACGTCGTGAGCCTTTTTCTTATCTTACAGCGCCTGACCGCAATGGTTGCAAAAACGCGCCGTATCGTCGTTGACCGTACCGCAAGCGGCACAGCGCACCGCGTTTTTGTTTTCGAGCAAACGGTCTTGCAATTCTTCCAGATAAGCGTTCTGTTCGTCGAGATGCGCAACGCAAGCGTCCACCATCTCGTCTACCGATTCGCCGGATTTGCGACCGTCATATACCAAACGGCCGAGACCTTCGTACAGCGACGCAACCTCCCGTTGCACCTGCGAGATCTCCATCTTCACTTTGGTGTTTTCCACCACTTCGCCGGTTTTTCTGCCGGCGGCCTCTGCCAACACCTTGGCACGGGACAACACGTCTTCAAACAATGCCATTACGGATTCGCTCCTTCCAAATCGGTCTTTTTTTGTATTATAACGGATTTTTTACGCAATTACAAGGGGGTGCCCGCAAATTCCTTTAACAAACTGTCGGGCGGCAACAAGGCGGGTGACAACGGCACGAACGCTTCGAGCGCGCGCATCAGCCGTTTGCCGTCGTCGATATACGGCGAATCGGGTTCCATCTCTCGCAAAAGCGGCAACAGTTCACCGCTGAACAACGCAGATTCATATGCGTGGGTGGTATCAAAGGTCACGTCGGCATCCCCGACGTAGGGCAACAGATAGAGGTCTTCCCCGCGCACCACCTGTCGCCACATATCAAAGGTGTTGGACGGCGGGCTGTTGCGAAAACGCGCGTCACGCAACAAGCGGCGCACAAGACGCATTTCGCGCGCGGTAAACAGGCAATCGTCGCCGCGGTATACCGACGAGAAAGTGCCGATGCAGACTTTCCACATTGTGTGCCCCGCAAGCGATTGCCGCAAACGCGGGTTGAGCGCGTGGATGCCCTCCAAAATGACGAGGGAATCGTCTTCGATCGTGAGAGAGTGTGTGTCGGCACTGCGGGAACCGCTGTGAAAATCGAACTGCGGCAACTGCGCTGAGCCGGTTTGGAGCAATTCCCCGATACAACGGTGTAACAACGGCAGATCCAACGCGTCGATGGTTTCGTAATCGAAACTGCCGTCCGGCAAGCGCGGAGCCAAGCCGCGCCCGAGATAAAAATCATCCAACGAAACGGTACAAGCTTGGCGTCCCTTTTGCTGTAAAAATCGTTGCAACAGTGCCGCCGTGGTGGTTTTTCCCGAAGCCGACGGACCGCACAGCAACACCAGTCCGCGCCTCGAAACCTCCGTCAATAAGGTGTTCGCCACGCGTTGAACACGCTGATGGTAACGCTCGTTTTCTTCGCAGATAAACGCAACGGGATCGGTTTTGACACGCGCGTTGATCGCCTCACACTGTAACAACGTGCTCACGATGACGCCTCCTTACAACAAATTTTGATAGAATTCCCGCAGATAGTTCTTGCGGCGCAACATTTCGTCCAAACCGCTGTTGTATTCGTACGGGAATTTGTAGTTGAAAATGCGTTCCAAGTAATCGGTATGGGGACGCTTGAGTTTGGACACCGCCCCCGCACCGCATCCCAAAATGGTGTGTGTTTCGTCCATAATATAGACGTTATACAAACTTTCAAAGCCGGGTTTGGCCCAGCCGACGTTTTCTTGATTGCCGACGGTACGGCTTTGGCGATACAGATAGTACGGTTGATAGCCCGCTTTGGGCAATCGTTCCGCCGTGAGCGCCACCATATTGATCGCATCGTCTGCCACGCGATAATCGGCGCGCTTTTGCAACGACAGATTGGAAGCACGCTTCATAGACAGCGTATGCACCGTCACGCTTTCGGGTGACAACGCGAGCAACTGTTCCAAGGTGTTCGCGAAGCCCTCGTAGGTATCGGTAGGCAACCCCGCGATAAGATCGGTGT
>JAFSFY010000037.1 GCA_017434985.1 Clostridia bacterium | reverse complement strand
TGCACGGAAGCAGAAGCCGGCCTCACCGCGACGGGCGTCGCTGATGGGTCTACCATTCAGGTAGGTGAACATGGCAGCGCCAACGTTCTCGTTGTATTCGAGAGAGGCGTTGTCGGTGTTGTTCGTGAAGATGAGGCCGTTCTCCACGGCGCTGTCATACTTCTCTTTGGTGGTGAGGTCCACAAGGAACGGCGTACCGTCGTCTACGGGCGGTTCGGGAGCCACGTAGTCGGGGGTGGTGTTGATGAAGTGGTTCATCGCATCATCTTCGGAAGCGAACACGCCGCCCCACGCAATGTGACCGATCACTTCATCGTTCGCAAAGTCTTGCGGGTTTTTCACCAATTGACCAATAAGGCCTTTCCAAGACTGGTCATCAATGGTAGATTTGTAGTCGTCCACCGTGAAAGTGATCAACTGCCATTCACCGGTGTAGCCGCTGATGGACCAAGACCAAGGCCATTGCCATTGACTACTGATAGCCGCGGAATAACCGAAGATGCCGGGGGTGGCTTTTTTGTTGATTTTCACTTTGATACCAACAACCGGATATTCGTCCGGATATTCGGCATCAAGACCTTCGGCGCGTTTGAAAAGCACGCACTCGATGGGCGATGTAGCATCGTCTTTCTTGACGATCTTGGCGCCGCCAACTTCCGCGTCATACGCCAAGTTGGAAGCTTCACGCCATCTGGTGGAATCCAAGTTGAAGGAGTTTTCACCCTTCGCGTTGTTCAATTGACCACGATAGTTGCCCCAACCACTCATCGCTTTGTAGCCTTCTTCGGTGGAGAAGTCGAAGTAGAACTTGTCACCTTTGCTCACTTCGAGAGCGGGTTTCGTGGTGGTCGTTTCCTCCACCGTGGTGGTCGTGGTTTCGGCCGTCGTCGTAGTCGTCTCAGTCGCCGTGGTGGTCGTCGTTTCAGTTGACACGACGGTCGTTTCGGTCACAGTCGAAGTGGTCGTTTCGGCGACGGTCGAGGTGGTCGTCGTTTCGGCGGCCATTGTCACCGTGGTGGTCACGGTGGTGGCAGTGGTCGTAGAATCGGAATCACCCTCATCCCACGCTTTCGCCGCTTCAAGGCTTTCGAACGCGCCAACCCACGCGATGGAGAGGGTATCGTTCGTATTGTAGAAGAAACCGTGGCCGATCACTTGCACACGGCCCCATTTGGCATCCGCCGCCACACCGGCAGCGTCAACATCGGCTTTCGCCGTGTAGGACACATAGAGCCAACCGTCTTCACCGGCCAACACTTCGGAAGCACCGGCTTTGGTGTACCAGTGGTTGCCGTTGTTGTCGGCGGTGTTTTTGTACGTAATGCCCTTGTCGCCGGCCATCGCTCTGTGCGAGTAGGTCAAGAATCCATCGGCGTTTTTGCCGGCAGGTGCTTTCACTTTCGCAACGATGACTTCGTTGCCGGCAACCGCGACTTCGTTCACCGGATCCATATAGATCCAAGTTTCGTCCGCACGAGTAGCGCCGGAGGGGTTTTTGTAGGTGATGTTCGCCGCGCCGAGGGTGGCGTTGAACGAAACCTCCGCCCTGTCAGCGTGACCGGTGCTGAGTTTACCGGCAGCCACAGCCGCGTTAAAAAGCTCCTCCGTTCTGTAATCCGCCAAAAGCGGATTTTCCACATCGGTTGCGGAAGCCGGTACTGCCCCCACAAGCAACGTCGAGAGCAACAGGACGACCGCACATAGACACGACAAGACTTTTTTCATAAAGACCTCTCCTTTTCTGGCAACAAACTCAAACGACAAACCACGTCGCATCATAGCAAACATTTGTATTGTAGCATTCACTTCGCCAAAGAGCAAGTGCTTTTCCATAAAAAGCAAAGAGTATCTCCCAATTTTTAAATTTTATTTTTCTCCGTGACAGCAAATTCGCCTTAGACGCTTATGTTTTACTTACAAAGAAAAAAACACTCGTGAAAACGAGTGCTTTTCGTTGTGTTGGCATCTACCTATCTTCCCGGGTGACCGTTTGCGAGCGCTGCCTGTGGCAGATGAAGCGAGTAATAAGGTCTATGCCGCGGTCGAAATTCGCCGAACGATAGTGAGAAAAGCGAATTTCGGGCACCGCAAATGGGCTCTTATGGGCTGTACAATATTATCCGTGGGAAGGATTGCATGCTGGGAGCGGCCCCTCGCACAAAAAAGAAAAGCACCTAACCATAAGGTTAAGTGCTTTGTGTTGGCATCTACCTATCTTCCCGGGCCGCTACCAGCCAAGTATTGTCGGCGCAAGTGAGCTTAACTGCCGTGTTCGGGATGGGAACGGGTGTACCCTCACCGCCATCGACACCAACTATTCAGGATCATACCCT
>JAFSFY010000036.1 GCA_017434985.1 Clostridia bacterium | reverse complement strand
GTCCAACTTTACGCGTTCTTCAAACAATATAAACTTTTCGGGCTCCGCAACGCCCAACACGTCACGTGCAAGAGAAAGCCAAAAGGACTGGCTGTCGCTCTTTTCGTCACCACGATCTTTCCAATATTCCGCAAAGGCTTTCGCCGCTCTTTTTCTATCTGTTTCCGTCATAATTCGGCTCCTTGCAAGCTTGATATTAACATTTTATCACAAAAACCATAGTTTTACAATAGAAATACAATTTACGACACTATTTTGTCGTAACCCTCAAAGGACGTTCACAAGTCTATTTGTCGTAAATCTGTCGTAAACCACATTTTTAAGCAATAATTTGGATAAACAAAAAGCCGAAAACGCCTAGAAATAAGCGTTTTCGGCTTAATATTACTCTGCGAGGGGTTTCATTGTCGGAAACAGGATGACTTCGCGAATGGAGTCGGCGCCGGTGAGCATCATCACGCAACGGTCGATGCCCATACCCATACCACCCGTGGGCGGCATACCGTATTCCAACGCGGTGAGGAAGTCTTCGTCCAGCATTTCGGTCTCGTCGTCGCCGCGTTCGCGTTGTTCCGCTTGTTTCATAAAGCGGTCGCGTTGGTCGAGCGGGTCGTTCAGCTCCGAATACGCGTTCGCGAGTTCGCTGTGGCACACGAAGAGTTCAAAACGCTCGGTCAGGCGCTTGTCGGCGGGCGACGCTTTGGTAAGCGGCGACACCTCCACGGGATACATCGTGATGAAGGTGGGTTGGATGAGTTTTTCTTCGACGCGTTGGTCAAAACACGCGTACAACGCGTTGCCCCACGTGCGCTCGGCGGCTTCGGGCAATTCCACGCCCTTGGCTTCGGCGGCGGCCACCGCTTCGGCATCGTCGGTGATGGCACCAAAGTCGATGCCCACGTATTCTTTGACGGCATCCACCATTGTCAAGCGACGCCAACCGGGTGTGAGATCGATCTTTTCGCCTTGCCACTCCACCTCGTAAGTGCCGAGAATCTCTTTGGCGGCGCCCGAGAGAATGCCCTCGGCGATGTCCATCATATCGTGGAAGTCGGCATACGCTTCGTACAATTCCACGGTGGTAAATTCGGGGTTGTGTTTGGTGTCCATACCCTCGTTACGGAAGATACGGCCAATCTCGTACACGCGATCCATACCGCCGACGATGAGGCGTTTGAGCGGCAACTCGGTCGCGATGCGCATATACATATCGAGGTCGAGCGTGTTGTGATGCGTGATGAACGGGCGGGCAGCGGCACCGCCGGCAATGGTGTTGAGCACGGGGGTCTCCACTTCAATGTACCGTCTGCTGTCGAGGTAGTTGCGCATATACTTGATGAATTGCGAACGGATCGCAAAGTTGCGTTTCACTTCGGGGTTCACGATCAAATCGAGATACCGTTGACGGAAACGGGTATCGGTATCCTTGAGACCGTGAAACTTTTCAGGCAACGGGCGCAAGGATTTGGAGAGCAGTTTGATGCTCGTCGCGTGGACGGAAATTTCGCCCATACGGGTGCGGAACACGTAGCCCGTGAGACCGACGATGTCACCGATGTCCCATTTCTTGAACGCGGCGTACACGTCCTCCCCCACGTCGCTGCGGCTGACGTATACCTGGATACGACCCTCGCTGTCCTGCAGGTCGAGGAAGCTGGCTTTACCCATAATACGGCGGGTCATCATACGGCCGGCGATGGACACCTCGATTTTGGGTTCGAGTTCAATGGTCTGCCCCTCTTCAGGTGCGCCGTTTTGCGCCAGATAGTCCGCTTCGCGGCGCTCGTACTCGGCGCGCGCCTCAGCGGTGTAGGCGGTAAATTCATATTTGGTGATCTCATAGGGGTTTTGGCCCGCTTCGCACAAGGCGGCAAGTTTGTCCCGACGAACCTGCAACAGTTCGCTGACTTGTTGTTCGGTCAATTCGGGGGTTTGATTGACAACTTCGCTCATATTGATTTCTCCTTATAGATAAGGTGCGGTTGCAAAGGCCACCGCACCCGCATCAATTATCTGGTAATATCCACCACTTTGAAGATGATGACGCCGCCGGGGGTCTCCACTTCAACCGACTCGCCCTTGCGTTTGCCGAGCAAGGCTTTGCCGATGGGCGATTCGTCCGAAATTTTGCCGCCCAAAGGATCGGCTTCGGTGGAGCCGACGATTTGGTAGGTCTCTTTCACTTTGGTGCCCTTTTCGGTCACCACCACGGTGGAACCGATGTGCACATTTTCGGTGCCGAGATCGCTCTCGTCCAGCACGTGCACGTTTTTGAGTTGGGCTTCGAGTTCGGCGATACGGCCTTCGATGATGGCTTGCTCGTTTTTCGCCTCGTCATATTCGCTGTTTTCAGAAAGGTCGCCATAGCCGAGGGCCACTTTGATCTTTTCGGCAACTTCTTTACGTTTTATCGTCTTGAGTTCTTCCAGTTCTTTCTCGAGTTTCTCGAGACCTTCTGCGGTGATGATGGTTTGTTTTGCCATAATTCAGTTCTCCTTTTGGAGTGATAGTATAACAGATATATTATAGCCAATCGCCCTGCCGATGTCAAGCACAAAAAAGGCTCGTCAAACGACGAGCCTTTTGTCAATTAGTCGAGCGGGTAGGTCCAACCGTAGGTGTCGGGTTGTTTGCCCCATTGGATACCCGTCAGGGTATCGTACAAGTGTTGGGTGACCTTGCCGATGCCGCCGTCTGCCACGGTGTAACGCACACCTTTGTAGCACAATTCGCCGATGGGCGACACGACCGCGGCGGTGCCGCAACCCCACGCTTCTTCCAGCGTGCCGTCTGCCATCGCTTTCGAGAGTTCGTCGATGCTGAGCAGACGCTCGGACACGGTGTAACCCTCGTTTTTGAGCACTTCGATGCAGGATTTGCGGGTGATGCCGGGCAGAATCGAGCCGGAGAGCATCGGGGTGACGATCTCGCCACCTATCTTAAACATCACGTTCATCGCGCCGACTTCTTCGATGTATTTGCGTTCCACGCCGTCGAGCCACAGCACCTGCGAGTAGCCTTGTTGTGCGGCGCGTTCGCCCGCACGGGTGCTGGCGGCATAGTTACCGCCGCATTTGGCAAAGCCGGTGCCGCCGCGAACGGCACGGACGTCTTCGTCTTCAATCATAATTTTGACCGGATTGATGCCCTCTTTGTAATAGCTGCCGACCGGCGACGCAATGATCACAAAAGTGGCATTGTGCACGCCGTGTACGCCGAGGCTTTCGTCGTTACCGTACAGGAACGGGCGCAGGTACAGTGACGTACCGGGGGCAGAAGGCGTCCAATCCTGTTCCATCTTCACAAAGGTGGTGAGCACTTCCAGCGCCACGTCTTCGGGGATGGTGGGGAGGCACAAGCGCTCGGCCGAGTTGTTCAGACGACGGATGTTTTCCATCGGGCGGAACATCTGCGCCTGACCGTCGGCACGGCGGTAGGCTTTGAGGCCTTCGAAGATCTCCGCGCCATAATGCAACACGGTGGACGCAGGATGCAGTGCAATAGGACCAAACGGAATGATGCGAGCGTCATACCAGCCTTTGTCGGCGGCATAGTCCATCATAAACATATGGTCGGTAAAGATCTTGCCGAAACCGAGCGTACTGCTGTCGGGTTTCTCTTTGGGGCAAGCGGTTTTGGTGATGGTAATTTCCACGATTACGCCTCCTCTTGATACGCGGCGCCGAGTTGCATCGCTTTGAGGTTGACTTCCAACATATCGGCGCGTTTGGCAGAGATGACCTTGCCGAGTGCACGGCGCAGATCGTCTTCGTTATCCTCGCCGAACACACTGAGCAGTTTGCCCAGAATGATCATATTGGCAAGGGTGGGGGTGCCGTTTTCACTCGCCAGGCGGGTGGCAGGGATGTAATACACGTGCAGGTCGTCACGCTTGACTTTACGTTCAATAAGCGACGAGTCGGCAAACACGTAACCGCCCGACACCACTTCGTCCTCGTATTTGTCAAGCGAGGGCAGGTTCATCGCAATGAGCACATCGGGGTTGGACACGATGGGCGAACCCACTTGCTCATCACTGATGATGACACCGCAACTGGCGGTACCGCCGCGCATTTCGGGACCGTAGGACGGCAACCAACTGACTTGCTTTTCTTCCATCAAGCCTTTGTAGGCGAGGAATTTACCGGTGAACAGAATACCCTGTCCGCCGAAGCCGGAAAACAGATATTCTCTGGTGCTCATTTGTTTTCCTCCTGTTCTGCCGAGCGGTCTTTATACACGCCGAGCGGATAGTAGGGCAACATCGCTTCGTCGATCCATTTGAGGGCGGCTTGCGGCGTCATCCCCCAGTTGGTGGGGCAGGAAGACACCACTTCGACCAGCGAGAAACCTTTGCCGTCCACTTGGTTTTGGAATGCCTTTTTGATGGCCGCTTTGGCACGGCGGATGTTTTTGACGTTGTTGACGGTCACGCGCTCCAAATATTCGGGGCCTTCGAGTTGCGCGAGCATTTCGCACACGCGCACGGGGTAACCGCAAAGCTTCGGATCGCGGCCGTAGGGCGACGTTTGGGTCACCTGACCGACCAGCGACGTGGGCGCCATTTGACCACCCGTCATACCGTAGATGGCGTTGTTGACGAAGATGACGGTGATGTTTTCATTACGCGCCGCCGCGTGCACCGTTTCCGCCATACCGATGGAGGCGAGGTCGCCGTCACCTTGGTAGGTAAACACGATGTGGTTTTCGGGGTCGGAGCGTTTCACACCCGTGGCCACTGCCGGCGCACGGCCGTGGGCGGCTTCGATGGTGTCACAGTTAAAATAGTTGTACGCGAACACGGAGCAACCGACCGGCGCAATGCCGATGGTTTTGCCTTCAATGCCGAGTTCGTCAATGACTTCGGCCACCAAACGGTGGATAATACCGTGGGTACAACCGGGGCAATAGTGCATCGGCACGTCGGCCAACGCATGGGGTTTATCAAACACGACCATTATCGGGCACCTCCGTTCTTGTTTGCTTCTTGGATCGCCGCGAGCACTTGTTCGGGCGAGGGGATCATACCGCCGGCACGGTTGCACAGGGCAACGGGGGCTTTACATTCGGTAGCAAGGCGCACGTCCTCGATCATTTGACCCATCGAGAGTTCCACGCTGATGAAGTTCTTCACGTGGGTGATCGCCTTTTTGAAGGGCGCGGTCGGGAACGGCCACAAGGTGATGGGACGGATGAGACCGACCTTGATGCCTTGTTTGCGCGCTTCGTTGATGGCGTTTTTGGACACACGAGCGGCGATGCCGAACGCCACCACGCAGATATCCGCGTCGTCCATCAGATATTCTTCGTACATCGCCTCGTTTTCTTCGATGTAACGATATTTCTCGTAACGGTCGAAGTTGAACTTCTCGAGTTCTTCGGGCGAGAGGAACAAGGAGTTGACGATGTTATGTTCGCGCGCCAATTTGGTACCGGTGGTTGCCCACGGTTTTTCGGGCGCGGGTTTCACTTCCAGATCCAGCGCGACGGGTTCCATCATTTGACCCATCGTGCCGTCGGCCAGCACCATCGCGGTCATACGATAGGTGTCCGCGAGTTCGAAACCTTTGATGGTGAGTTCCGCCATTTCCTGCACGGAAGAGGGCGCGAGCACCAGCATACGGAAGTCGCCGTGGCCGCCGCCTTTGGTGGCTTGGAAGTAGTCGGCTTGGCTGGGTTGGATACCGCCGAGACCGGGGCCGCCGCGTTGCACGTTGACCACCAGCGAGGGCAGGTCGGCACCCGCAAGGTAGGACAAGCCTTCGCTTTTCAGCGAGATACCGGGGCTGGACGACGAAGTCATCACGCGTTTGCCGGTCGCGGCCACGCCGTACACCATGTTGATGGCGGCGATTTCGCTTTCGGCTTGCAGGAACACGCCGCCGATTTTCGGCATACGTTTCGCCATATACGCCGCAATCTCCGTTTGCGGGGTGATGGGATAACCGAAATAGTGACGGCAACCGGCAATGATGGCCGCTTCGGCGATGGCCTCGTTGCCTTTCATCAATACTTTATCTGCCACGTTGCTCACCTCTCTACCTTAATGATACAGTCGGGACACATCATCGCGCACGCCGCGCAACCGACACAGGCTTCCTGATCGGTAATTTCGGCGGGATGATGCCCTTTTCTGTTGATGGCATCGGGTGCGAGGCGCAACAAATGCTTGGGACAAGCATCCACGCACAAACCGCAACCTTTGCAGTTGTCCGTTTTGAACGTTAATTTTGCCATATTGTTTCCTCCTATACAACTCTGCGCTGCAATTGCAGTGGGTAGAGATTTGAGATTTGGGACTTCAGCGCGTCGTACAACGACGCGTCCACGGTGGTCATCACAAGCGGCAGACCCGTGAGAGTGGCCGCTTGGTCGGCGTAATTCATCGAGGCGAGCACGTCCTCCGCAGTGGTGGCGGCGCCGAGATTGGAGTTGTTGACCAATCCCGTGAACGGCAGACCGCCCGCCGCTTCGATCTCGCGCATCACGTCGAGCACCTCTTCGGGGGTACGCGTGAGCGGACGGTAACAGTTGATCACCATCCACATGGCGTAGTCGTTTTCCTCTTTGATGGACGGTGACAGACGACCGAGCGCCAACGCGCCGCGATCGTCACCGCCGACATCGATCACCGTGTGTAGAATTTTGTCGTCTACAATGGCGTAAAGATCCGGCGGAAGAGCCGGGATGTCCACGTTGGTATTGGCGTAGTCGGAACAGATAAGACGAATGCCGTGTTCCTGAAACAGCGCCACACTGTCTTTACTGCGAAAATAGGGGTTGACGATATCCAGGTCGGCAATGGCCACCCGTTCGTAGCGGGTCTTGATATCCAACGCGAGGTTGACCGCCACGTTGGTTTTGCCGCTGCCGTAGTGACCCGCCAACAACACGATACGATGGTTCGGTATCATACGGTCCTCCCCCATTACAACTTGTTGCGTTGGATCTTGCCGCTGACGGTTTTGGGCAGTTCATCGCGGAACACGATCAAACGGGGATATTTGTACGGCGCCGTATGTTCTTTGACGTAGGTTTGGATCTCTTTTTTGAGTTCCTCACTCGGCTCGGTGCCTTTGGTCAGCACGATGCTGGCCTTGACGATCTGACCGCGCACCTCGTCGGGAGCGGCCGACACGCCGCATTCCAGCACGTACGGCAATTCCATAATGACACTTTCGATCTCGAACGGCCCGATGCGGTAACCGGACGATTTGATCACGTCGTCCACGCGACCGACGTACCAATAGAAGCCGTCCTCATCGCGCCACGCGGTATCGCCCGTGTGGTAATACCCGTCGTGCCACACTTCGGCAGTCTTTTCGGGAGAACCGTAGTAGCCGGTGAACAAGCCGCAGGGCGCACCGTTTTTGACGTTGACCACGATCTCGCCGACTTCACCGACGGGAACGGGATTGTCATCCGCATCGACGATGGACACGTCGTAAATGGGAGCGGGTTTGCCCATCGACCCGATCTTATGCGAAGCACCGACCAGATTGCCGATGATCATCGTACTTTCGGTTTGACCGAAGCCCTCGATGATGTGCAGACCCGTTGCCTTTTCAAACTGACGGTACACTTCGGGGTTGAGCGCTTCGCCCGCCGTGGTCATATGACGAATGGAAGACAGGTCGTACTGCGAAATATCCTGTTTGACCATCATCCGCAACATCGTGGGCGGGGCGCAGAAGGTGGTGATGTGATATTTGGCAAACATCGGCAGAATATCCGCCGCATCAAAGCGATCGAAGTCGTACACAAAGGTGGCGGCTTCGCACAGCCATTGACCGTACAGTTTGCCCCACATCGCTTTGGCCCAACCCGTGTCGGAGATGGTGTAGTGCAACCCGTCGGGATCCACGTCGTGCCAATAGCGCGCGGTATGGAAATGACCGAGGGGGTATTTGTAGTTGTGTGCCGCGATCTTGGGATAGCCCGTGGTACCCGACGTGAAGAACATCAGCATCAAATCGTCGCCGCCGGGGGCATCCGCGGTGCGGTTGTAGTGGGTGGAATACAAGGTGTATTCTTCGTCAAACGTGCGCCAACCCTCGCGCGTACCGTTAACGATGAGTTTGTGTTTGAGATCGGGGCATTGTTCAGCCGCCAACTCCACTTGATGGGCGGTATCGCCGTCTGCCGTGCACAGCACTGCCGACACGCCTGCCGCTTGGAAACGATAGGTCAAATCGTGTTCCACCAATTGGTTGGGCGCGGGAATGGCGATGGCACCGAGTTTGTTCAGCCCGATCATCGCGAACCAGAATTGGTAATGCCGTTTGAGAATGAGCATCACGCGGTCGCCTTTTTTGATGCCGAGGGATTTGAAGTAGTTGGCGCATTGGTTGGACGCCTTTTTGATGTCTTTGAAGGTGAAGCGACGCTCGGTATGGTCACGCGACACGTGCAACATCGCGAGTTTTTCGGGCTCACGCTCGGCGAGTTCGTCCACCAAGTCAAAGGCAAAGTTGAAGTTGTCGATATTTTTAAAGGTAATGGACGTGGGGGTGCCGTTTTCGTTTTCCACAACGTCCACGTATTTTTTGTAGATACGGTCTTTGGTGTCTTTGCGAGTGCCCGCCCGCTCGGTCACCGCGTTTTCGGGGACCAATTCGGGAATAGGTTCGCCCGTCGGGTTCAAAACAATCGCGTAGAACACGCAGTCCTGACCTTCGACGGCAATCATACCGTGAGGTTTGTCACTGTCAAAGTAAATGGTATCGCCGGGGCCGAGCACTTCGCGGTGTTCGCCGACCTGCACCATCAAATGGCCTTCCACCACGATGTCGATCTCCTGCCCCGCGTGGGTGGTGAGTTCAATTTCGCGGTTTTGCGCCGATTCATCGTACACACTGCGCACGTACAGCGGCTCGGCAATACGGTTTTGGAACGCGTACGCCAAATTGTAGTAGGCCATACCGTGAGCTTTCGCGATCTCCTGCCCCGCGCCTTTACGGGTGACGGTATAGGATTTCAGTTTGGGGGCGTAACCCTCGATAATTTCGGTGACGTTGACATTGAGCGCACCCGCACAGCGATAGATAAACGCAAAGTTGAGATCACGTTCGCCGCGTTCGCAAGACAGATACTCCTCCACCGAAACGTCGGTCTTGGCCGCCATTTCTTCGGGGGTGAGCGATTCAATCTCGCGCAGTTCGCGGATACGCGCGGCCATTTCGCGAATCTTGTTGTCCAGATCGGTAAGATGTTGCATGGATTATACCTCCTGTTTGGGGGCGTTTTGCAACAAAAAGCACTCGCCCCAAAGCCATACTTTGAGACGAGTGCTGACAAAACAGACACCCGCGGTACCACTCAAATTGCAGTGCAAAACTGCCTCTCTTTAGGGTCCAACAACCCCTAGGCCTTTACGCAGCCGTCACGGGAAGGGTCTAATCATTCGGTATCGAACTTTCTTCCTTCCGGCTCGGAAGTTACAGTGCAAAAGCGGTTTCCGATGGACTCGCACCAAACGCCATCTCTCTGGGGGGCCTTTTCTTGCACACTCTTCGTCAAAGCCTTTGTTCAATTTGATGATAAGTATAGCACAGTTATGCTACGGTGTCAAGGGGCAAATCAAAGTTTATTGCGTTGGATCTTACCGCTGATGGTTTTGGGAAGTTCCTCGCGAAATTCCACGATACGGGGGTATTTGTACGGGGCGGTATGTTCCTTCACGTAGGTTTGGATCTCTTTCTTGAGCGCGTCGGTACCCTCAGTGCCTTTGGTGAGCACGATGCTGGCTTTCACGATTTGACCGCGCACCTCGTCGGGAACGGCGGAAACACCGCATTCCACCACGTAGGGCAGTTCCATGATAACGCTTTCGATCTCGAACGGCCCGATGCGATAACCCGACGATTTGATGACGTCATCCACACGGCTGACGTACCAGAAATACCCGTCCTCGTCGCGCCACGCGGTATCACCCGTGTGATACGCGCCGTCGTGCCACGCTTCGGCGGTCTTTTCGGTATCCAAATAGTATTCCTTATACAAACCGCAGGGGATCTTTTTGTCGGTGTGGATGACGATCTCACCCACTTCGCCGGCCGGCAGGCTGTTGCCGTCGGGATCGACGATGTCGATATCAAACTGCGGCGAAGCCTTGCCCATCGACCCGATCTTCGGCACGGTGCCTTTGAGGTTGGCGATGGCCAGCGTGGTTTCGGTTTGACCAAAGCCTTCCATGATCTCCAGACCCGTTGCTGCTTTGAACTGCTTAAACACTTCGGGGTTAAGCGCTTCGCCCGCGGTGGTCATATGGTGGATGGACGACAGATCGTATTTGCTCAGGTCGCCGCGGATGAGCATACGCAACATGGTGGGCGGCGCGCAGAAGGTGGTGATGTTGTATTTCGCGAACATCGGCAGGATGTCGTTTTCATCAAAACGGTCGAAGTCGTACACAAACACCGCGCCCTCGCACATCCATTGACCGTACAGTTTGCCCCACAACGATTTGCCCCAACCGGTGTCGGAGATGGTGAGATGCAGCCCGTCGCGCTCACAACAATGCCAATATTTGGCGGTAACGAAATGACCGAGCGCATAGGTGTGTTTGTGCGCCGCCATTTTGGGGTTGCCCGTCGTGCCCGACGTGAAGAACATCAGCGCGGTATCGTTGCCTGCCGAAGCGTCTTCGGGGCGAACGAATTTGCGAGAGAAGAGTTTGAATTCTTCGTCAAAGTTGTGCCAACCCGCTTTGGGAGCACCGACGATGACCTTGGTGGTCACGTGCGGGCAGTTTTTCGCCGCCGCTTCGGCAATATCGGCGGTATCGCCGTCTGCCGTACACACGATGGCGGATACGCCCGCCGCTTCAAAGCGATATTCAAAATCGTGTTGTTTGAGTTGGTTGGTTGCGGGGATGGCCACCGCACCGAGTTTATGCAGCGCCACCATCGCAAACCAGAATTGGTAGTGACGCTTGAGTACCAACATTACTTTATCGCCGCGTTTGATACCCAGCGAGGTGAAGTAGTTGGCGCATTGGTTGGAATAGTGCTTGATGTCTTTGAAGGTGAAGCGACGCTCGGTCTTATGCTTATCCAAATGCAGCATCGCGAGTTTTTCGGGATATTTGTCCGCAATCGCATCCACGATGTCGAAACCGAAGTTGAAGGTCTCTTCGTTTTCAAAGGTGATGGATTTCAGGCAGCCTTGCTCGTCCTCCACGGTTTTGGCAAACTTTTCGCAGATGAGCGGTTCGGATCGTTGTGCGGTCACCAAACTGCGGCGCACCACTTCTTCTTTGGTGTCTTCGCCCGGCAACACGACCGCACAAAACACGCAGTCCTGCCCGTCGACCGCCACCATACCGTGCGGCGTGGAACTGTTGTAATAGATGCTGTCGCCCTCACCGAGAATCTCGGTGTGGTCACCGATCTGCACCTTGAGTTTACCGCTGATGATGAGGTCAAATTCTTGACCGCTGTGGGTCGCCAAATGAATCGGTTTGTTTTCCTGTGCGGGGTTATACTCGTACCGCACCCAATACGGTTCCGCGATCTTGTCACGGAATTTGGGAGCCAAGTTTTGAATGTCGATGCCGTCTTCTTTCGCGGTGGATTGACCCTTCCCCTTACGGGTCACGGTGTAGGAAGACAGCTTTGCACTGCTGCGGCCTTCCAGCAGGTCGGACAGTTCCAAATCAAATGCCAACGCACACTTGTGAATAAAGGAGAACGGGAAATCCGTTTCGCCGTTTTCGTATCGACGGTAATCTTCGACCGTCACCTGCGTTTTTTCGGCCATTTGAACTTCGCTGAAACCGCAGATCTCACGCATTTCGCGAATTCGGGTCGCCACCTCCCACAATTTCTCGGTGTCAACAGTCGCCATCGTCAATTCCTCCTTTTGTTTCATAAAAATAAATAACACCCGTCTCAAATCTTTGAGACGGGTGTGAAAAACAACACTCGCGGTACCACTCAAATTGCAGTTTACACTGCCACTCCGGGTCAAACAACCCTTATGCCTTGACGCAGCAATCACGGGAGGTCCTACTCGTATACTGTTCAGGCCTCCGGCTCGGAAGGGATGGGTCCTTGAGACTTGCTGTTACCGATTCGCACCAACCATCGGTTCTCTGAAAACAACGTGGCCTCGACCGTCTTCGTCATAGCCTTTGTTATTGAATTTTTCTGCATTATAGCACCGCCCGAAACCGTTGTCAAGAGGTTTTGAAAAAATTATTTCAAGTCCTGCAGATCGTACGGTGTGGACTGGTACACGAAATAGTTGAGCCAGTTGATGAACAACAAACTGCCGTGTGCACGCCACGTGACGAGCGGGGCGTTGTTCGGGTCATCGTTCGGGTAGTAATGTTCGGGAACAGCGGTGCCGAGCCCTGCTGCCGCGTCACGACGATATTCGGCGTCAAGGGTGAGCGGATCGTACTCCGAATGACCCATCACAAAGAATTGGCGACCGCCCTGGCGACTGACGATGTGCACCCCCGCCTTGTCGGACGAGGCCAGCACTTTCAGGTCGGGCACCGCTTCCACGTCCGCCCGTTCCACGTAGGTGTAGCGGGAATGGGGCGCGTAAAACACTTCGTCGAACCCGCGCAACAACATGGATTGCGGATAATCGGCCCGATGCTCAAACACACCGAACAGTTTTTGCGGCAGTTCTTTCTTTTGAATACCGTAATGGTGATACAGCCCCGCCTGTGCGCCCCAGCAAATGTGCAACGTGCTGTGCACGTTTTTGAGGCTCCAATCCATAATTTCGCACAGTTCGTCCCAATAATCCACCTCTTCGAACGGCATCAGTTCCACCGGCGCACCGGTGATGATCATCCCGTCGAATTTTTGGTCGCGCACCTCTTCAAACGTTTTGTAAAACGCAAGCAGGTGTTCCTGATTGGTGTTTTGCGATTGGTGGGATGCCGTGCGAATGAGGGTGAGCTCAATTTGCAACGGGGTGTTGCCCAAAATGCGCGAGATCTGGGTCTCGGTTTCGATCTTTTTGGGCATCAAGTTGAGCAATAAAATGCGCAACGGACGGATATCCTGCGTGATGGCGCGCGTTTCGGTCATCACGAAAATGTTTTCGTCTGCCAAGATCTGCACAGCCGGCAGGTTGTTGGGAATCTTGATCGGCATAGTGGTTCTTCCTTAAAATTAGATAGATTTGAGGGCTTGCTCGATGTCGGCGATGAGGTCCTCGGGGTCTTCCAGACCGACCGAGAGACGCACGAGGTCGGCACTGACGCCGCAGGCAATCAATTCCTCATCACTGAGTTGGCGGTGGGTGGCGGTGGCGGGATGCAAACAGCAAGAACGGGCATCCGCCACGTGGGTCTCAATCGCCACGAGTTTCAAGGCTTTCATAAATTTCGAAGCCGCTTCGCGACCGCCTTTGACACCGAAACTGATGACACCGCAGGTGCCGTTCGGGAGATATTTTTGGGTGAGCGCGTAGTCGGGAGAGGACGGCAGTGCGGGGAAATTGACCCACGCGATTTGCGGATGCGCTTCCAAATACTGTGCGATGGCCAGAGCACTGTCGCTGTGACGTTTGATGCGCACATGCAGGCTTTCAAGCCCCAAGTTGAGCAAAAACGCGTTCATCGGCGCCGGCGTGACACCGAGGTCACGCATCAACTGTGCGGTGGCTTTGGTGATGTACGCCCCCTCGATACCGAAGCGCTCGGTATAGGTGATACCGTGATAACTCTCATCGGGCGTGCAAAGACCGGGGAACTTTTCGGGATATTTCGTCCAATCAAATTTGCCCGAATCGACGATGGCACCGCCCACGGCACTGCCGTGACCGTCCATATATTTGGTAGTGGCGTGTACCACAATGTCGGCACCCCATTCAAACGGACGACAGTTCACCGACGTGGGGAACGTGTTGTCAATGATGAGCGGCACGCCGTTTTGATGCGCCACACGAGCAAATTTTTCGATGTCCAATACTTTGAGCGCGGGATTCGCGATCGTCTCGCCAAACATCAACTTGGTGTTGGGACGGAACGCGGCGTTCAATTCCTCTTCACTCGCGTCGGGAGACACAAAGGTCACCTCAATGCCCATTCGTTTGAGCGTGACGGCGAACAGATTGAACGTACCACCGTAGATGGAGGAGCTGGAAATGAAATGGTCACCGCACGAGCAGATGTTAAACACCGCCAAGAAGCTGGCCGCCATACCGGAAGAGGTGAGCATGGCGGCAGTGCCGCCTTCCATCTCGCAGATTTTCGCTGCGACCGCGTCGCTCGTCGGATTTTGCAAGCGGGTATAGAAATAGCCACTGGCTTCCAGGTCGAACAACTTGCCCATATCTTCGCTGGTCGCGTATTTAAAGGTCGTGCTTTGGATAATGGGAATTTGGCGCGGTTCGCCGTTGCCGGGTTGATAGCCGCCTTGCACACAGCGGGTACCGATTCCTGTTTTATTCATACGATCACCTTCCGGAAAAACTTAATAATATGGTATTATACCATCTTTTTTTCGTTTTGTATATCCCCTTTTTGGATTTTTTATTTGACAAAGCGGCGGTTGCGTTGTAAATTGGAAGAAAAGGAGTGCATCGGTATGAACATTGCACAAAGCGTTGCCGAACTTGTCGGCAATACCCCGCTTATCAAACTTCATCATTTCGGCGAAACGGCCACCATACTCGCCAAGTTGGAACGCACCAATCCCGGCGGCAGCAGCAAGGATCGCGTGGCCCTGACCATGATCGAGCAAGCCGAACAACAAGGTCTTCTTCACCCCGACACGGTGATCGTGGAATCCACCAGCGGCAACACGGGTGTCGGATTGGCGGCGATTGCCGCGGCGCGCGGGTATCGCGTGATCCTCACGATGCCCGAAAATATGAGTGACGAGCGCAAACGGTTGCTTGCGGCTTACGGCGCCGAGTTGGTACTCACCCCCGCCGAAGAAGGCGTGGCAGGTGCCACCCGCAAAGCGCAGGAGATCGCTCGGTCGTTGCCGTCGGTGTTTTTGCCCAAGCAATTTGAAAATCCCGCCAACCCCGCCGCGCATTACACCACGACGGGACCCGAAATTTGGCGCGATACCGACGGGCACGTGGATATTTTCGTCGCCGGTGTGGGCACGGGCGGCACGCTTTCGGGTACGGGCGCGTATTTGAAAGAACAAAACCCCTCGGTGCAGGTGGTGGCGGTGGAGCCCGCCACTTCGGCCGTGTTGTCGGGAAAACCTGCCGGCAAACACGAACTCCAAGGCATCGGTGCAGGATTTGTTCCGAACACCCTGGACACCTCGGTATACGATGAGGTCATGCCCGTGACCGACGAAGAAGCCTACGCCGCGGCACGCTTGTTGGCACAGCGTGAGGGTCTGCTTGTCGGCATCACGTCGGGCGCGGCGTTGCACGCCGCCGCCGTGTTGGCCGCCCGCCCCGAAAACGCGGGAAAAGTCATTGTGGCGCTGCTCCCCGACACGGGAGAACGCTATCTCTCCACGCCGCTGTTCAACGAATAAAACACCCACTCATATTTACCCCCTCGTCTACATAGGATAAGACGAGGGGGTTACGTTATGAATACACGAAGAATCAATTGGAAAGCACTGATTTTGTTTTTGCTGTTGACGCTCGGCATCGGCGGCGGTGTCGGCGCCCTGCTTGGCGGCGATATGGGATTGGACGGTCTTGTGAAACCGCCGCTCGCACCACCCGCGTGGTTGTTTCCCGTGGCGTGGACCATTCTGTACGTCTTGATGGCCGTCGCCGCGTACTTGGTATCCGTCAGCGGTGACGCCGACCGCAAACAACCGCTTCAACTGTACTGGTTACAACTTATCGTGAACGCGTTGTGGCCGCTGTTCTTTTTCCGCCTGGAGTGGCGGTTGTTCGCCTTTGTTTGGTTGCTCGTGTTGCTGGCGTTGGCGGCATCGACGGCGTGGAATTTCCGCTCCATTTCGCAAACGGCGTTTTACCTCTTTCTTCCCTACCTTGTATGGTTGCTGTTTGCGGCCTATTTAAACCTGTCGTTCTACGTATTAAACGGATAAAAAATTCCCGCCGCGGATTGTAGAAATGTTCTTAGCGAACATTTCTACAGCTCTATTCGCCTTGCGGCGAGTGATATTGCTTCGCAGTTATATTCGGCTGACGCCGAGTGATATTCGCTACGCGAGTTTGCGGCGAATAGAATATCACGAAACCGATAGGTCTCATATCACTTTCGCAAAGCGAAAATATCACGCTGACAGTAGTCAGCATATCACTTAACAGACAAAAAGAAAGAGAAGATTCGTTACCCAAACGAACCTTCTCTTTTTCTGTTGTAAGTGGGTTTGGGCTACCGCCCAAATGCATTTGCACATACAAATGCGATGCCGGTTCTAACCCAATATATTATTCTATGCTAAAACAAAAACTTCGCTAACGACATTTTCGATTACCGCGGCGGGAATTTTGTTATGACAGTTCGTTCAATCGATAGCGATCTTTGCACTCGGCATACATTTCCATAAAGCTTTGGTCCACCGTTTTGATCTCGTTGAGATATTGGTGGGTCTTGAAACTGTGGTGTTCCATTTCGATGACCGTAACGGCAATGTTGGAACAGTGGTCGGAAATACGTTCGTAGTTGTTGAGGATATCCGACAAAATAAACCCGAGCTCGATGGTGCACTCGCCCGCTTGCAAGCGGTTGATATGCCGCACTTTGATCTCGGCACTCAAACTGTCGATCACCTGTTCGAGCGGTTCTACACGCGCTGCCAACGTCACGTCGTTTTTCTCAAACGCTTCGGTGGTAAGCGACAAAATGTCCAAGATCGCTTTGGTGAGCACGTCGATCTCGTTTTGGGCGTCGGGTGAGAACTTGATCTTCTTCTCGTAGATCTCGGTTGCCACCTGTACCAAGTTGACCGCGTGGTCGCTCAAACGTTCAAAGTCGCCGATGGTATGAAGCATACGCGACACACGCGTGCTGTCCGCCTCGGACAGTTCTTTGCCCGACAACATCACGAGGAATGTACCGAGTTTATCCTCGTACATGTCCACCGTGTTTTCCGCTTCACGGATCTCTTCGTCTTTTTTCTCGTTATAATGACTGATCAAGTCGATCGCATCCACGAGTGTCCCCTTGGCAATGTGCGCCATATCCACCGTGCGGTTGTTACATTCGGAAATGGCAACCGACGGGGTGGACAACAAGCGTTTATCCATAAAGCTGTAATGCACGTCGCCCTCGCCCTTGATGAGCGTGGTGGCGATCTTTTCGAGCAATTTGGCAAAGGGGAACAGAATAACGGTGGTAACCACGTTGAAGATACTGTGGATGATAGCGATCCACACGGGATCGATATTTTGATCCACAAACGAGAAGTTAACAACGGCATCCACCGCGTAGAACGCCGCCAAGCACACCACGGTGCCGATCAGGTTGAACGATACGTGCACCGCCGCCACGCGCTTGGCGTTTTTGTTAACGCCGATACTGGAAATGAGGGCGGTAATGCAGGTACCGATGTTTTGACCCATAATAATCGGGATGGCCGCGCCGAAGGTGACGTTACCCGAGATCGAAAGGGCTTGCAAAATACCCACCGAGGCGGCAGAACTTTGGATGATACCCGTAAACACGGCACCCACCACCACGCCGAGAATGGGGTTTTTGAACATGGTCAGCACTTGGTCGAAACCGTCAAGTTCGGTGATCGGGACCATACCGTCTTTCATCAGTTCCATACCGTACATCAAAATGGCGAAACCCACCATAATGGTACCGATGCTCTTGGTTTTGCCTTTTTTGGATGTCATAAACATCAGGATACCAATGAGCGCCAAAATCGGCGAGAAGGATTCGGGTTTGAGCAAGGTGAGGAAGAAATTGCCCCCCTCAATACCCGCCAAACTGAGGATCCACGCGGTCAACGTGGTACCGATGTTGGAACCCATAATCACACCGATGGTTTGCGACAACTCCATAATACCGGAGTTGACAAGACCGACCAACATCACCGTTACCGCCGAAGAGGATTGGATCGCAATGGTAATGCCTGCGCCGAGGAGCAGCGCAACCAATCGATTGTTGGTCATCACTTTGAGCATTTGTTCCAATTTACCGCCCGCCAGTTTTTCAAGGCCGGAGGACATCACGTTCATACCGTAGAGGAAGAACGCCAAACCACCGCACAACTGGAACAAGCCGAGTAAAATTTCCGTACTCACACAGTCACTTCCTTTTTATCAAAATATATACCAACGATCACACCAAACGGTTTACCGTTAAACCTGTGATCAGCTTGGGATAAAAATAGGTCGATTTTTGGGGCATTTTCTCCCCTGCCGCCGCCACGTCGCGAATCTCCGACACGCGGGTGGGGTTGAGCAAAAACGCCGCTTGGGATACCCCGCTCGTCACGCTGTCCAATGCTTCGGTGCGGCTGCGGGTGTAAGTAAGATTGATCTGCTTGGCCATATTCTCTTTGTCGATGCCGAGCAGTTGCTCCAAAATGAGCGTATGCAACACCGTCACGTCGAGCGCGCGCGAGGCGGCCGACAGATCGGGCAAAATGCTGTCCATCAGCGCAACGTCTTTCAAGGTAAGCACCGTCACCTCGTCACCGCCGACGTAGAAACCAAAGGCTTTTTTGCCGTCAAGATACGCTTGTTCCAGCCGTTCGTCCAAGGCAAAAAGAGGCAAATGTTCCTCTACGTCAAACGCTTCGCGGCACGCATTCACCACCGCTTCTGCCGAGAAGTTCGGCAGATCACGCAACAAGCGATGGGTCGGGAACACGGTCAGACCCGGATGACTCATCTCCACCACCATCATCATAATGTAATCGGAATCGCCCGCGGGCAAGCCTTGCTCGCGACGCCAATTGCGGTAGTTGATGGCGGTTTCATAACGGTGATGACCGTCGGCAATGTAGAGTTTCGTATCGGTAAAACGCTTTTGAATGGCCGCAACGATACCCTCGTCGGTGAGTGCCCACAAACGGTGGACGAGCCCCGCTTCGTCGGTAAGTACGGTGGTGGGTTGTTCCCTCATCGCCACCGCGAGGATATCCCCCGTTTCGCTTTCGCCGCCGTCATCGTCGTACAAACAATACACGTCGCTGAAGTTGCAGCCCGTGGCTTTCATCAGGTTCAGACGGTCTTCTTTCGCTTTGGAAAGGGTGTATTCGTGCGGCAACACGATGCCTTTTTCAAATTCTTCCAATTTGACCTGTGCGATGAGACCGTACACACTGTGTTTACCGCTGTGGATACGGCTGATATCGCTCATCCCGTCAAGGTCGTACTCGATCTCATAGATGTAAAACGCGGGCACGTCGTCCTGCGCGAGCACACCGCTTTGGAGCATTTCTCTCAGCGTATCGCCGGCGACGGCATACGGGTCGGCACCCTCACGGGGCAATTCCAAACGGATAATGTTGTTTTGGTTGCGTCGCAGATAGTCTTGTCGTTGTTGTTCCGAAATAATATCATACGGCGGGCAGACCACCTGTTCAATGGGACCCGCTTTTTCAGTAAAGCGCAACGCGCGAAACGGACGAAGTTCAGCCATACCAATGTCTCCTTATATTCATACTGACAGCGCCGTAATATTCAAACTCTGCCGTTTATCATCATAACACATTCTTTTGATAAAAAACAATCCCCAAATAGATTTTTGTTGATTTTTTACCCAATTTCTATTAGAATAAAAGCGAGGTGATACACAATGACAGTCTTTTCGCGTTACCTGGCGCTCGGCATTTGCGTGTTGCTCACGCTTTCGCTGTGCGCTTGCGGCAACGATACCATCAATCCCACGGTGATTACCAAAGCGCCCGAAGACGTGGTGATGCGCACCGAAACCACCACGACGGTTGCCACCACGACCACCACCGTCTACGTTCCCGAATGGGTCGCACCCTCCGCGAGCACGACCGACGCTTCGGGCAGCACGGCTACCACCACCCTCGTTTCCATCGCGGATGAGGACGCTTCCGAAAGCGGCAAAGCCATCGCGCAGTTGGCCGTGTCGCTCATCGGCACCCCGTTCGTGACGGGCGGTGCGGGTCCTGACGGGTTTGACAACCCGAGTTTCGTGGTGTATTGCTACAAGCAAAACGGGTACACCGTGCCGCGCAAGGCTTCGGCGATGGCCACGTGGGGCGAGGACGTTGCCCCCGATCAACTGCAAGCGGGTGACATTCTCGTGTTTGCCAACGACATCGGCGGACCGGCGCAGTTCTGCGGTATCTACATCGGAAACGAACAGTTCGTTTCCTGCAACAACCCCGACACTCCTACCAAAGCCCAAAAGTTGGACGCTAAGTATTGGGGACCCCGTTTCCTGTGCGCACGGCGCCCCGCGGCGGAAGAATAACGCATAATGAGAACCCCCCCACATCAACCGATGTGGGGGGTTCTTTATAATCGTTTATGCAACGGTCGTTGTCGTAGGCGTCCTTTCCGACGTATAAAAGGTAGTGGTCGTGGTCGGTCGTGTGGTTTTTGAAAATTCACCGCCCATCAACTCTTCCAATACGGCAACCAATTCCTTAAGCGTCATATCGGTTGTTTTGAGCAGATAGTACAATCCGTTTTTCTCAAATGTTACCATAAAATCATCGAACCCCATATAGCTATAGTTCCATTTGTTTTGATAGATCATCACTTCTGTTCCGTTTGCGTATGATTTTTTGGATCCTGCCGGAGCAAGGTTTGTAAAGGGATATTGTGTTTTGCCAACATAAATATCCAAACGGTTCGTACTCTCTTCGTTTTCACATCGCACGTATCCATCCTCAGGCGTACCGTGGCTAATACCCCACCCATTGGGAATGCGATAATAACACGTCATCGTTGCAAAACCACTCGGTAGGACGATGGGGTATTGCCCTAAAAACTCTTCCATGGGAATAACTTCCGACAGGTCCACATAACTCATACGTTTGGCATAAGCAATCCCACAAGCATTGACCTCAACACCCTCAAACTCTGTTTGATCGTTTTTTGTAGTGGTCGTGGTAGGTTTTGTTGTCACCGCTGTGGTGGTTTTGCCCAGCGTGCGGTAGGTGATCGGTGTTGTTGCGGCGGTGGTCGTGGTGGGTTTTGTGGTCGTCGTTGTGGTTGCGACGGTCGTGGTAACAGCCGTCGTGGTTGCGGTGGTCGTCGTGCTGATCGTGGTAGTCGTGGTGGTAGTGGTAGGGGGAAGCGCACCTTGCTCGCCGCAAGCACAAAGGCACACGGCACATACCAATAAAACCGGCAGCAATTGAATGTTCCTTTTCATATTCATACCTCCTTATGATAACAACGGCATTGACCACTCACCCCTATACTACGGTTTTTACGCGAAATGTCACACACATTTTCAAAAATTTTTAAATACGATGATAAAACGGCATCGGTCGTGCGACCGATGCCGTTGGTTTATACCGTATATTCTACGATTTGAACGGTAGCGCCACTCGGCAACCGCGTTTCAACAGCAATACCTTGCGGCACCGTCAGCGTATAGTGTTGCTGTCCGTTTGCCGCCTCACCGTTGACCGCCACCAACCCTTTGGCGGTCGGCACCACACCTTTCACCCACGCGACGTCACCTTGCGGGGCAAACAAGAGACGCTCGTACCCTGCCGTCAACGGACGCACACCCAATACATATGCGCTGAGCAAATACGTGCACCCTGCCGACCACGCGTGGGACGGGATCGGCCACCGTTTTTCCTCGTTGTGACAGAATTCCCAGAAGGTTTCGGCGCCCATTTTGAGCATCGAACCCCACACGCGTTTCATCAGATCCAATGCCCCCTCGTCATCACCGACAAGGAAGCGACTTTCCGCTTCATACGTGCAAGAAAGCGGCGAAATCGCGGCGGCACCGCCGCGCGTGTGCATCGGGTGACCCGTTTCTTTGCTGAGAATGGTGGAGCCGTACGGCGACCAGCAAGTGTCTTTCAGCGTTTGCAACACCGCACGCGCACGCGTTTCATCGGCCAATCCAAACAAGATGGCGAGTGCGTTGCCGTCTTGCGGGATGTACGAACGGTCCACCGTTTCCACGTAAGCTTGCCGCTCGTCGTCCCACAGGTAGCGGTTGAAAGACTCTTTCACCTGCTCGGCCAGTGCCGTATACTCGGCGGCATCGGCATCACCCACCAGTTGCCCCCATTCACCCAAACACAGAAGGCTCTTGTAAAACAAGGCGTTGAGCGAAGGCTTTTCGCCGAGGCGGTCGGCCGAACACGTCCATTCCACCGCTTCGCAGTCTTTGTGGAACGGCGGCAGATAGACGGGATACTGATACATCAAGCAACGACCGTTCATCTTGTGGATCATCCATTCAACGTTTTGCTTGAGTTCCTCATAATACCGTTTGACAAACGCCACGTCACCGCTGTAGCGATAATGATTATAGGCGGTGATGATGCGCCACGCAGGGTAATCCCACAGACCCAAATTGCGCTCATAAACGTCGCGACAAAGGCCCGAATTGCAAGCCATTTCGGTAAGCGACAGCGATGCATCCACCAGCGGCGCATCGCCAAAGGTGTAATAATCGATGAGTGCCGCGATAATACCGTCACCCGAAAAATATTTCATTTCGTTGCGGGGGCAACTCTCATACTCGCGTTGTTTGTTGACGTGGAGGGTGTATTTGCCCACCTCCCACATCTTGTTGAACAACGCATCCGACGACGAGAACCACCCCAGTTTGCTGTACGGCATCATCAACAGACGATATGCGAACGACACGTTTTTTACCGCGCCGTCAAACATCACTTTGACAAAGCGGCTGGCCCGACGGTTGTGGATCAACAAAGTGTGCTTGCCTGCGTGTATCGGTTCGGTGAGGTTAAGGTCTTCGGATGCGAGATGGTACTCGCTCTCCCCGCCGAAATCGTCGGTGGTTTCCGCGTAATCAAAACACAGAGTGACCACGCCGTCGCGCTCTGCTTCATACATCAAGGTCGGGTACCCGACGTACAAGCGACCAAAATCGTACGTAATACTGCGTTCGGTTTTCTCGAGAATGGTTGGCGGATAGGCGTGGGTGGGAACAGGCGTTTTGATATATGCGGCATAGTCGTCACCCACGGCATCCATAATCGCCGACGGTACTGCGAGAGGCTTTTGTTCGTGCCATAAGGCAGCCGATTGCCAAAAACGCGTATATTCCGCCACCGTGACCAGCGAAAACCCGATGGCATTGCCGTCCCCTTCGTCCGATTCACAATGCCAGCTCTCATCCGTTTTCACCGTTTGGGTGCGACCGTCTGCCAAAGTCAGCGACAATTCCAACGCCGCCGCCGAAAAATGCAACCCGCGCCGCTCATACGATTCGCGTTCTTTTCCTTGATAGAAAAACCCGCCGACAATCAAGCGGATTTCATTTTCGCCCTGTTTGAGGCGCGACGTCACTTCCACACACGTGATGCGGTTGGCATAACGGCCGGACGATGCGTCCACAAACGCGCCGTTTACGTACACCGCACAAATACCGTGCGAATCGAGACGAATCACCGCCGTTTTCGGCAACGCATCCAGCGTGAATGTTTTGCCGAGCGTATATCGTTCGTTATCGTTCGTTTTAATGTGACCGATCCAGTGAATATCGGTAAAATAGTTTGTCATATTTTGCACCGCCTTTGCGCATTTTATTGTATCATATTGACAACGACAGTTCAAGAAAAATATTACGTAATAAAAAACTCCAAGTCAGCAACTTGGAGTTTTTTATGTTCATTTAGATAAGGTCTTCCGACTCGTCATCCGTACCGGCTACTACGGTTTCGCCTTCGGTTACCATCGGTTCTTCGGGCGGCAGTTTTTTGAGTTTTCTGCACGCAGTCACACCCATCACGAGCGAAATGATTACCCAAATGTGAAACGCGATGTCCACGATGTTTTCCAATTGAATACCGACCAAAAACAACATCCCGACCGTATCCAAAGCAAAAATGATCAACGCAAAGATCAGCCAGCCCGTTCGGTTTTTCTTGGAAAAGATCCAACTCAGCAGGTACAACGACACTATCATGACGGCAATCACCAACATGACCGTGAAAGCAGCAGGCACCGCCGCTTGCAACGTTTCCAAATCACCTTCGTAATACTCGGGAGGGCATTTACCGCCGGCATACATACCGGCGCCAACCAAAATGTAGGGAATGCACGCGGAAAACAAAAAGTACACGTCGCTGTTGGTAATCAGCAAGATAATGTTGATTGCCGTGAAAAGCACAACACTCAGCAAGTGAGCACGCGAATTGCGAAATTTGGTTTCCAAGACTTGCCGCTCGGAAAGGTTTTGGGGCATTGCCATAAACATCCTCCTCTTTATACGATCCTTTTTATTCATTCTATCACGTTCGTGCCAAATATGCAAGCACCAATTGCAAAAACGCGCACGCCGAGAGAGACAACTTCTTTACGAAGGGTCTCTCTCGGCGCGCGCGTTTTTTGTTTCTTATTCGGTCATAAACAACACACCGAGGGTGTTGGGGCCGCAGTGTGCCGAAATGGTACAACCGGCACGAGTAATAAAGATCTCCTCGAAGTCCATATACTGTTCTACGAGCTCTTTGACCATCGCGATACGTTCTTCGGAAATGCCCGAATGGGTGATGAAGACGCGGTGTTTACGAATGTCGGTGCGACCATCGAGTTGGTCTTTCACGTACTGTTGCAACGCTTTGTCCAGCGAGCCACGGTATTTTTTGCCAACACCCATGCTGCCGTTTTCGTTGTTGACCTCGATACCGGGTTTGAGTTGCAACAAGTTGGCACCAAACATCGCGAGTGCGGAGCAACGACCGCCTTTGTGCAAAAATTCCAGCGTGTCGAGTACGAAACTGGCAGAGACTTTGCACGCGAGGGCTTGCACTTCTTCCGCCACCTGCGCGGCAGGCATACCGGCGGCAATGCGGTCGGCCGCTTCAAGCACCAACAAACCGCTGCCGGTGGAAAGGTTGCAACTGTTGACGACGTACAACCCGTCGAGTTCTTCCGCCGCCAAACGGCAGTTGTTATAAGACGAAGACAAGGCACCGCCGAGCGAAATGTACACCACTTCGTAACCCTCGTCAATAAACGGTTTGCAAAAATCAATATATTCCGATGTGTTGACAGCCGCCGTTTTGGGCAACACATTCTTCTCGGCATACACGGCATAAATATCATCGGGAGTAAGATCCACGCCGTCAGCGTAAGTCACACCGTCCAATAACACGTGCAACGGGTAGGTATGCACGTGAAAACGCTCTTTGAGTTCGGGGCTGAGGTCGCACGTGCTGTCTGCACACAAAATAATCGGTTTTGCCATGGTTCAGTCCTCCTTCATACTTTGTTCAGTATAGCATAATGCTCCCACAAAATCAACCCTCTACGATATAAACGGTTACAAAAACGACGAATTTTGACAAAGGGTGTTGTATTTTCGCGAACGGTTGGCTATAATAGAAGTCCACCTGAAATTTTACGAGAAGGAGGGTATCGATATGTCGGTACGCTATCGTATACGCCGCTTAAAACGAATATTGATCGCCCTCATGGTTATCGTGGCGATGCTGCTTGCCGCACTCGGTGTCGGCGGCTATTTTCTCTATAGTGAACGCCAAAATTTCAACGCCTTGCAACAACGCCACACGGCACTCTCGCTCCAAAAAGAAGCGTTGACCAAACAACTGACCGATCTGCAAGAGCGCAGTGACGCGTTAAGCGCCGAACAACAACTGCAGATCGACGCCCTCAGCACGGCGTTGGCCGAAACGCAACAAGCGATGGAGGAACTTGACAACGCGGTGGCGGAACTGAGCATTTCGCTCGGCGGCAAGATCGGCTCCTCGCCCCTCTATTTCACCAAGCCCGATTGCCCGAAAGATGCCAAGTTGATCGCGCTGACCTTTGACGACGGCCCCTCTGCCAAAAACACCCCCGTTTTGTTGGATGGACTGAAAGAACGCGGCGTACGTGCCACTTTCTTCGTGGTGGGCGAAAACATCAAAGGCAATGAAGACATTCTCAAACGCATCCACAACGAAGGACACGTGATCGGCAACCACACGCTGAATCACAAAAATCTCGCCAAAGAGAGTGAAGCCGGTGTGCGTGAACAGTTGGTGGGTTGCTCCGATCTGGTGGAGCAGGTCACCGGACAACGCCCCGTGGTGGCGCGTATGCCGGGCGGCAGTTTGAACGACGATACGCGCGTCGTATTGGCCGAACTCGGCCTTCCCGCCATCGGTTGGTCGGTGGACACCCGCGATTGGGAGAGCAAAAACGTGGACGCCATTCTCGCCGAAACGTTCCAAAGCGGACAGTACGGCGTGCGGGACGGTGCCATTATCCTGATGCACGACCGCGTGGACGTCACCCCCGAAGCCACGTTGCTGATCGTTGACCGTTTGCTCGCCGAGGGTTACACCTTTGTGACGGTGCCCGAATTGTTGGCTGCCCGCAAACCGCTTATCCTCACCGGTGCGGTATACTCTTCCGCCTTCCCCATTTCGTAACGAACATAAACAAAAATCCCGATGATACACCGTATCATCGGGATTTTTTACATTTCAAAGGCTTTCGCTGCTTTGGGGAACAAGGGTTTCACGTCCAAACGTGCTTCGATCCATCGGGAAAAACAACCGATCAACCATCCGTTGCACAGTGCCATCACCGCGGTGCCGACACCGATGCCGACCAATTTGCCGAAGAACACAAAACTGAGTATCAACGACAAGGTCAAAAACACCAGGTCAAATCCTTGTTTAAATTTGGCACGAGCGATCCCAAAATGGTCGGCAACCGCTTTGAAAAAGAAGTCGACCACCTGCGGATAAAGGTATGTATGCAATGACAAGGCCACCGCAAAGGAGGTGAGCGGTACGCCGATAACGAACAACACGATGCGACACGGCCACCCGATCTCGCTTGAGGCGGTATGAAACAACGGGACGAGGGCGCGCCACAAATCGAGGATCCATCCGTACAACAAGCAGGTGCCGAACGCCGCGAAAAAGAGCGGTTTTATCTTTTTGAGAAGCACGCACATCAACACAAAGAGAAGCGCTTGTACCACGTATTCGCTTTGACCGAAGGTGAGAAAGCCAACCTTTTCACTGATCAGGTAGGCAGGTGACACGATCATCGAAATGCCGAGGTCGGCCGCGGTTAACATCGCCACCGCCAAGGCAATGAGCACGTTGGATAACAGGTACACCACTTCACTGTAAATCGGGAGTTTCTTTTTCATCGTCTTATAACAGCGCCGCCAACGCGTCGAGTTCCTCCTGTGTCGTTGTCCATCCCGTGACGAATCGCACCACCGTGTGCGCCTCGTCAAACGGTTCCCACACGGTAAAGGCTACCTGCGATTGCAGGCGGGCAAGGGTATCGTTGTCCAGCACCACAAACTGTTGGTTGGTGGGAGAATCCAAGTAGAAGCGATAGCCTTTTTCGGCAAACAAGGTTTTCAGGCGCATCGCCATCTCCATCACGTGGCGACCGATGCGAAAATACAGATCGTCGGTAAACAAGGCGTCAAACTGTGCACCGAGAAGGCGACCTTTGGCGAGCATCGCGCCGTGTTGTTTGACAATGGTATTAAAACGCTTTGGCATATTGCCGTGCGGGAATACCACCGCTTCGCCGCACAACGCACCCACTTTGGTGCCGCCGATATAAAACACGTCGCACAGTGCGGCGAGTTCAGGCAGTGACACGTCATTGTCGGGGGCGGTTAAGGCATACGCCAGGCGCGCACCGTCGACAAACAGCGGAATATGATATTCCCGACAAACGGTATGTAGCGCTTGCAGTTGCGCCTTACTGTACAGCGTGCCGTATTCGGTGGGTTGCGAGATATACACCATACCCGGGAACACCATATGGTCGTAACTGCCGTCGGCATAAAAAGCTTGCAGATAGGCACGCACCTCGTCGGCATCCAAACGCCCGTCGTGATGCGGCAGGGCCAACACTTTGTGACCGCTGTATTCGATGGCCCCCGCTTCGTGGGCGTTGATGTGGCCGCTTGCCGCCGCGATCACCCCTTCATACGAGCGCAAATGAGCGGCGATCACCACTTGATTGGTTTGGGTGCCGCCCGCCAAAAAATACACTTGCGCCTCCGCTTTTTGACACGCGCGAACGATCTTATCGGCCGCGGCGGCACAAAGCAGGTCTACGCCGTAGCCGGGAAGCGTTTGCGCGTTGGTATCGTACAAGCGTTGCAACACTTCGGGATGGGCACCGTTCGTATAATCGCTGAGAAACGAAAGCATCCTTATCTCTCCCCCAATAAACGCTGTGCGTTTTGATAGTTGATTTTATTTCTCTCCTCTTCACTGAGCCCCAAATGATCCAGCAAGCGACTTTCCATTTGCGGGGTGTGCCACGGGGTATCGGTGCCGAACAAAATGCGGTCAACCCCGTGTTTTTCGAGAATTTTTTCGGCATAATACTTCGGCATTTGCCCATAGCCGAACGAGGTGTCAAAATAAACGTCGCGACCACACAGGTGTTTTAACACCCCGTCACCGCAACCGATACCGCCCCAATGCGCCGCCACAACGGGGCTGTCAAACCACGACAACGCCGTCGCCATTTTTTCGGGTGTAGCGCCGTAGGGCGGCGGAAACCCGTAGTCAAGTCCGGCGTGGAATACCGTAATGAGACCGAGCGAGGAAATTTTACGGTATAGTGGTTTGAGGGCGGGGTCGTCCACCGAAAAGCCTTGGTAATCGGGGTGCAGTTTGACCCCTTTGAGTCCCAGCGCCCGGATACGTTCAAGTTCTTCAAACGCGTCCTCACTTGTCGGAAACACCGAACCGAACGACACCACACCATCACCATTGATGGCGGCGGCAAAGTCGTTGACACTTTTTTGTTGGTGAGCGTTGGTGGCAATGCTGAGCACCACCGACACGTCCACGCCGCCGCGTTTCATCGACGCGCGCAAACCCTTCACCGTGCCGTCGGTATACGGTTCCAAGCCGCCCGACGCATCCGACAGTTTGGCAATCGCTTTCTCGGCAATCTTGTCGGGAAAACAGTGGGTATGAAAATCAATGAGCATGGTCTTCCTCACTTTCAAAAAATCACGGTGCTCGGGGCACCGTGATAAGTGATTACAAGGTATCTTCCGTATGACGGTATACCACGAATTTACAAAACAGAAATTCGAGCACAAAATTGGACAGAATGGTGATCACGAACACCACGTATTCGTTGACACCGCTGCTTTCCGCCAACTGACCGAGCCAGGTGGACAGCGGGGTGAACACCACGTAAAATCCCAGCACTTTGGCCATTGCCACGGGAACGTTGGTCGCCGACTTGAATGTATAACGGCGATTAAGCGTAAAGTTCCACAGCACCGACAACACAAGCGACGTCAAATACGCCACCCAATACGACGCGTGCACCAGCTCGTTGAGCAGGGCAAACGAAAGCGCTTGAATGATGCCCGCAGATGCCGAAAATAAGGTAAACTTTACCGCACGCCATACTTCTTTGTTCACTGCCATTTGCTCACGTCCTTCGATAGTGTATCCGTTTTATCACCAAACATACCGCCCACGTGCAACCGATGCCGAAGGCGATGCCGAGCCAATCTTTGGCCAAATCGATCACTTGGAAAGCGCGACCGACCGACACAAATTCTTGCAAACATTCGTCGACCACCGCAAACACGGCCGCCGACAAAAACGACCACAACGAAAAACGGCACGTGCGATAACTTCGCCACAACGAACTGACGAAAAATCCAAACAACGTGTATTCCGCCACGTGCGCCAATTCGCGCACAACGGCTTGCGCCTGTGCCAACACCTGCAACTGTTGTGCCTCAGGCAACGCGTTGTACGCCTTAAACAGATGAAGAAACCAAGCGGTAAACCCCGAACTGAGCGCCGTCGATTGCGGACCCGATTGCAAGGACATACCCAAGATCGTGCCGCCCCATGCAAGCGTGAGCACCCACAGCATCACACGCCAAAGCGTTTTTGTTTTGACCATCAGAACGGCAACTTCATACCGCCCGTGATGCGGTTCATTTCTTCTTCGGAATCGGCAACCGCTTTGCGGATGGCTTCGTTGACCGCGGCGGTGACCAGATCGGCCAACATTTCGGTGTCGTCGGGGTCACACGCTTCGGGCTTGATCTCCATCGCTTTCAACAGATGCGTACCGTCCACCGTGGCGGAAACCATACCGCCGCCGGCGGTGGCCGTGTAGGTGCGTTGCTCCAACTGAGCTTGCATCGCGGTCATATCTTCTTGCATCTTTTGCGCTTGTTTCATCATACTTTGCATATTGCCGGCGCCGGAGCCGTAGCCTTGAGGTAAACGTGCTTTCATAGTTTTCAACCTTTCATTTCAATGGATACACCGACCTCTGCGCTGCGGCGCAAAAAGGCGGACAACGGATCGTGATTGTCGTCGGGCAGTTCGTTTTTGGCGGGACGGCCGCGTTTGATGCGCATCGGTTTGCCGAGTACGGCTTGTACCGTGGACATCAACACGGCTTTGTTGCCGTCCGATTTGACGAGCGGCCCAAACATTTCGTTATCGGTCACAATGAGGAGTTCTTCCCCGTTGGTCATCGCGGTGGAATCCGCGAGCACACCGTAGAGTGGCGGGCTCTTTTGTGCGATCTTGGCGAGCACTTCCGGCCACAACGTGCACGGGGTCGTCACCTTTTCTGCCGCGGCAGGTGCCGGCGGCTCGGGCAACGGGGCTGTTTCCGTTTGCACGGGGGCGGGTGCTACCGTCGGTTGCGGTGTCGCCACGGGTGCCGCAACCCCACGTTCTTCGAGTGCTTCAATGCGGCGTAACAACCCTTGCGGCGTACTGTCGAGGCGCGGATCGCACAAGCGAAGCAGGGTCATTTCCATTTCCACACGGCGCGACACGCCGCCTTTCAAGCGGTCGAGCGTGCCTTGCAGCACATCCATAATATACAGCACCGCTTCCAGCGAAACGGTGGAAGCGAACGCGCGCAATTCTTCCATTTCGCTCGCAGAAACCGTGATCAGGTCTTCTGCTTGTTTCACACTTTTGAGGATCATCAAATTGCGATAAAATTCAACGAGTTCCGCGCACAAGCGTTCCATATCTTTGGAACCCTCGTACAGCTCGCCGAGAAGCGTGAGTGCCGCGTTCCCGTTTTGCTCCCGCACGGCGGTGGCAAGCGAGAAAAGGTGGCCGCGGCCGGCCATGCCGGTGGCATCCGCCACCACGTCCGCCGTCACTTCGCGTGAACGGGACAAGCATTGGTCGAGCAACGACAACGCATCACGCAACCCGCCGTCCGCCAATCGGGCGATGAGCAGAGCGGCTTCGTCGGTGAGCGAGAACCGTTCTTGTTCGGCCACGTAATGCAGTCGCGCCGCAATATCCGCGGCGGGAATACGCCCGAAATCAAACCGTTGGCAACGGGACAAGATGGTCGCGGGGAGTTTGTGCACTTCAGTGGTCGCCAAAATGAACAACACGTGCTCGGGCGGTTCTTCCAACGTTTTCAGCAGGGCGTTGAACGCACCGATGGAGAGCATATGCACCTCGTCGATGATGTACACGCGGTACTTGCCGACCGAGGGGGTAAAGTTGACCTCTTCCCGCAGGTCGCGAATGTTGTCCACGCCGTTGTTGGAAGCCGCATCGATCTCCACCACGTCCAAAATGGTGCCCGCGTCGATCCCGCGGCAGTTGTCACATTCATTACACGGATCCCCGTCCACGGGATGCAAGCAGTTGACCGCCTTGGCCAAAATTTTGGCGCAGGAGGTTTTGCCCGTGCCGCGAGAACCGGTGAATAAATAGGCGTGTGCCAAACGACCGGCTTTCAATTCATTTTTCAGCGCCGTGGTGACCACGGGTTGCCCCGCCACGTCCGAAAACGTTTGCGGACGCCATTTGCGATATAACACTTGGTACATGGATGGACCTCCCTTCGGGAAAAATGAAGCCGTGCCCTTTCGGGCATACGGGCGGACAGGTTGACTGCGGCGCACGGAAGAAACCGCTTAATGCTGCTCGGTTCCCCGCCTGACATGGTTCACGGCACACCGTCGCACAGGACCCGCCCGCTCGCATGCCCCAAAGCACACGACTTGAATTTCAGTATACTATATTCGCGCCGAAAATGCAACAAATTCCTTTAATTTTGCGAAAGAATATATTCCCCGTCGTCATTTTGTCGCCATCCGTCGGTCGTGGTAATACGACCGTCGTCGTAAATGAAGATCGCTTCGGTCGCGGAGAATTTTGTCAGCAAAGCGCGGGCCTTCTTTTCACCCAACACGAAACAGGCCGTGGAGAGAGCATCCGCCATGGTCGAACTTTCACAAACAATGGTTACCGAAGCCAACCCGTTTTGTACCGGCATTCCCGTTTTCGGGTCCAACAAATGATGATAGCGCACGCCATCCAGCGTAAAACCGCGCTCGTAAGTGCCGGAGGTCACCACCGAACAATCGCGCACCTGCACCACCACCGCCAACGCGCCCGTGTTTTGCGGGTCTTTCACCCCAATGCGGAACAACGTTCCGTCTTTATCCCCCACCGCCACGATGTTGCCGCCGAGGTCAATAAGCGCTGAACGAACTCCGCGTGCACGCAACAATTCTTCTACGCAATCGGCGATATACCCTTTGGCAATACCGCCAAGTTCGATCTCACCGTCAACCATCACGTTGTTGTCGCCGTACAGTTGTACTTGCCGATAATCCACTCGCGAAAGCGCTTCGCGCAGGGCGTCTGCATCGGGGAGAGTGGGATTATCGGCGGTGAAATCCCACAGCTTGGAAACGGGGCGAACGGTAATATCAAACGCGCCTTCCGACGCGAGGGAAACGTTCAACGCCGCCTTGATCAACGCCGCCGTTTCGTCCGACACCGTCACAAGTTTCCCACGGGATGCGTTGATTCGGGCAATATCGCTGTTTTCGCGTGTGGCACTGAACAGCGCTTCCAACCGCTCAATTTCAGCGAAACATTCATCCAACACGTCTTCGTTTTTGGCATCGTACACCGTCACATTGACCACCGTGTCGAGCGCAAAATCCGTGCGTTCGCGTTTCGCCGCGCAACCGCAACACAAACAGGCCATAACCACGATGATCGCTATCAGTTTTTTCACACGAACGCACCTCCTTTGGTAAGAGTGTAACACATTTTTTCAAAAAATGCAAAGTGTCACAAGTTTGTAATAAAGGTTGACCCTATTTTTCCCAAAATGCTATACTCATAGCAACAAAAATATGAGGAAGGAGTGATGAGAATTGCGCGCAAAACGAGACTTTTTTAAAGAGAGCCGTGCGTGTATCGCGGCGCTGATTCTCTTGTGCTCCATTCCTCTGTTTCCCGAATACTGCGCGCCGCTTTTCACCATCGGTGCCTTCGTATGCGCCGCTGTTGACGCCCGTCACCGCGGCAGTGCGATTCACATCGGTACGCTCGGCAAATTGCTCGCGGTGTATATCGCGTATATGGCGGTGGGCATCCTGTATTCCGAGCATAAACTGAACAGTCTCTCCACCGTACTCATGTGGATGATTGCCTTTGGCGGCTACCTCACCCTCACCACCGTGATCATCAATCGGCGGCGATTACAGCTCTTGTTGCTGTTCTTCGCGCTTGCCGCCGGACTAGTGGGCGGTATCGCCGCCGTGCAATACGTGTTGCGCGATATCGTGCGTCTGCCGCTTCCCAACCAAGTGTGGGAACCGCTCGACGTGTTATTTTACCGTTACTTCCCCATGGACGTGGACATTCACATTGCCACCCACCGCGTGGCTTCCACCTTTAATAATCCCAACATTATGTCGGAGTTTTTGGTGATGGCGGTGCCGCTTACGGCGGTGTGCGGGTTTGACGGGTATCGCACCCGTCTCAAATTGACCGCGCGGGTATGCCTGGTGCTCGCACTGCTTGGTGTGGCGGCGTCGTTTTCGCGCGGTGCGTATTTGGCGTTGCTTTCGATGTTGTTGCTTCTCCTTGTGACCAATTTGAAGAAATTGTCACCGCTGCTGTTGTCGTTGGTAGCCGCCCTATCGTTGCTTCCCGAAATAATCATCTCCCGCTTTTTCTCCATCGGCGTTACGGGGGATTTCTCCATTACCCAACGCTTTGATGCGTGGGACGCTGCCATACAGGCGATCTTGCAGTCGCCCCTTTTCGGTATGGGGCCCGGCATTTCGAATTTCAGCGAGTATGCCCAAACGTTCGGCGTAAACGTCCCCCACGCCCACAACGTGCTGTTGCAGTTGTTGGTGGAAGGCGGTTTTGTCGGTCTGTTCATCTTGGCCGTTGTGGCCATTCGGATGCTGCAAAACAGTGCGGAGTGTTTGTCGCGTTCACCCAAAACGCATTTGTTTGGTGTGTTTTTCCTCGCCTTTACCATCTCAATGATGGTGTTCGGGATGGTGGATTTCCCCTTCCTGTGTCCCAAGTTGATGGCCACCTTTTTTATGGTGATCGGCACGGCCGATGCCGTTTTCTCGCTGTATCTCGGGCGCAGCACCGTCCCTCTTGCCAAAGCGCTCCCTTCGCTTCGGTTATCGGAGTGGAAACGAAAACCTGCAGCAAAATAAAAACCGCAACGCATAGGCGTTGTACACATAAGGACAGTACAGCAAGATACGAAAACACCCGTAGTTTTAAAAAAACTACGGGTGTTTTTAATGTTCTCTTTCTTTGTTAGTCAAGTTGTGCTATAATACAACTAACCGATAAATAAGAATTTGACGAGGAGAACGTATATGAAATACAAAGGAACGCTTATTGTTGTTAAAGATTGTAACCGTGCGTTAAAGTTCTATCGTGATATGTTTGGATTTCAACTGATTCAAGACAACGATGGGAATATGGAATTGACGGATAATTTATATTTACAGGAATCGGGAT
>JAFSFY010000035.1 GCA_017434985.1 Clostridia bacterium | reverse complement strand
TGGAAAACAAAATCGGTATCGAAGCATCCTATGGCTATACCTTTGTGGACAGTATTTACATAAACGAGGGGTTCATGTTGGGCGGCGGCAAAGCGTTTGCGGTGCCGGATGCATATGAATCAGCCAGAACTGTACAACTGAATCCTAAAACCACAACGATACACGCATCTGTCGGTAAAGCGGACGGCGTACCGTTGATTTGGGAAGCGACCTACGGCGAAGGCAAATTTGTAGTAGATAATTTTGGAATGTGCGACAAAGCGTTCCGCGGTTTTTATGCCGCTTCTCTCAGCTTGTTCCATGCGGTATACCTCTATCCGGTGATCAATGGATCCACGTTTTATTTGGATGACTTCCCCTCGCAGATCCCCAGCGGAAACAGTGAGTACATTACCCGCGATTATCAAACCACCATTCGCGATTTTTACATTAACATTTGGTGGCCCGATATGATGAACTTATCGGATCAATATGGGATTCGGTATACCGGTTTGGCGATTGAGTGTTATGACGATGCCGTGGACGGCACCACCGATGCCAGTCCCGACACGGGCACGTTTTTGAATTTTGGCAATATGTTACTGCGCAAAGGCGGAGAACTGGGATATCACGGATACAACCATCAACCGCTTGCGATCGGCCGCGACTACCAAGGAATTTACGATTATAAAGCGTGGCAAAACAAAGCGGCGATTGTGAAAGCATTTGATCATTTGGTCGCATTTTGTGAGGAGTTGTTCCCGAGTGTACCGATGGCGGTATATGTGCCGCCGTCCAACTTGTTGGCACAAGAGGGACGGGATATCCTGATTGAGGAATACCCACAGATACGGACGTTGTCCGGTATCTATTTGCCGGACGACGTGTTGGATTTTTGTTTGTTGCAGGAATTCGAAGTGGACGAAAATGGCATTGTGGACCAGCCACGTATCATTTCGGGGTGCGATATCGACGATTTTATGACGATGGGCGCCCTTTCCGAACTGAATTTACATTACGTGAACAACCACTTTACCCACCCGGACGATGCACTGGACCCCGAGCGCGGTGCTAAACTTGGTTGGGAAGAACTGTGCACGCGATTTGAGAGTTACTTGAAATGGTTGTATGGCGCCGCGCCCACGCTTCGGAATTTTACGGGGACGGAACTGTCGGCGGCGGTACAACGTTTTGCCGCTGTGACACCACACACCGAGATCGGCGATCAGTCGATGACGCTCTCTGTGGATCATTTTTACGACGATGCACAGTTTATGGTGCGGTTTAACGAAAAAGAGCCCGACACGGTAACAGGCGGTACGTTAACACATTTGACCGGCAATCTGTACAATTTGGAAGCGACCGAAGACACGGTTATCATTTCGTTTAAGTAGGGGACAACTGTGAAAATTTGTTTGATTTTGGAAGGGTGCTATCCGTTTATCAACGGAGGCGTGTCCACGTGGATGCACCAGTATATTACCGAAATGCCCGAACACGAGTTTGTACTTTGGGTGATTGGTGCCAAAGCAGAAGATCGGGATAAATTTGTGTACACACTTCCCAAAAATGTGGTGGCTGTGCAACAGGTGTTTTTGGACGATGCGTTGCGCGTGAAAGACAACGGTGTGTTTCCTCACGTGTTCACCGAGCAGGAAAAGGAAGCGCACAAGCGGTTGGTGGCTTCCGATAAACCGGATTGGGAATTGTTGTTTGATCTGTATCAAGTGCGCAAAATCAATCCCATGGCGTACTTGAAAAGTCAAAGTTTTTTGGAGACGCTCACCGAAACGTGCGAAGAGGAGTTCCCATTCATTGCGTATTCGGATGCATTCCACTCCGTGCGGTCACGGTTGTTGCCGGTGCTGTATTTGATGGGGACGGACATCCCCGAGGCGGATTGTTATCATGCCATTTGCACGGGATACGGCGGATTGTTGGCATCGATGGCGGCGCATTTACGCAACAAACCGTTGCTCTTAACAGAGCACGGGATCTACACCCGTGAGCGCGAAGAGGAAATCAT
>JAFSFY010000034.1 GCA_017434985.1 Clostridia bacterium | reverse complement strand
TTTAGTATGCCGTTTGAAGAAACGATGAAATGGACGCTCTTCATGACCGAGCACGCCTATCAGCCCATCAAAACCGACACGATCAAGTTTGACGCCGTTTATGAGCTCACCAACGTGGAACTCGACGTGGACGTGGGCGAAAGCGGTTCGGCACAAACCAAGTTGATGGCGGCGGCCGCTTCCGGCAAGATGTATGACATCACCTTCCTCGGCAACACGCAATTCCGTACCTATAAAACGTCCCTCTTCTACGACCTGACCGACCGCATCAAGACCGATCTGCCTAACTATTACGCGGCGATCAAAGACGAGTGGAACGACTTGATGACCTTTGCTACCGGCGGCCGTTTGTACGGGTTTGCGCAAACCGAGTACAAATACCTCTATGACGAGCAAGGCGTCTTGATGCCTTACATCCGCGTGGATATTTTTGAAAATAACAACCTCAAAAAGCCCACCACGTGGAAAGAATGGTTCGAGTCGATGAAGATCCTCAAAAAGAAGTATCCCGACAGCCAACCTTACGCCAGCCGTTCGCTCGATTATATCCTTCGTTATTGGACCAAGCAACTCGGTCAAGCGTATCAGATCTATTACAACGTCGAAGACGCCAAATGGGAATGCGGAGTGCTCAATGCTTCCAAATTCAAAAACATTTTGCAATTTATGAAGGATTGCTACGACGAAGGTATCTTGGACCAAAACTTTGACCAATCCAGCGAAAAGAACTTCCAAGACTTGGCAACCGCCTCCAAGACATTCTGCACCATCGACTCCGGTTCCCCCACGTCGAAGGCCAACCAGATCTTGCAGGAAACCGACAAAAATGCGGCTTTCTATGCCATTGATCCTCTTGCCAGTCACTTGAACGGCGGCAAGACCACCACGTGGTACTGGCCGCAATCCTCCAACTATCAGTCGATGTATTATATCTCGTCGCAAGCGGCCCATCTGGAAGAACTCCTGTTCTTTATGGACTGGTGCTACACCGACGAGGGCGTCAACACCAACAACTACGGTAAACTCGGCGAGACTTATGAACTCGACAAAGACGGGATGGCCTACGTTCCCGAAAAACTTTGGAAACAAAAATGGCCCGAAGGCGGCGGTGTCCACGTTTACGATTGGATGTCGACGTTTGGTCTCAACCAGTTGTGCTTTGCGCCGTATATGAACAACCAAGACCAACGTTGGGAAAACTTCGAATGGTATCCGGAAGAGGATTACACACATCCGTGGATCTGCGATTCCAGCGAAGAGTACCGAAAAGGCTATGCTTCGGCTCAACTCAACGTTGCTCCCGACGTGTCCACCGAACTGACCGCCCGTTACGATACGTTGCAAGCGTATATCCGTAACCAGATCGTGGGCTTCATCAAAGGCACCCGTGAAATGAGCGAGTACGACGTGTTTGTCAACGACCTGAAGTCGATGGGTATCCAAGAACTTCTCGACGCGTGCAACGCGTAAATCTCACGACAGTGACACCTTAAACGACCGCCTGTTGTCTAAAACAACGGGCGGCCGTTTCATTTATAAAGGGACTCAGCAGCGACAAGGTGCAAAACTGTGCCCGAAAACACCATTTTTTTGCTGGAAAAGGACTTGAAAAAGCCGTTGAAATACAGTATAAAGAAAACAAAGTGTCACCTTAAGGAGGAACTTTGAATGTCTTTTGAAAATTTACCGCCGATCCGCGAGATCAAACCGTTGGATCTGTCGCATTTCCCGTCGCTCTTTCACGCAGCGGTGTTCCGTTTGTGGGAGACCGTGCCCGCCGCGCGCATCGCGGCCGCGTGTGACACCACCGCCGCGGTAGTGGAACAGACCGCGTTGGATATGGGGCTTGCCGCCGCAACCCGCTGTGATGGACTATCTGCGTTATGCCGTGCGGTGCCATATGCGCGGCGAGCCTTTTGAAATAGGCGTCGACAAATTCGTCAAAATCCATCGGGAGCAACGTCCCGTCCGGATCAAACAATACCGCTTTGACAGGCATGCGACCCCTCCTTTTGAATGTAGTATAAAAGGAAAAAGTGCAAAAAACACCTTTTTTGTTGCAGAAATTACTTGCAAAAACGGTCGGAGTACGATATAAAGAAAAGGAGGAACGCGAGAGAGGAACTTTGCGTTTTCGGTAGTTCTCACGATAAACAGCAAAGGATCTCGTTCCCAAAAAAAGAAAGGATGAAAGACCGTATGAAACTGCGCATCTTAGCCGTTGTGTTAGCGGCGCTTCTCTCGTTGTCGCTGTTTGCGGGTTGCAAACCCTCTGATACGCCGGACGACGATACCACGACGACCACGACGACCACCGTGGCCGACACCGATCCCTCGGGTGACGACGTGACCGATCCTTCCGATGAAGAGACCGATCCTTCCGGCGAGGAAGAGACCGATCCTTCCGAAGAAGAAACGGTCGTGACCGACGAAAACGGTAAAACGCAAAAAACCACCAAAACGCAACGCACCATCGCCGGTAGGAAGACCACC
>JAFSFY010000033.1 GCA_017434985.1 Clostridia bacterium | reverse complement strand
TTTAGTATGCCGTTTGAAGAAACGATGAAATGGACGCTCTTCATGACCGAGCACGCCTATCAGCCCATCAAAACCGACACGATCAAGTTTGACGCCGTTTATGAGCTCACCAACGTGGAACTCGACGTGGACGTGGGCGAAGGTGCTTCTGCGCAAACCAAGTTGATGGCGGCCGCCGCTTCCGGCAAGATGTACGACATCACTTATATTAACAACACGCAGTTCCGCACCTACAAAACGTCGCTGTTCTACGATCTGACCGATCGTATTAAAACCGATCTTCCGAACTACTACGCGGCGGTGAAGGACGAGTGGGAAGACCTGATGCTCTTCTCCACCGGCGGCCGTTTGTACGGTTTTGCTCAAAAAGAGTACAAATATCTCTACGATGAGCAAGGCGTGCTCGGTGTTTACGTCCGTGTCGATGTGTTGGAGGACAACAATATCAAAAAGCCCACCACTTGGAAAGAGTGGTTTGAGGCGATGAAGGTCCTTAAGAAGAAGTATCCGAACAGCCAACCCTACGCCAGCCGTACCTACGACTACTGCTTGCGTTATTGGACCCAACAACTCGGCCAAGCGTATCAAATCTACTACAACAGCAAAACCGAGAAATGGGAATGCGGCGTGCTGAACGCGGCGAAGTTTAAAAACGTGTTGCAATTTATGAAAGATTGCTACGACGAAGGGGTTTTGGATCAAAACTTTGACCAATCCAGCGACAAAAACTGGTTGGATATGGCGATTGCGACCCAAACCTTCACCACCGTTGACTCCGGCCCGTTGGTGGCACAAGCGAACGAGCAACTGCAAAAGAACAACAAAAACGCGGAATTCGTGATGATCGCGCCTCTCGCCAGCCACATCAACAACGGCGGCACCACCTCTTGGTATTGGCCGCAATCCATCAACTTCCAGTCGATGTATTACATCTCCTCGCAAGCCCAAAACCTCGATGAGCTTCTGTACTTTATGGATTGGTGCTACACCGAGGAAGGTGCCAACACCAACAACTACGGTAAGTTGCACGAGACCTATGAGATCGACAAAGACGGTATGGCTTACGTTCCTGAAAAACTCTGGAAACAAAAATGGCCCACCGGCGGTAACAACAACGTGTACGAGTGGATGTCTGCCTTCGGCCTCAACCAACTCTGCTTTGCGCCGCTGATGAACAACAACGACCAACGTTGGGAAAACTGGGATTGGGCGCCCGAAGAGGATAACCACGAATGGCAAATGGACGGCCCGGCGGAATACGCGAAAGGGTATGCGCTGGCGCAGTTTAACCTGTCTCCCGACGTAGACGCCGCGATGACCGCCCGTTACGATACCATTCAAGTCTATCTGCGTAACCAAGTTATTGCTTTTGTCAAGGGCAACCGCCCGATCAGCGAGTTCGACACCTTCGTGAACGACCTCAAAGCGATGGGTGTTGAGGAGCTCCTCGCCGCATGTAACGCGTAATATGCTCTCGGGTGCGCCGCGCTCTCGCCGTGACGCAAAACTCCTCGTTAAAAACGACCGCCCGTTGCCGAGACAACGGACGGTCGTTTTCGTTTGCGGCGAGGAACGTACCGTTTTCCCGCAAAAAAGGTTTGCACAAACCGAGAAAGCAACGTATAAAGAAGAGGAGAAAGATAAGGAGGCGACGTGATGTCGTTTGAACAATTACCCCCGATTCGGCAGATCAACCCCTTGGATATTTCGCATTTTCCGTCGGCGTTTCACGCCGCGGTGTTCCGTTTGTGGGAGACCGTGCCCGCCGCGCGCATCGCGGCTGCGTGTGACACCACCGCCGCGGTAGTGGAACAGACCGCGTTGGATATGGGCTTGCCGCCGCAACCCGATTTGAGCATTTGGGACAAGCGCGGCTACATCACCACCATCCGCAATGCGTGGCATATTTTGCCTTACGAACAACTGCTGAAAGTGCTCGATATGACCGTCGACCAATTGGCGGTGGTGCTCAAAGACGAGGACTTTTTGTTTGTGAAAGTCAACGAATTCAAACCCGCCGCCGCCCCCGTTCGCCCCGTGGAACTCACCGCCGAACAAACGGCGCAGCTGGCGCGGTTGCGTGCGACGGTGCAAGCGCATTTTGCGGGTCTGTTTGACGGGGCGAAACCGTTTGACTTCTTTGCCGATACCGACGAATCGGCCGTCACGGCGGCCGCCGACGGGTTGCGGATGATCTACTCGTATTGCGGGTTGTACGCCAACGTGTTGGAGCAGGACATTGCGCTGTCCTACCCCGATTCACTGCTGAAAATGTACGCCCAAAACGGCATCAACGCGGTGTGGCTGCCGTTGGTGCTGTATCAGATGGTGCCGTTTCCCTTTGACGAGAGTTATTCGGTCGGGTGGGAGATGCGGCAAGCACGTTTGCGCGAACTGGTGGAACGTGCCGCGAAATACGGCATCAAGGTGTACGGCTATTTGAACGAGCCGCGCAATATGCCGATCGCGTTTTTTGACAAACATCCCGACCTGCTCGGCCGCAAAAGCGGGTTATACGGGGCGATGTGCACCTCGCACCCCGCCGTGATGGACTATCTGCGTTATGCCGTGCGTTCGCTGTGCGAAGCGGTGCCGGGACTCGGTGGATTTTTCTGTATCACGATGTCGGAAAATATGACCCACTGCAAATCGGTGCCGCACGGTGAGCCGTGCGCCCGCTGTGCCGACGTACCGCCCCAACAGTTGGTAGCGGACGTGCTGACCGCCATTTACGAGGAAGCCACCGCCATCAATCCCGCCATCCGCGTGATTGCGTGGACCTGGGCGTGGGAAGGCGAAGACTTTATGACGTGGGAGCAGATTCAGGATTGCATTGATCGCCTGCCCAAAGGCATTGTGCTGCAATGCAACAGTGAATGTAAAAAACCGTTTGTCATCGGCGGCGTGGAGGGCGAAGTGGACGATTACAGTATGTCCATCCCCGGTCCGTCGGATAACACGTTGCGCACGTGGAAGTACGCGAAGGAACGCGGGCACGAAGTGTCTGCCAAAGTACAGGTCAACGTGACGTGGGAGTGCAGTACGTTGCCGTATCTGCCCGTGTTTGATTTGGTGCGTGAACACATGACCAATCTGCACAACGCCGGGGTGCAACACGTGATGCTCAGTTGGACGCTGGGCGGCTATCCCGCCATCAACCTGAAAGTGGCCGCGCAGTGCCTTGCTGATCCCGACGAGGAGAAATACAACGCACTGCTTGACGAAGAATACGGCGAGTGGGCACCGATGGTCAAAACCGCTTCGTCGCTGTTCTCGGAGGCATTCCGCGAATTCCCGTTTGACATTTATTCGCTGTATTTCGGGCCGCAAAACGCAGGCCCGTCCAATCCGCTGTTTGCCGAGCCGACGGGGCTGGAGGGGACGATGACCTGCTATTCCTACGACGACATCGACAAGTGGCGCCGCATCTATCCGCGTGAGGTGTACGTGGATCAGTGGCGCAAGGTCAGTGAAAAGTGGAAACGCGGCTTGGACGTGATCGAGGCGATGCCCGACGGCGAATACAAACAAGTGGCGTGGGGCGCGTACGCGCTGTTCCGCTCGTCCTATCTGCAATCGGCGTTCATCGTCGCGCGTGACAACGGCGAGACGGACAAACTCGCCGCCTACGTGGCGGAAGAACGTGAACTCGCGCTTATCTTGTACAACCTGATGGTCAAAAACAACCTGTTCGGCTACGAAGCCGCCAACCATTATTACTATAACAAACTGATGTTGGCGGAAAAGGTGTTGCTGTGTGAGCATCTGTTAAAACAGTATACGAAATAACACGAACATTTCCGGTGCCGAGGCGCACTCCGTAAGGGGTGCGCCTCGTTTTTGTTTGCCCACAGCACGGCAACAGCTTTGTGTGGGCGGCGTTTTGGCAACCGTCGGAAAAAATTCTAAAAAATAGCAGAAATGGTATTGACAGGAACTAGGACGCGTGCTATTATTAGGATGCGTACTAGAGTAGGATAAATCCTAATTTGAGGTGATAACCATGGCTCGTAAAAAAATGAGCACCACGAAACTGGAGATCATACAGGTTGCCACGCGGCTGTTTTTGGAAAAGGGGTTCAGCAAGACCTCTGCCAAGGAAATTGCGGACGAATTGGAGATCAGCACCGGCAACCTGACCTTTCATTTTCCCACCAAAGAGCATTTGTTGGCGGTGGTGGTGAGGGCACAATGTGCCTTTCAGCGGCGGATGATGGAACGCGCCGTGCAGGAGGGTGCCACCTCTCTGTTGGCGGTGTGCTTGGAACTGATGGTGATGGCCTCCGCCAGTGAAAACAGCGAGATCGCCCACGATTTTTATATCGCGGGGTACACCCACCCGATGGCGTTGCAGATATTGCGTTACAACGACCGAATGCGTGCCAAAGACGTGTTTGCGGAGTACTGTCCTCACTGGACCGACACGCAGTACCGCGAAGCGGAAACGCTGATTTCGGGCATCGAATATGCCACCTTGATGACCACGGAGGATTCCGCACCGTTGGAAACGCGCATACGCGGGGCGTTGAATTGCCTGATGCTCATCTACAACGTGCCCGAACACGTGCGCGAAAACAAGATCGCCAAAGTGATGGCACTGGATTATAAAACGATGGGGCAGGCGGTGTTTGACGAATTTTTGGCATACACCACCCAACTCACCGACGACGATATTGAACAACTGTTACAGCCGCTCGAAGGAGAAGCGGTCGCATAAGGAGGATCCTGTATGAAACGAGTATGTAAGAAAATCGCTGCTTGGGCGGTCACGCTGGCGATCGTGCTGCAACTTATGCCGCTCAACTTGTTGGCGGCTTCTGCCCCCGACACGCGGGTGACCGACCCCGCCACCATGACCGATTGGCAACGGTGGTTCGGCGCCTCGGTGCTCAACACCGAAAACGCGGGCGGCGTGTGGGGCGACAAATCGGTCTTCACGGGGGTTGACGCGTTCAACGCTGCGTTGGAAGACGGCGTCGCCGATTACGATATCGAAATGACCGAAAACGGTCAAAACTTCCTCGTCGCGCTTTCGGCGATTGCGGCGAACAAGTCGATTGTGGGCTACTCGGCGTTGCCCACCGACACCATGTTGGTGCTGGACCTCTCCAACAGTATGTCCAACACGGCGATGACCAATATGATCGGTGCCGCCAACGCCGCGATGACCAAGTTGTTGGCGCTTAACCTGCACAACCGCGTCGGCGTGGTGGTGTATTCCGGCGACAGCAACGGCAACGGAAACAGCGCGTCGCATCTCGACCGTTCGGCCACCGTGCTTCTGCCGATCGACCGTTACACCGGCACGGGCAGAGACCAAAACGTGTTCCTCAACTACGAGAACGATACCGTTTCGGTTGCGCGCGGCGTGTTGCCTGCCGGCTCGACGCTTCCCTCCAAACGCGCAAACGGTGCGACCTACATTCAGGCGGGTATGCAGTTGGCGGTGGACGAGTTCAAGGCCATCGACAAAGCGGACACGGTGATCCAATCGGGTCCTCAAGCGGGCACCGTGCGGATGCCCATCATGGTGCTGATGAGCGACGGTGCGCCCACCGTGGCGACCACCTCCATCAACAACGTTGAAACCTCCACCCACGGCAACGGCTCTGCCAGCAACACCACCCAATCCTACCTCACGCAGTTGACCTGCGCGTGGGCGAAAAAAGAAATGACCGACCATTACAGCCGTGCGGCGCTGTTTTACACGCTCGGTCTCAACGTCGGCACCTCCGCCGACGCGCAAGCGGTGCTCAACCCGGCGGGTGCGGGCAATCCGTATCAACAGTACTGGACCGCGTACCAAGCGGCTACCGGTAACACCATTACCCAGGGCAACAACCGCACCTTTACCGTACCGGTTGTCAAAAATTTGGATCGCGTATACGTGGACCAATATTTCCCCGCCAGCGGCGACAACGCTCTGCTTAACGCGTTCCAATCCATCGTCAATCAGATCATCATTCAATCGAAATACTACCCCACCTTGGTGGACGACGGCAAACACCACCTCAACGGCTACATCACCTTCCATGACGAACTCGGTGAGTACATGGAAGTTAAAGACGTCAAAGGCCTCACGGTGGACGGTCACTACTACAAAGGCTCCGCCATCGTCAAAGCCCTGAAAAACGGCGACTTCGGCAACATCTACGGCGGCAACCTCGCCAATATGAACACCGACGGACTCGCGTTCCTGCAAGCGGTGGAAGAGCGTCTCGGTTGCACCGAAACGCAGGCGGGCGAGATCGTGGCGCAAGCGCTCAAAGACGGGCAACTGTATTACAACAGCGACACCGATTTTTCCAACTACATCGGTTGGTATGCCGACGAAAACGGCGCCTTCCTCGGCTATTGGAACGGCGAGCACACCCACACCGACAAACCTGTCGGCGCGGTGTACGCCAACCGCTCCTACGGGTTTATGGGCACCGTCGGTTCGGCGGAAGAATTCAACGAATCCGATATGTTGCACATCAGTGTGCAGGTGCGCGAGCATGTGGACAAGAAACACCAAATGGTGATCTACAAAGTTCCCGCTGCGCTCATTCCCACCGTCAACTACGAGATCAACTTCGAAGGAACCGATCTGGAGACCGGCACCAACTTTGAAATGAGCGTGAAAGGCGCCACCGAAGCACTTCGCCTTGTGTTCGAAGTGGGTCTGCGTTCCGACATCAACCGCATCAACGTGGCGCAAAAAGTGGCGAATTATCCCCACGTGCAGGACGGCGTGTATACGTTCTATTCCAACAGTTGGAAAGAACATACCCACACCGACGGTTCTCTGGTGGACGACCACGACGCGACCTGGCTCGAATTTGAGCCGTCGTATGAAAACGAACGGTACTACTTTACTGCCGACACGCCGATCTACGAGAGCAACGGCGACGGCACCTACCGTCTTATCAACTACGACCCCGCCACCAAACCCGGCACCGTTTTCTACAACCGTGCCATCCGTTTCTCCGCCCGTTCGACGGTGATGACCGCCGCGGTCAAAGAGGAACATTTCGTCCCCATCTCGGCGCAAGCGTTGGCGGAAGCGGCCGAAGCGGCCGACGGTTCGTGGTATATCCCGAAAGGCACGCTCCACCGTTTGTTGGAGGATGCGGAGGGACACGAGTATCAAACCCCCAAAGCGGGCGAAAACCTGCTCACCCCCGAAAAAGAACATCCCACCAAAACTCTTGATTATGCCAACCACCCGAAAGTGGTCACCCTGCCTGACGGTTCGGTGCACGCCGACGCGTGCCTCGGCAACAACGGCCTGTTTACCCTCACTGCCGCGCAAGGACTCAAACTGTCCAAAGCGATGGCGGTTGCGGGTCTCGGCGCCGATGAAACCTTTACGTTCGAGATCGCGCTTACCCCCTTGCCCGGCACCGTGTTGGCGACGAGCTATCCGCTGTACGACGCCGACGGCAACTATCTGCGCGACGTGGCGGTCAACGGCAACGTGGCGGAAGTATCGTTGGCTCCCGACGAGGTCGTCTACCTGGCCGACCTGCCCGTCGGCACGCAGTACGCCGTTCGCGAGGTGCTGCCGATCAATTCGCCCTATATGGAAGACGTGACCGCCACCATCGGCAAGACGGGCACTGTGCAAGCGGGTCAATTCGGCAACGTGCAGTTTGTTAACACGCTGGTCAGTCACGGCAACCTCATTCTTCACAAAGACGTGATGTTGGACGCGGCACTCGGTGCCGATGCCACTTACACCGCCCCCTTTGACGTGCTCGTCACCTTTGACAGCAAGAGTTTTGACACGGTGACGGTGGACGGTGTGGATACCCCTGTCGTGGACGGCAAATTATCCCTCACCATTCGCGACGATCAAGCCATTGTTATCGGCAAAATTCCGGCAAACGTAACTGCCTCGGTGTCCGAGCCCAACCTTGGCCTCGGTTGGGCGTCGGACATCTCCCCGGCGACGGTCACCGTTTCGGATACGACCGACACGGTCGTGACCTTGAAAAACACCTACACGGTGGGCGGCGTGTATCCCATCAACATCGCCCACACGGGTGTGAAGACCATCAACGGTCGTCCTTGGTTGGCAAGCGACAACTTTGACTTTGGCTTCCAATACTTCGACGGCAACCAATGGGTGGACTATCACGGCACAAAAGTCGTGACGGGGATGTCTGCCGAGCACACGTTCTCGTTCACCGACGCGCTCAATCAGTTTGTGAGCGATAAGGTCAACGCGGTCGGCGTCTACCAACTGCGCGTGTACGAGTTGCCTGACGACATCGACGGCATCAACTACGATATTTACCCCAAACGCTTTGAGTTGACGGTTGAAAACGACTATGCGACCGGCAAACTCAAGATCACGAACGTGACCACCGTTACCCCGCCTGCGGCGGCAGACCGCCCGGGTACTACGGTGAAAAACGAAAACGGCGATTGGCACGTGACCACCTTGTTTGAGAATATCTATCAAGTGGCGGGCACTGCCGAAGTGGTGATCGACGTCATCAAAGAACTGACCGACAGCACCGGCCTTGACCACACCAAAGCGGGTTTCGAGTTTGAACTGTACGAACGCGACGCCAACAACCAAAAGATCAACGTGCGCTCCATCGGCACCACCGATGCCAACGGCAACCTCACCTATCGTTTCTCCTTTGACGCCAACACCAAAGGCAATACCTTTACCTACTACCTGGCGGAAAAAGGACTCGGTGAGGACGGGATGACCTACGATATGACCGAACACAAGATCGAGGTCACCATCGTCGACAACCTCGACGGATCGGTCAGTGCCCACGTAAACGGCACCAACGAAAACATCTACGCAGCCACCTTCCTCAACACCTACGCGCTCGACGAGGCGACCCTCACGGTGAGCGGTAACAAAAAACTGACGGGTCGTGATCCGCTCGCTACCGACCGTTTCACCTTCGAACTGTACGAGACGGATGCGAACTTCCAAAACGGTGTAAAGAAAGATACCGCTGAAAACGGCGGCGGCGCGTTTGCGCTGACCGATACCATCGCCAAAGCGGGTACCTATTATTACACCGTCAGCGAGGTCGCCAGCGGTATTGCGGGTGTCACCGACGACAAAGCCGTCTATTATTTGACGGTGGAGGTCGATAAAGGCGTTGGCAACACACTGGAAGCGAGGATCGTCCGTACGCTGAAAGGGGCGCAACCCGCTTCGACCGTAACGTTTGAAAACGTGTACAAAGCCACGGGTAATACCGACGTCACCATCAACGTTACCAAAGAGATGGACGACAACACGGGTGTGGGCCGCGGCAAAGCCGATTTCGAGTTTGAACTGTACCAACTTGACGGCAACAACCAAAAAGTGGCGGTAACCGACATCGGCAAGACCGACGAAAACGGCACCCTGACCTTTGTGAAAACCTTCGGCGAAGAACTCATCGGTCACACGATGACCTTCTACGTGGCGGAAAAAGACCTCGGCGAGGACGGTGTCACCTACGACACCACCCCGCGTGAAGTGAAGATCGAGATCGTCGACAACCTCGACGGCACCGCCTACGCCAAAGTGAACGGCGAGAAGACCGCCACCTATGCGGCCACGTTCCGCAACACCTATCGTTTGGATGCGGCCACCTTGACGGTGGACGGCAACAAAAAAGTGACGGGTCGTGATCCGCTTACCACCGACAAGTTCACCTTTGAACTGTACGAGACCGACGCGAACTTCAAAAACGGCGTGAAGAAAGACACCGCCGAAAACGGCGGCGGCGCGTTTGCGCTGACCGATACCATCGCCAAAGCGGGTACCTATTATTACACCGTCAGTGAGGTCGCCAGCGGTATTGCGGGCATCACCGACGACAAGTCGGTCTACCAACTGACCGTGAAGGTCGAAAAAGGCGACGGCGCGACCTTGAAAGCCACCGTCACCTCGGTGAAAAAGAACGCAGACGATGCCGACGCGGTGGAGTTTGACAACGTGTACGCGGTCAACCCGAATGAGCACGTCATCAAAGGCGATAAGACCTTGAACGGTCGCGACATCGTGAACGGCGAATTCTCCTTCGTGCTCAAGGATAAAGACGGCACCGTGTTGCAGACCAAGACGGTGAAAGACGGCAAATTCGCGTTCGATGCGCTCACTTTTGACAAGGTCGGCACCTACGTGTACACGGTGTCCGAAGTGAAAGGCGAGGCCGAGGGCGTGACCTATGACCAAACGGTCTATACCGTCACCCTCACCGTTGCCGATCGGTTGGACGGCACGCTGGCGATTGCCGAAGTGATCACGGTCGACGGCAAAGCGGCAGACGCGATAGCGTTTGTAAACGCGTACACGGCACCCAAACCGGAAGAACCCCCTGTGGAGGAACCTCCCGTGAAAGAGCCTCCCGTGGAAGAACCTCCCGTGGTGACGCCTCCCGTAGAAGAGCCTCCTGTGGAAGAGCCTCCCGTGATTCCCGAACTCGGCGAAAACACCTCGCTGCTTGCGTGGTTGGCGCTCGCGTTTGTCAGCGGTGCGACCATGTTCGGTACCCTCAAACGCAAAAAACGCACCCACATCTAACCCATAACAAAACCCCCGATGGTACTGGGTGATGTTCTTAGGGGAGAATTTATGCTTTGAGCAAAGTGCAAGCATCGCATTTGACTAGTCAAACGCAAATATGGGCTAAGCCCAAACCCTTATAACGACAGAAAGAGATAACAAATCGGTTCGTAGCCGAAATG
>JAFSFY010000032.1 GCA_017434985.1 Clostridia bacterium | reverse complement strand
GATTCGAACTCGTGTTGCCGGCGTGAGAGGCCGGAGTCTTAGGCCACTTGACCAACGGGCCGGATGGTACACCATCAGGGACTCGAACCCTGGACACCCTGATTAAGAGTCAGGTGCTCTACCAACTGAGCTAATGGTGCGTGTCAAACTGCTAAAATATAATACTGCAACTCCTCGCGAATGTCAAGCCTTTTTTTGCTTTTTTCGAAAAAAGTTTTTTGCCCTCTCCAAAAAGAAAAGTGTGGAATTTTTTTTATAGATATGATACAATATACTGAACAACCTTTTTAGGAGGATCGCCATGGCGTATCGGGTAGCAACTTTGGATAAATTGATCGAGCAATGGGAACGCTTGCCCGGCATCGGTCACAAATCGGCTGTCCGTTTGGCGTTCGCCGTGCTGGCAATGCCGGAGGAGCAAGGCAAGGCGTTTGTGGACGCCATTGTGGATGCACGCTCCAACATCAAAGAATGTGCGATCTGTTGTAATTTAACCGACGGGGAACAGTGTTCTGTTTGCTCGGCGCCCGACCGCGACACCTCGGTCATCTGCGTGGTGGAAGAACCGCGTGACGTGTTGGCGTTTGAGCGTACCCGCGAATTTCACGGCTCGTACCACGTGCTTCACGGCACCATCTCGCCGATGGACGGCATCGGTCCCGAACAACTGCGCATCAAACAACTGCTCACCCGCATCGCGAACGAAGACGTGGAAGAAGTGATTATGGCCACCAACCCCACTGTGGAAGGGGAGGCCACCGCGATGTATATCAGCAAACTGTTAAAACCATTTGGTGTTAAAGTGACTCGTTTGGCCTACGGTATTCCCGTGGGCGGCGACCTCGAATTTGCCGACGAGGTGACGTTGCGCCGTTCGCTCGAGGGCCGCAGTGAATTATTATAACTAAGGAGTGAATTTCGTGGCAGGTACGCGTGTGGAAACCAAGACCATTGCCGAAAACCGAAAAGCCTTCCACGAATATTTTGTGGAGGAATCCGTCGAAGCGGGGATTGAACTGTGCGGCACGGAAGTCAAATCGCTCCGTGCGGGCGGTGCCAACCTGCGCGACGCGTGGTGTGCCGTCGAAAACGGCGAACTCATTTTGAAAGGACTGCACATCAGCCCGTATGAACAGGGCAACATTTTCAACCGCGACCCGCGCCGTGAAAGGCGGCTCTTGATGCACAAGCGCGAGATCATGCGGTGGTACGGGATGCTCCGTCAACAACAGGGATTGACGCTGATTCCGTTGTCACTGTATTTCAAAGGCTCCCACGTCAAGGTGCAGGTGGGGTTATGCCGCGGTAAAAAATTGTACGACAAACGTGAAGACGCCGCTCGCCGCGATATGAAACGCGAAGCGGAGCGTGCGCTCAAAGAAAGGAATGCCTGATATGTTACTGACGCTGGATCTCGGAAACACCAACCTCACGGCAGGTGTATTCCGCGGCGAAGAACTGATCTGTGAATTTCGCATTGCCACCGACCGTACCCGCACGGGCGATCAATATGCCGCTGACCTGCTCGCGATGTTGCGGCTGTACAACATCGACCCTGCAGACATCGGCGGCGCGATCCTCGGTTCGGTGGTGCCGAGTCTTGACAACGCGTTTTGCAAAGCGGTGTCGCGTGTCATCGGCAAGGAACCGTTGATGGTGGGCCCCGGCATCAAATCGGGCATCAACATCCGCATCGACAATCCCGCCCAACTCGGCGCCGACTTGTTGGTCGGCGGTGTAGCGGCGGTGCACCAATACGGCGCGCCGTGCATCGTGTGGGATCTCGGCACGGCCACCACCGTTTCGGTGGTGGATAAAGACGGTGCGTTCCGCGGCGGTGCGATTATGCCCGGCGTGGCGACGTCGCTTGACTCGCTCGTCAGCCGCGCGTCACTGCTCCCCAACATTCGTCTGCAAGCCCCCGCCCACGTGATCGGCACCAACTCGGTGGATTCGATGCGTTCGGGTGCGGTGTTCGGCACCGCTGCGATGGTGGACGGCATGTGCGACCGCATTGTCGAAGAACTCGGGTACGAAGCCAAGGTCATCGTGACGGGAGGTCTCGGGGCAGAAATTGCCGCGTGTTGCCGTCGCGATACGGTGTACGACGGGCAACTGCTCCTCGACGGTTTGCGCATTTTGTACGAGCGCAATACCAAGTAGGTTTTAACTCGCAAGAGTTGAAATAAATAATTTACGCTGCACCCACATCGGGGCAGCAGTAAGGAGACGAGAAAAATGGAAAGAGTAACGCAAAAAACCCTACGGTTGGCGCAACTTGCCTTGTTGGCAGGACTCATTGTGGTGCTGCAATGGCTCGGCAATATGCTCACGGCGGTGATGCCGGTGCAAATGTCGTTTGTGCTGATTCCCATCGTCATCGGCGGCGTGCTGTTCGGACCTATGGCAGGTGCGATTCTCGGTGCGGTGTTCGGTGTGATGACCATCTACGGCGTGATGACGGGCGGCGGCCTGTTCGGCATCTTGTTTGCCGAAAGCCCCGTACTTATTGCCCTTCTTTGTATGCTGAAAAGCACGGTGGCCGGTGCGGTCGGCGGCTTTATCGCCAAAGCCTTACAAAATAAAAACAAACAATTTCTCGGTGTGGTGCTGGCTTCGGCCGCCGTACCGATCGTCAATACCGGCATCTTCTGCGGCGGTATGTTTTTGTTCCAAGAACAGTTGATGGAGTTTTTCGCCAACCCCAACGCGGCGTACATCATCTTCATCCTGCTGGCGGGCACCAACTTCCTTGTGGAGTTTGCCATCAACCTCGTGTTGGCACCCGCGACGGAGCGCATCGTCCGCGCGGTAGGGAAAACAAGAGTATAAGAAAAGCCGAACTGCCTTCGCAGTTCGGCTTTTTGTTATTTTAGGAATCCGTTGACGATTTGTTCTTCCGCTTCTTGTTCGGTAAGTCCCAGCGTCATCAACTTGATAAGTTGTTCGCCCGCGATCTTGCCGATGGCCGCCTCGTGGATGAGGGCGGCGTCCAGGTGGTTGGCGGTAATTTCGGGCACCGCGCGCACACGGGCGTCGTCCATAATGATGGCGTCACATTCCGTGTGCCCGGCACAACGGTTGTTACCGTTGATGCGGGAAAGGAAATCTTGGCGGGAGTTCCCCTTGGCAACCGCGCGCGAAATGACGTTGGCAGAGGAATCTTCACCGTTCAGATCAATGGTGAAATCACTTTCGGCGAACTGGTTGCCGTGGGTCATCAGTTTCTCGCGAATGATGAGCGAAGCACCGTCCGCCACCGTGGCGTTGGTTACCCGTTTGGTGGAATCCACGCCTTTAATTTGGGTGGTTTCGAGTTCCATCGTGGCACCTTCCGCCAATTCCACCACCGTGGTGGGGTTCATCACATTTTCGCCGTTGCCGTCGCCCTCGCCGTAGTGTTTTTCCACATATTTGACGTGCGAATTTTTGCCCACGTAAAAGGCGTGGATACCGCTGTGTTCGGTGGCACTGTCGCCGCTGTTGTGGATGCCGCAACCCGCCACAATGGTCACGTCGCAATCCTCGCCGATGAAGAAATCGTTATACACGAGATCGGTGAGCCCCGTTTGGGTGAGAATGACGGGGATATGCACACTTTCACCGCGCGTGCCCGCTTTGATGCGAATGTCGATGCCGGGCTTGCCCTCTTTGGGGACAATGTCAATGTTGGCGGTGGAATTACGCCCCGCCGCCTCGCCGTTTTGGCGAATGTTATACGCACCCGTAGGCACTTCGTGCAGGTCGGCAACCGCGGCCAACAATTGTTTTTCAATCGCGTTCATCGTGCCGCACCTCCTGCCAATTTATCGGTCAGCGCACTGCACACCGACGACGCCGAAAGCAGTGACGGCAAAATGGTTTCGGGGGTACCCACGTCGGCAATTTCGCCGTTTGCCACCACCACGATCTTGTCGGCAATGTTGAGAATGCGTTCTTGGTGCGAGATGATGAGAATGGAGCCGCCCTCTTTTTGATGCATATTTTCAAACACCTTGATGAGGTTGTTGAAGCTCCACAGGTCAATGCCCGCCTCCGGCTCGTCAAACACCGACAATTTGGTGCCGCGCACCATCACGGTGGCAATCTCAATGCGCTTGAGTTCGCCGCCCGACAAGCTGGCATTCACTTCGCGGTCAATGTAATCTTTGGCGCACAGCCCCACTTCCGACAGATAGGAACACGCTTCGGAAACCGAAAGCGGTTTGCCGCCTGCCAGCGAGAGCAGATCGTGCACCGTGATGCCTTTAAAGCGCACGGGTTGTTGGAACGCAAAACTGATACCGGCTTTGGCACGCTCGGTAATGCTAAGCGCGGTGATATCTTCGCCGTCCAGCAGAATTTGCCCTTCGGTGGGTTGCCAAATACCCGCAATGATCTTGGCAAGCGACGATTTGCCGCCGCCGTTGGGACCGGTGATGGCAACAAATCGCTCATCCACCGTTAAATTGATATGTTTGAGGATGTCTTTGTGGCCGTTTTCGCCCTCCACCCCAAACGAAACGTTTTTGAGTTCTAACATACGGACCTCCGTAAATGATATCGAAATGTACGAGAAATCATACATTCATAGTAAAGTATAGCACAGTTTTTGAAAATTAAAAGAGCAAAACGACAAATTTCCCGTTATACGAATACATATTTTTGGTTTGTACACGCAAACTATCGGTGAAAAGGAGGAAGGCGTATGAATCACAAACACAATCTGCGTATCATGCCGCGTGATCGATTGATGCACGCGTGGGAAACCTCGATGGGCTTGGTACGCGATTTTGAACGATATCAGCAAGAGATTGCCGAAGACAAAGAAGCGGCGGCATTGTTTGCCAAGATGGCGGAGGACGAGTGCGTACACGCGTCAGATCTGCTGGCCTTGTTGCAAAAGCGAGAAGAGGCATAGGGCGGGGAGAACGGAGCGTTCACGTAGGGATAATTCGCCTAAAACAAGTAATTTTTGCGGTACAATGCGTTAAAAAGCCACGGTACGCGTAAGCGTTACCGTGGCTTTTTGCCTTTTCTACCATCAAAAATTTTCTTGTTTTAGGTGCTACGCAGTTTTGTAGCCGAACTGTTTTTCTCGTCCTCGAAGTTGTCAAACCGCCGTTATACTGGCGTATGACAAGGTTTGGCAACAAGGAGGCGGGGGAAACAGTGGCGAAAAACCGATTTCTCCCTATGTGAACGCTCCGAATCCCCGCCTTTTTTCTTGCCAATCGGTTGAATTTGTGCTATAGTAAAACCATTAATATAGGGAAGTGTTGCTATGAGATTGTTGCTCATCGACGGAAACAGTATCTTGAATCGCGCCTTTTACGGCATCAAAGTGTTGACCACGCATACGGGTGTTCCCACCAATGCATTGGTCGGGTTTCTCAATATCTACCATCGGTTGCAGGATATGGTGCACGCCGAGGCGGTGGCGGTCGCGTTTGACCGCAAAGCCCCCACGTTCCGCCATCTGAAATATGGCCAATATAAGGCGGGCCGCAAAGGGATGCCGGAAGAATTGGCACAACAACTGCCCATCATCAAAGAATTGCTCACCGCGATGGGCATTGCGGTGGTGGAGCAAGATGGGTTTGAAGCGGACGACATTTTGGGTACGCTTTCCGCCGCGGCGGCACAAAACAAAATGGAATGCTTTATCGCCACGGGTGACCGTGATTCGTTGCAATTGGTCGGTGAAACGGTGACGGTCCTGCTCGCCACCACCCGTATGGGGCAACCCGAAACGGTAGCTTATACGCCCGAAACGGTGATGGAGAAATACGGCCTCACACCGCCGCAACTCATCGACCTCAAAGCCTTGATGGGCGATTCCAGCGACAACATTCCCGGTGTGCCCGGGGTGGGTGAGAAAACCGCGCTTGACCTGATGCACCGTTTCGGCAGTCTGGACGCGTTGTACGAGCAACTCGATACCGCCGATCTGCGCGACAGCCTGCGTGCCAAATTGGTCGCGGGTCGCGACAGTGCCTACTTGAGCCGTGACCTCGGTACCATCTGCCGCGAGATGCCGATGGATACCGAACCGGAACATTACCGCATAACGGCCGGTGATCCTGCGGCCTTGGCGGCGCGAATGACCGAACTTGAGATGTTCAAATTGATGGACAAGATGAAGTTGTCCGCCGTGACGGTGCCGACGGCACAAACGACGACGCTCACCGCGACGGTAACACAAGGCGAAGCCGCACAAATTCTTCAAAGCAACTCGCTCGACGTGGTGATTGCGGAAGAAGGCATTTGGGTAGTGGCCGACGGCAAAGCCGCATTGGTTAACTTTGACGACACCGCTCTGTTGGAACGCCTGGCGGACGGCACCGTACAAAAGCGCGTGTGTGACACCAAGGCGTTGGCGGCGCTGTTGTTGAAACACGGCAAAACGCTTGCCGGTGTCACAATGGATACGGCGTTGGCGGCGTATCTGCTTGACCCGTTGTCAAACACCTACGAACCGGAACGCATCGCACAGGTATACGGCGTGGCGGCACCCGAAGGGGATCTGCCGTCCGACGTGCGGCTGATAAGTGCTGTGTGCGACCGTTTGGAAAACGAGATCGAACAAAACGGCCAAAGCCGCTTGCTTCGTGAGATGGAGATTCCGCTCGCGGCGGTGCTCGCCTCGATGGAAACGGCGGGCGTGGCGGTGGACGGTGATGGAGTGCGCCGTTTCGGTGAACAGTTGCAAGAGAAGATCGACGGTTTGGTGGCCGCCATCACCGAAGCGGTGGGATACGAATTCAATCTCAACTCCCCCAAGCAACTTGCCAAAGCGTTGTTTGAGGATTTGGGACTTCCCGCCAAAAAGAAAACCAAATCGGGCTATTCCACCAATGCGGAAGTGCTGGAAAAACTGCGGGATGCTCACCCCGCGGTGGGAATGCTCCTCGACTATCGCACCCTCGCCAAACTGAAATCGACCTACTGTGACGGTCTTGTCAAAGTCATCGCGGAGGATGGGCGCATCCATACGTCCTTTAACCAAACCGAAACGCGCACGGGGCGTATCTCGTCTACGGAACCCAATCTCCAAAACATTCCCGTTCGCCAGGAACTCGGCCGCGAACTGCGCCGCTTTTTCCACGCAAAGGACGGATACGTGTTGTGCGATGCCGACTATTCGCAGATCGAACTGCGCGTGCTCGCCGCGTTGTCGGGCGATCCCACGATGACCGCGGCATTTAACAACGAAGAAGACATCCACCGCATCACAGCCTCGCAGGTATTTGACGTGCCTGAAGCGATGGTGACGCCGCTGATGCGCTCACAGGCCAAAGCGGTCAACTTCGGGATCGTGTACGGTATCGGCGCTCATTCGCTTTCGGAGGACATTCACGTGTCCTACGGGGAAGCCAAACGCTACATTGACAGTTATCTCGCGCATTACGGCGCGGTGGCGGGGTATATGGACGGCCTGATTGCCGCGGCGAAAGAATGCGGCTATGCCGCCACGCTGTTTGATCGCCGTCGTCCGTTGCCGGAACTGCGCGCCTCCAACGCGATGATGCGTGCGTTCGGCGAACGCGTGGCACGCAACATGCCCATCCAAGGCACCGCCGCGGATATCATCAAACTCGCAATGATTCGCGTGCACGAACGGTTGCAAGCCGAAAACGTGGATGCCACGCTGATCTTGCAGGTGCACGACGAATTGATTGTCGAGGCGGCCGAACACGACGCTGATCGTGCGGCGCGCATCTTGTGTGAGGAAATGGAAAATGCCGTATCGTTGTCGGTGCGGCTTCGTGCCGACGTCAACATCGGCAAAACATGGTATGATGCGAAATCGTGAGGTATGGTATGGATATTCTGAAAGGTTTACAACCCGAACGGGTCTTTCATTACTTTGAACAACTGAGTCGCATCCCCCACGGCTCGGGCAATTGTGCGGCGATCAGTGCGTGGTGTGCGTCGGTGGCGCAGTCACTCGGCTTGGAATGTGAGCGTGACGGCGTGGACAACGTCATCATCCGCAAACCCGCCTCGGTCGGCTACGAAAACAGCCCGACTGTAATTTTGCAGGGGCACTTGGATATGGTGTGCGAAAAAGATCCCACTTGCCCGATGAATATGGAAACCGACGGTTTGGAATTGAACACCGACGGCGAATGGATCCGGGCAAACGGCACCACCCTTGGTGGGGATGACGGGATCGCCGTGGCGATGGCACTGGCCGTTTTGGAGGACGATACGCTCGCTCATCCGCCGCTGGAAGTGCTGTTCACCACCGACGAAGAAACGGGTATGGACGGTGCGATGGGGGTTGACGGAAGTTGGCTTCGCGGCCGTCGCCTCATCAACATTGACTCCGAAAACGAAGGGGTGTTGACGGTGGGTTGCGCGGGCGGTGCCCGTGCGGATATCACCCTCCCCGTTGAAACCGAGCCGTGCGGGTGGCCGTGCGTGCAGGTGCGCCTTTCGGGACTTATCGGCGGTCACTCGGGTGTGGAGATCGACAAAGGGCGCCTCAACGCCTCGGTCACGCTCGGCAAATTTTTGCATGCCCTTTCCGCCGAGTATCGGT
>JAFSFY010000031.1 GCA_017434985.1 Clostridia bacterium | reverse complement strand
GGTCAAAACGTGGGATCGCGACCGCAAAGCGGATTATTCGCAAGCGCTGCTTGCGTGCAGTGTGAACCGCCGTATCATCGCCGCGTGCCCGTTGGCGTTCGGCGAGGTGGGGGTGAAAGACCGCGTGCGGTCGGTGTTGCGGTACAAACGCCCCGCCGTATGGGTCAGCGTGATCGCGCTGGTGTTGTGCGTGACGACGGGATTTTGCTTTTTGACCGACCCGTTGTCGCCTCCCGACGAGCTGCCGACCGATACGGCCGTCACGACCACGACTACCGCCACCACGACGGCGACGACGGACAAGAGCACCACGGGTGCGACCACGACGACAACGGCAACGGCAACGACTACCACCACCACGGCAACGAGCACGACCGTTTTGGCCACCCTGCCCACCGCGGAGAAGACCGTTCCCACCGCGGAGACCACTGCGAAAACGACGAATACGGTGGTGAATCTCACGCAACGCGTTACCGCCACCACCACGCGCACCACCGTTACGGTGCCGTCGTTTGTGAGTGACGGAAGGGACGAACACGGTTTTGTCGGCGGCAGTACCGTGCCCACCACCCTACCAACGACGACGAGACCGACCGCTTGCACACACGTGTGGAGCGATTGGGAGATCACCGTCTCGCCGACGTGTACGTCAAGGGGATCGCGCGCGAGAACCTGTGGAAGATGCGGGTTGCTTGAACAAGAAACGTTGTCCGCGACGGGTCATCAGGAAAGCATTTGGATAATCCACCGAGAACCGACGACCTCTTTGAACGGGTGGACGTATACGATGTGCTACACTTGCGGAAGAGAGATACAAACCAGCTGCATTCCGCCCATCAGCCCCGGTCATTCGCACAAAGAAGTGTATACCCATATCGTTATCAAAGCCAACTGTACGCAGGATGGGTTGATACGGTATTATTGTTCCTGTGCAAAACTGATGCGCACCGAAGTGGTGCCCGCGCATCATCGCTTCGTCACCGCGGGGGCGGTGGAGGCGACCTGCACGAAAGAGGGCAAAACGGAAAAGGAATATTGCTGGGTCTGTGGGGAAGTGAAAAAAGCGAGCGTGGTGTTGCCCAAACTCGATCATCAGTTGGTGAACGGTGTGTGCGCTTGCGGATATAGAGAGTAAAACGAACGAAAAAGACGGTGGGCATACGTGTATGGCTGAACCGCACAAAAAACGAAAGGAGATCACGCGATGAACGAACTATTCCTCGGCGCGGTGAATATGAGTATCTCGGCGGGATGGATCGTGCTCGCGGTGGTGCTTGTGCGCTTGCTGCTGAAAAAAGCACCCAAGTGGATCACGGTGCTCTTATGGGCGGTGGTCGCCGTGCGGCTTATCTGCCCGTTCTCGGTGGAAAGCGTGATGAGTTTGTTGCCCAGTGCCGAAACCATCAGCCCCACCATTTTGACCGACGAGATGCCGCACATCGAATCGGGTGTGCCGATTCTTGATAACGCGATCAACCCGCTTTTTGAGGAAACGCTGGCACCCGTGCCGGACGCCGCCGTCAACCCGATGGAATTGCTCACCGCCGTGCTGGCCGCCGTATGGGTGGTCGGTATGGTAACGATGCTCGTATACACGGTGATCAGTTGCCTGAACGTGAAACGCAAGATCGGCGCGGCGGTGTGCTTGCAGGACAACGTGTACCAAAGCGAAGCGGTGATCTCGCCGTTCGTGTTCGGGTTGTTTCGACCGAAGATTTATCTGCCGTTTGACACCGACGCGCGCCATAGGGAACACATCATCGCCCACGAACGGGCGCACCTTTCGCGCCGCGACCATTGGTGGAAACCGCTTGGGTTTTTACTGCTCACGGTGCACTGGTTCAACCCGTTGTTGTGGCTCGGCTACGTGCTGTTGTGCCGCGACATTGAACTCGCGTGCGACGAAAAGGTGGTCAAAACGTGGGATCGCGACCGCAAAGCGGATTATTCGCAAGCACTGCTTGCGTGCAGTGTGAACCGCCGTATCATCGCCGCGTGCCCGTTGGCGTTCGGCGAGGTGGGGGTGAAAGACCGCGTGCGGTCGGTGTTGCGATACAAGCGCCCCGCGGTGTGGGTCAGCGTGATCGCGCTGGTGTTGTGCGTGACGACGGGATTTTGCTTTTTGACCGACCCGTTGTCGCCCCCCGATGAGTTGCCGACCGATACGACCGTCACGACCACGACCGCCACCACGACGGCGACGACGGATAAGAGCACCACGGGTGCGACCACGACGACAACGGCAACGACTACCACCACGGCAACGAGCACGACCGTTTCGACCACCGTGCCCACCGAGGAGACCACCGTGCCCACCGAGGAGACCACCGTGCCCACCGAGGAGACCACCGTTCCCACCGAGGAGACGACCGTTCCCACCGAGGAGACCACCACGACGCAACCGCCCGTGGGGGGTTGCGCGCATCAATGGAGCAAATGGGAAACGCTGCGCGAGCCCGATTGCACGGTGGAGGGAATGCGCCTGCGCACCTGTGCGTTGTGCGGCGAAATGCAGGAACGCGCGTTGTCCTGTGTCGACCATCAAGAGGGCGGCTGGAGTATTTTTGTTGCACCGACCGCCACCCAAAGCGGTTCCAAATCCACCGTGTGTGTCTACTGTGGAAAAAGGATGCAGACCATATCGCTGGATCTGTATGAGGATGCGTATACCAAACAAGCGGTTTCGCATTGTTCGTATGCGATCGCGGATCGGTATATGGGGACCGCCACCACCGTGCGGATCCCGTCGGTGATGTTCGGCGTGCCGGTGAGAGCCTTGGGCGAGGAATCGTTTATCAACGCCAAGGTGCAACACGTGGTGATTGCCGATTCGGTAGAACGCATCGGCAAACGCGCCTTCCTAAACTGTACAGCCCTGCACACCGTCGAGTTCGGAAACAAGTTGGAAGCCATTGAAACGCAAGCATTTCAAGGGTGTGACAGTCTGCACACCGTTCGATTGCCCGCTTCGGTCAGGAAACTGGGGAGTTATTGCTTCGGTGACGGCGTAAAAGCGGTATATTTTGAAGGTGACGCCCCGCCGGAATGCGGTGAGAAACCGTTTGCGGACGGCACGGTCATTTATTACAACAAAAACGCCTCCGGTTGGGAGGCGACGCCGCTTCGCATTCACTATGTGGTGTTGGAAGCGGAATAAAGGAAAAAAACAAGGCTTGACACAAGCCTTGTTTTTTCTGTTCAAGAACACCTTGCACAACGGGGGCGAGTGTGATATAATAACCACGATTGTGAACTCAAAGGAGATTGGATCTGTATGAAACTCGGTATCGTGGGATTGCCCAACGTGGGAAAATCCACCTTGTTTAACGCGATCACCAATGCGGGCGCGCAAAGCGCCAACTATCCGTTTTGCACCATCGACCCCAACGTGGGTGTCGTGTCGGTGCCGGACGAGCGACTGGATAAACTGACCGCGATGTATTCTTCCGCCAAAACCACCCCCGCGGTCATTGAATTTGTGGACATTGCGGGTTTGGTGAAAGGCGCCAGCCGCGGCGAGGGACTCGGCAACAAATTCCTCGCCAACATTCGCGAGGTGGATGCCATCGTGCACGTGGTGCGTTGTTTTGAGGATGACGACATCATTCACGTGGAGGGCAGTATCGACCCCGCCCGTGATATGGAGACCATCAACCTCGAACTCATTTTCTCGGATATGGAGATGGTGGAGCGCCGTTTGTCCCGCACCACCAAAGCGCTCAAGGGCGACAAATCGTTGCAGGCGGAAGTGGATTTCTTAAACCGCGTGTACAAAACGTTGGAGAGTGGTTTGCCTGCCCGTTCGGTGGAATGCACCCCCGAAGAACAGGTGATGCTCGACAGCGTGACCTTGCTGACCGCGAAACCCGTCATCTATGCGGCGAATTTAAGCGAAAACGATTTCGGCGGCGGCAACATTGACGGTAACCCGCACTACCAAACGGTGGTGAACGCGGCGGCCGCCGAAAAGGCGGAAGTGTTGCCCATCTGCGCCCAGATGGAAGCGGATATCGCCGATATGAGCAGTGAAGAAAAAGAACTGTTTTTGTCGGAACTCGGGCTTACCCATTCGGGTCTTGACCGCCTGATTCAAAAGAGTTATTCGCTGCTCGGTCTGATTTCGTATCTCACCGCCGGCCCGACCGAGTCCCGCGCGTGGACCATCACCCGCGGGACCAAAGCCCCCGGCGCGGCGGGCAAGATCCACACCGACTTTGAACGCGGATTCATCCGCGCCGAAGTGGTGGCATACGACGATCTGATGGCGTGCGGGTCGATGACCGCCGCCAAAGAAAAAGGCCTCGTCCGTTCGGAGGGCAAAGAGTACGTGGTGCAAGACGGCGACGTCATTTTGTTCCGCTTTAACGTGTAAAGAAAACGGCTTCCGTGAGGAAGCCGTTTTTTGTCTGTTGCAACCGCAGGCGGTTGTGTGCTATACTATCCTTATTATGAGAAGAGAGGTGAGCGTATGCGGATCTTGGTGGGCATGAGCGGCGGTGTGGACAGCACCGCGGCCGCGTTGTTGCTGAAACAACAAGGACACGAAGTGGGTGGTCTGACACTGGTGTTAAACGACGGGGACGCAGCCCTCGCCGCGGCGGCCGACGCGCGCCGTGTGGCCGATCAACTCGGCATCCCGCACGAAACGCTCGACCTGCGGGACGCGTTTCTGACGTTCGTCAAACGCCCGTTTGCCGATGCGTACGAGAGGGGGCTCACCCCCAACCCGTGCATCGAGTGTAACCGCCACATCAAGTTTGGGCAGATGCTCGACTATGCGCTTGCACACGGGTGGGATGCCATCGCCACGGGGCATTACGCCCGCATCGAGCAGGAAAACGGGCGGTTTTTGCTCAAAAAGGCGACCGACCCCGCCAAAGATCAAAGTTACGTGCTGTATTCGCTCACGCAACACCAGTTGGCGCACGCGGTGTTTCCGCTGTGTGACCGTAGCAAACCCGAACTGCGCACCCTCGCGGAGCAAGCGGGACTGGCCACTGCGCAAAAAAAGGACAGTCAGGACATCTGTTTCGTGCCGGACGGTGATTATGTCGGGGTGCTGACCCGTGAACTCGGGGTCATGCTAAAAGAGGGGGACTACGTGGACAAAGACGGCAACCGCCTCGGCACCCACCGCGGGGTGCCCGCCTACACCATCGGGCAACGCAAAGGGCTTGGGGTGGCGTTTGGCGAACCGCGGTTCGTGGTATCCAAAAACGCCGCTGACGGCACCGTCACCCTCGGGCGGTCGGAAGATCTGTTTACCACCGCACTGACCGCCGACGAGGTCAACTGGATCGCGGTGGAGACCCTCACCGAACCGACCCGTGTGCAGGTGCGCACCCGTTACAAGCAGGTGGAAGCCGACGCGACGGTGTATCCGCCCGAAAACGGCATCGTGCGGGTCGAATTTGACAATCCCCAACGCGCCGTCACCCCCGGACAAGCGGTGGTGTTTTATCAGGGCGATACCGTGCTCGGCGGCGGGCGCATTTTCGAATAATCTCCTTTACAATCGTTGGTTTTTTGTGTATAATGAAGTAGTACGAACGTTAGGAAAGAAGGGACGCTATGATCAAATTGAGCGAAAAAGCGGCCAAGCGATGGGATATTCTCATGGTTCTTTACGCGGCGGCGGCTGTGAGCTATCAAGTGCTGTACCTGATTGCACCGATCAAAGCCTTTTTAAATTTAAGCGGATTAAGCGTTCTCTCCTCGGGTCTGGCCGTGGGCGGCGCGCTTTTGTTGCTCATTGACTTTTTTACGCAACAACATTGCCTGAAAGTGACGTACGGTTACGTGCTCATTGCCACGCTGGCGGTGCTCGGTATCTCCTCGGTGGTGCACATCGGCACGGGTTTTGCCAATAACGTGAAGGTCCTCATTTGGCAAGCGGTGCAAATGTTGCTCGTCTACGGCGTTTATCGCCGCTTGTCCGCTGCGGGGGCGCGCGTGTTTATGCGCACGATGCATACCGCGTTTACCGCGGTGTACGTTCCCGCGGTGTTGGTTGCGTTTTATCAGTTCGTGTTTCAAAAGGGATACGCGTTGGTAGTGGACAGCACGGGCGGTATCAACCGTCAAGGGTTTTTGGAAGGCCGATTGTTCGGCCCTTTCACCAGCGTGCATTTTGTCAGCGTGTTTTTGGCGGTTATGGCCGTCGGCGCCCTGTATTTTGCGACGAAAACCAAACGTGTGTGGCTGAAAGTGTTGTATGTGACGGAAGTGGTGCTGTTTTTCATCTACATTGTGCTCAGCGGTACGCGCAGTGTGTTTGTTGCCATGGCGCTTGCGGTGTTTGCCGCGTGCTTTATGATCTTCAAGGAGCAATTACTTGCCATCAAAAACGGCGGACTGAAATATCTGACGGTAGTGATCCTGTCCTTAGTGGCAGGCGGGTGTTTGTTGTTAGCGGTGAAAACGGCGGATACACAACTGAAAAAGATCCCTGTATACGTTCAGGAACAACAAGCGCAACAGACCACCACGACCACCGTCGGGACGACGACCTCGACCGATGACGAGGGCGACCCCACCACGGAATCAACCACATCCACAGCGCCCACGACGACCACCACAAAGCCGATCGTGCTCAACCGCGATGACGGGCAGGTAGATATTTCCAACAACCGATTTAAGATTTGGGGCGACTACGTTTCCGTTACCATTGACAGCGTTAAAACCTTGCTGTTTGGCAGTTCGCCCGGCGAATATATGAACGTCATTCGCGAAAACTACCCCGAAAAGTATATCGTCACGTATATTCGTGACAAATACCCCAATATGTACGAACAAAACTTGATCTACGATACGCATAACGGGTATCTGTCGGTGTTCGTGTCGGGTGGGGTGGTGTGCGTGCTGGTATTCGGCTTCTTTTTGGTGTTGATCGCGGTGCGCGTTATCAAAAAGGTGTGCGGCAAACAACCGCTGTCGCCGAGTTTTGTGGCATTGCTGACGATGTTGATCCTCATTCTCGTTGCCACCTTCTTCGATTCCGACGTATTCTTTAAATGCACCAGCACCTCGATGCTGTTCTGGTTGCTGCTCGGGTTTATGGTGAAAGAACTCAAACCGCAAGAATAATCGCAAAAAGAGACCGCCTCTGCCCACTCGGCAGAGGCGATTTTCGTTTACAAAACAAGAACCGACACCCCGCTGAAGATCAGCGGGGTGTCGGTTGTTGGGATCTTTATTTGAGGTTTGCTTTGAGGGTGGCGAGTTCCGCTTTGAGGGTCTCGGGGAGTTTGCCGCCGAACTTGGCGTAGAACTCGTCGATCCCGTCGGTCTCGGCCGCCCAGAGGTCTTTGTCTACTTCGAGGATGCCTTTGAGAGCATCAATGTCGAAATCGGTAAGACCGTCAAGGTTGATGTCCTCAGCAAACGGCACGTAACCGATCGCGGTGGTTTGGGCATCCACGGTGCCTTCGCAGCGGCGCATGATCCAGTCGAGCACGCGCAGGTTGTCACCGAAGCCGGGCCAAATGAAGTGACCTTCATCGTCGGTACGGAACCAGTTGACGTTGAAGATGCGCGGCGCTTTGTCGCCGAGTTTCTTGCCCATTTCGATCCAGTGCGCCCAATAGTCGGCCATATGATAGCCGCAGAACGGCAACATCGCCATCGGGTCACGACGGACGACACCCACCGCACCGGTCGCGGCAGCGGTGGTCTCCGAAGCCATGATGGAGCCTACGAACACGCCGTGATTCCAGTCGCGGGACTGATACACGAGCGGCGCGGTCTTGGCGCGGCGGCCGCCGAACACGATCGCGGAGATCGGCACACCGGCGGGAGAATCAAATTCCGACGAAATGCAGGGGCAGTTTTTCGCGGGGGCGGTGAAACGGGAGTTGGGGTGAGCACCCTTGCTGCCGTCGGTGCAATCCCATTTTTCGCCTTTCCAGTTGCGCGCATTTTTGGGCGGGTTTTTGTCCATGCTCTCCCACCACACGGTGTTGTCGTCCTCGTTGAGAACCACGTTGGTGAAGATGGAGTTTTTGAGGGTGGAGATGAGCGCGTTGGGGTTGGATTTCATATTGGTGCCGGGCGCCACGCCGAAGAACCCGTTTTCGGGGTTGCACGCCCACAAACGACCGTCGGCACCGATGCGCATCCAGGCAATATCGTCACCCACGCACCATACTTTGTAGCCCTTTTGTTGATACACTTCGGGCGGAATGAGCATGGCGAGGTTGGTTTTACCGCAAGCCGAGGGGAACGCGGCGGCAATGTAGGTGATGCTGCCGTCGGGACGCTCGATACCGAGGATGAGCATATGCTCGGCAAGCCAGCCTTCTTGACGGCCGAGGTTGGAGGCGATACGCAGAGCAAAGCATTTTTTACCGAGCAACACGTTGCCACCGTAACCGGAGTTGACCGAAATGATGGTGTTGTCTTGCGGGAAGTGGCAGATGTAACGTTTCTCTTCGTCAATGTCACATTTGCAGTGCAGACCGCGGATCCAGTCGTTGCTGTCGCCGAGCGCGTCGTACACGTCTTTGCCCATACGGGTCATGATGGCCATGCTGATGACCACGTAGATGGAGTCGGTCAACTCGATGCCGTATTTGGCAAAGGGAGAACCCACGGGGCCCATCGAATAGGGGATAATGTACATCGTGCGGCCTTTGTAGGCGTCTTTCGCGATGTCGTACAGCAATTCATACGCTTTGTCGGGCGCCATCCAGTGGTTGGTGGGGCCGGCGTCTTCCTCTTTTTCGGAGCAGATGAAGGTGCGGCCTTCCACACGCGCCACGTCGTTGAGGGCGGAGAGGTGCAGGTAGCAGCCGGGCAATTTTTCCTCATTGAGCTTTTTGAGTTCGCCGGTCGCGCAGCCTTCGGCACGCAGTTCTTCAAGTTGCTCCTCCGAACCGTCGATCCACATAATGCGGTCGGGGTTGGTGAGGGCCACTTTCTCTTCGATCCAGGCAAGGACCGAGGGGTTTTTGGTCAACGCATTTTTCATAACTGAAAACTCCTTTCACGGGGCCTTATTTTACGAAGATTCAAAAAAGTCCCAATCTTCTCTGTTTATCATTATATCCGTAATTTGTCACTTTTTCAAGTACAAAGTGTGAATTTTGCGTGAATTTCGGCCAAAAGTATAAAAATAGAAAAATAAAAAATTTTTCTTTACATTTGGGAATCGGTGTGCTATAATAAACTCCGCGTGCGAAACGCGAGACCTTTGCCCGGTTTGCGGAGGATGCCCCACGCGGGGATACACCGTTTCCCTTATCTGGGCTTGCGGTCAATATTAAAAAAGAGGTGTATTGCTATGTTGGCAAACGAAAAAACCGAAATTATGAAACAGTATGCGATCCACGAGGGTGACACCGGTTCTCCCGAAGTGCAGATCGCGGTGCTTACCAAGCGCATCAACGATCTTACCGAGCACTTGAAAGAGCACAAGAAAGACCACCACTCCCGTCGCGGTCTTCTCAAAATGGTTGGTCATCGCCGTAACCTCCTCGGTTACCTGCAAAAGAAAGACATCAACCGTTACCGCGCCATCATCGAGAAGTTGGGTCTTCGTAAGTAAACAGCACAAAACGAGGCAGGTAAGGTCACTTACCTGCCTCAACCTGCTTTTTAACACGCCGAAATTCGGGGTTTCCACGGGCTTTTTTAGCAGCGAAACGAGTGCTTTGCGGAGCATTGGTTTCCTTGCTAAAAACTCGGGCAGCCCCGTTTGGAAATAACAAAAAATTAACGGAGGTATTTGCAAGATGTTTGAAAACTATCGTGTATTCGAAACCACCCTTGCCGGTCGTCCCCTCAAAGTGGAAACCGGTAAAATGGCACAGTTGTCCGGCGGTTCCTGCATGGTGCGCTACGGCGATACCAGCATTCTCTGCAACGTGACGGCGTCTGCCAAACCGCGCGACGGTGTGGATTTCTTCCCCCTGTCGGTGGACTATGAAGAGAAATTGTACGCCGTGGGTCACATCCCCGGCTCCTTCCAACGCCGTGAAGGTCGCCCCACCGAAAAGGCGATCCTCACCTCCCGCGTGATCGACCGTCCCATCCGCCCCTTGTTCCCCAAGGATATGCGCAACGACGTGTCCATCGTGTGTACCGTGATGTCGGTTGACCCCGATTGCCCGCCCGAGACCACCGCGATGATCGGTGCGTCCATCGCCATCTCCATTTCGGATATCCCGTGGGACGGCCCGATTTCGGGTGTTGTGGTCGGTTTGGTGGACGGCGAGTACGTCATCAACCCCACTGCGGAACAAGAAAAACGCTCCGACATGCACGTGACGGTGGCTTCCACCGCCGATTTGGTCGCCATGATCGAAGCGGGCGCCAACGAGATCGACAACGATACCATGTTTGAGGGTATCATGAAAGGTCACGAGGCCAACCAACAGATCGTGGAATTCATCAAAGGCATCCAAGCCGAGATCGGCAAACCCAAGTTTGCGTTCGAGTCCAACGATCCCGATCCGGAGATGTTCGAAGCGATCAAAGAGTTCGCCATCGAAGATGTGCGCTTCGCCCTCGATACCGACGACAAACTCGTCCGTGACGAGAGACTGCGTCCCGTATACGACAAGGTGCACGAGAAATTCGACGAAGTGTACCCCGAACTCATCGCCAAGATCGATGAGTGCCTCTACAAACTGCAAAAATACGTGGTGCGCCGCTGGTTGCTCGATGACGGCAAACGTGTGGACGGCCGCGGTATCAACGATATGCGCCCCTTGGCGGCGGAAGTGGATCTGCTTCCCCGCGTGCACGGTTCCGGTATGTTCACCCGCGGTCAAACGCAGGTGCTCACCACCGTGACCCTCGGCTCGGCGGACGACGCGCAGTTGCTCGACGGGTTGGATGACGAAACCGAAAAACGCTATATGCACCACTATAACTTCCCCTCCTACTCGGTGGGCGAGACCAAACCCTCCCGCGGTCCCGGCCGTCGTGAGATCGGTCACGGTGCTTTGGCGGAACGCGCGTTGGTGCCGGTGCTCCCCTCCAAAGAGGAGTTCCCCTACACCATGCGTCTTGTGTCCGAAGTGCTCTCTTCCAACGGTTCCACCTCGCAAGCGTCCATCTGCGGTTCCACCCTGGCATTGATGGCCGCCGGTGTGCCGATCAAGGCGCCGGTTGCGGGTATTTCCTGCGGACTTATCACCGAGGGCGACCGCTTTATGACCATGGTGGACATCCAAGGTCTGGAAGACTTCTTCGGCGATATGGACTTCAAAGTGGGCGGTACTCACAAAGGTATCACCGCCATCCAAATGGACCTCAAAGTGCACGGTTTGACCCCCGCCATCATCAAAGAGGCGCTCGAAAAGACCTATGCCGCGCGCGTGAAGATTCTCGACGAAGTGATGCTCAAAGCCATCCCCGCGCCGCGTGAGGAACTCTCTCCCTACGCGCCCAAGATGCTCACCACCAAGATCGACGTGGACAAGATCCGCGAAGTCATCGGTAAAGGCGGCTCGGTGATCCAAAAGATCCAAGCCGACTTCTGCTGTGACGTGACGGTGGAAGAAGACGGTACCATCTTCATCGCCGCCGTGAACACCGAAAACGCGAAACGCGCGCTCGCGGTGATCGAAACCATCGCCAAAGACCCCGAGATCGGCTCCATCTACAAAGGCAAGGTCACCCGCCTGATGACCTTCGGCGCGTTTGTGGAGATCGCGCCCGGTAAAGAGGGCTTGGTGCACATCAGCAAACTCGATATGAAACGCGTGGAGCGTGTGGAAGACGTTGTGTCGGTCGGTGACGAGATCATCGTCAAGGTCGTCGAAATTGACGAGCAAGGCCGCATCAACCTCTCCCGCCGCGATGCGCTGATGCAAATGGACGGCCTCACCCCCGAAGAGGGCAGTGATGAACCCGCCGCCCGTCCCGCGCCTCGTCAAGGTGGCTTCCGCCGCCGCGATAACCGCCGCGACGATCGCTGATTTTTCACCATTTACAATCCCCTCGGAGTGATCCGAGGGGATTGTTTTTTCAATATCCGTTGCACCCCGAGAAAGAAAATGCTATACTACCTCTTGACAAGGAGTGTGTGAACATAATGTCGGACAAACGATTTGAAAGAGTGTATAAACAAGGTGGCGGCTCGATGGAAATTTGGGTGGACAAGGAAACGGGTGTCCACTATTTGTATCGCTCGGGCGGTTACGGCGGGGGACTCACGGTATTGCTGGACAAAGACGGCAAACCCGTGGTGACACCGATTCAACAATAAGATTACGATTGCAATCGGCGGCGGTTTGTGGTATACTGACCGACGTGCGAACAAAGGAGGTGGAGGAAATGAACGGACAATTTGCGAAGGGTATGCGCCACGGTATCCCGATCATGCTCGGGTATCTGTCGGTGTCGTTCGGGTTTGGCATTTTGGCGGTGGAAAACGGGTTTGCGCCGTGGGTCGCCACCCTCATTTCCGCCACCAACGTCACCTCCGCGGGACAAGCCTCGGGGGTGCTGACCATTGCCGCCGGCGGGACGTTGCTCGCGGTGGTGTTGCAACTGCTCATCACGCAGTTTGTCATCAACCTGCGTTATTCGTTGATGGCGATTTCGCTGTCGCAAAAATTGGACCCGTCCTTCACCACACCGCATCGGTTGGCGGCAGGGTTTGGCATCACCGACGAAATTTTTGCGGTGGCGTATGCACAACCGACCCCTGTCACCCCCGCGTATATGTACGGACTGATTGCCGTGTCGTGGCTCGGCTGGGTCACGGGCACCGCCCTCGGCGCGGTGGCGGGGCAGTTGTTGCCCGATATGGTGGCGGATGCGATGGGCATTTTGTTGTACGGGATGTTCATCGCCATTGTGGTGCCGCCCGCGCGCAAAGAAAAACGCGTGTTGTTCGTGGTGCTTGCCGCCGCGGGACTGAGTGTGTTGTTCCGCTTTGCCCTGCCCGTTATTCCGAGCAGTTTGGCGGTGGTCATCAGTGCGGTGGTGGCCGCGGCGCTCGGCGCATGGTGGTTCCCGCTTCAGCATGACGAGGAGGGTGAAGGATGAGTTTGGCAATTTATCTCGTCACGATGGCGCTGGTCACCTACCTCATTCGTGCGGTGCCGTTCACGCTGTTTCGCAAAAAGATCACCTCGCGGTTTATCCGCAGTTTTTTAGCCTACATTCCCTACGCGGTGCTCACCGCGATGACCATTCCCGCCATTTTTTATTCCACGGGCGATATGCTCACCGCCGTGGTGGGCACGGTGGTCGCGCTCATACTCGCGTATTGTAACTGCCCGCTCATTTTGGTGGCGGTCGCCGCCGCTGCGAGCGCGCTTTTGACAGGCATCGTTATCTAAACAAAAACCGCCGAATGTTTCGGCGGCTTTTTTGCATACTAATCACGAGGTGATGGTATGTGTACCGTGGTTTCGGCGCGGGGAAAACACCGCTATACGGGACGGACGCTGGATTTGGAATATTCCTATAACGAATGTGTGACGGTGACGCCGCGGCAGTACCCGTTTGTGTTTACAAACGGCGATGCGAGTCGTTCGCACACGGCGCTTGTCGGGATGGCGGCGGTGTCGGAGGGGGTACCGCTGTATTTTGACGCGATGAACGAGCAGGGACTATGCATGGCGGGGCTACACTTTCCGACCCATTGTTATTTTCCGCCGCCGCAGGGGACGGGGGATGAGGTGGCGCCGTTTGAACTGATCCCCCGCGTGCTGACCGCCTGCCAAACGGTGGCGCAGGTGCGGGAATGGCTGTCGCATATTCGGTTGGTTGACCGCCCGTTTTCCGACACGATGCTGGGCACGCCGCTGCATTGGATGGTGAGCGACGGGACGGAGTGTGTGGTGATCGAACCCACCAAAGAAGGGCTGCTGATATCCGACAACACGGTGGGGGTGATGACCAACAGCCCGCCGTTTGCGATGCAGATGGCCAACTTGTGCCAATATCGGCACCTTTCTGCTACGGGGAGTAAGGGGAATCTGGCAAACTTGCCGCCGTACAGCAAGGGGCAAGGTGCGTTTGGGTTGCCGGGGGATCTCACCTCGATGTCGCGATTCGTGCGGGCGGTGTTTACCCGCGAAAACGCGCGGTTTTCGGCGCGCGTGAGTGAGAATATCGAGCAGATGTTCCACCTGATGGACACGGTGTTGCAGGTGCGCGGGTGTAACCGCACCGCCGACGGGGAGGAGATCACGAGGTATACCGCGGTGATGGATGCCGACACGGGGGTGTATTATTACACAACCTATCACAACCGCCGCATCACGGCGGTGGATCTGCATCGCGCGCCGATCGACCGCGACCGCCTTGTCGTCTATCCGTTGATGAACGAGTCGAGCGTGTATTGGCAAAATCGATAAGACGGGAAACGACATGAAAAAACGACAATCCCTCCGTCACCCGTTCGGGTGACACCTCCCTTTACACAAGGGAGGCGAAGAACATCCCGCTCTACGATTGCGTGGGTTTCGTTTACAAAAACAAGCCGCATCGACAAGCGATGCGGCTTTGTTCATACGGTTTAGGCGGTGATGCGCAAGGGGGAGGGAGCGGCAGCACCTTCCACCACGCAAAACGACGGCTCGGTCGCGGCAATGCGGCGCCACACGGCACGGCGGCGACGGCGATTGCGTTCCATCGCGGCATCGCGTTTGAGCACGGCGCGGCAACACGCCACCACCGTGACGCGGCAGACCATCAAAATGAGGGTGCACACGGGATAGCCCAGCACGTCGAGCGCACCGCACATCGCGAGTTCCATCGCGGCCATCGCGAACGGAATCCACGACATTTTGCGGGTGAACGCATATTTCCCGTTGATAACCATATACGCACCGACCACACCGAACACGGTGGCGGTGATCACACTTAACAACATACGCAAAACTCCTTTAACACCGTTCGAAAAGCATCGAACAATTGTTCTTTTCGAGTTCATTATAGCACGAAAAACGAGGTTGTCAAGCAAAAAAAGAAAATTTGTTCGGCAAAATCGAACAAATTTTCGGGATTTGGCGATGATTGCCCGCAAAATCGGCGGTCGGGCGGGCAAAAATGCGTGAGAAACCGTTGCGAGTTGCAATTTCTTGTGCTATAATAAACTGTCTATATATACCTAATAATACAAATGCGAAAACAAGAGGACGTTTATGACTGACGAATTGACCACCTTTGAAGAACTGGAACTGCGCCCCGAACTGATGAAGGCGCTTCGCAATATGGGATTTACCGAGCCGACCCCCATTCAAAGCCGTGCCATTTGGCCGCTTTTGGAAGGGCGCGACGTGATTGCCAAAGCCCCCACGGGGACGGGCAAGACCTGTTCGTTCGGTATTCCGCTGTTGGAATGTTTTCGCCCCGACTGCACCGACGTGCAGGGCATTGTGATCTGCCCCACGCGGGAATTGTGTATGCAGATTGCGGACGATCTGCGCGCACTCGCGGCGTTTATGCCCGAAATTCGCATTGCCGCACTCTACGGCGGGCAACCCATCGGGCGGCAGATCGTGGCGTTGCAGAAAAAACCGCATTTCGTGGTGGCGACCCCCGGTCGTCTGATTGACCATATGAACCGCGGCAACATTTGGTTGGGTGACGTGTACACCGCCGTGCTCGACGAAGCGGACGAAATGCTGAAAATGGGGTTTGTGAAAGACGTGCGCAAGATTTTGAACGCCACCCCGCGCGACACCCAAGTGGCGCTCTTTTCTGCCACCATTTCGCGCGAAGTGATGAACGTGGCGTGGGAATATCAGCGCGACGCGGTGGAGATCACGGTGGAAGCCACCGGCAGTGCCCGTCCCGACATCGTGCAGTACGCGCTGTACGCAACGGGGGACGACCGCGTGAACACCTTGTGCCGCATCATTGAAGGGCTGGATTTGCACCGCACGATGGTGTTTGCCAACCGCAAGGTGACGGTGCAGTGGCTGTGCAAAAAAATGAAAGCGCACGGCTGTTCGGTGGACTGCCTGCACGGCGACATTCCGCAATCCCAGCGCAACCGCGTGATGGAAGGGTTCCGCAAACATCGGTTTGACACCCTCATTTGTACTGACGTGGCCGCCCGCGGCATTGACGTGGATGACGTGGAAGCGGTGGTCAACTACGACATTCCTGACGAAAACGAATATTATCTGCACCGCATCGGGCGCACGGGACGTGCCAAGCGCCACGGTATCGCGATTACCTTTATGACCGATGCCGACGAGTTCCGTATGCGGGACATCAAAAAATACACCCATTCCGACATTCAAACGGTGACCTTGTCCGACGACGGGCAACTCGTCCCCGAAACCGACAACAAGGAGGCATAACTATGGCGGCAGACCGCGGTCACACCCGAAATTTCTGTATCATCGCACACATCGACCACGGCAAGTCCACCTTGGCCGACCGCATTTTGGAAAAGACTCGCGCGGTAGCCTTGCGCGATATGGAAGACCAGCTGCTTGACAGTATGGACCTTGAACGCGAACGCGGTATCACCATCAAAGCGCACGCGGTTACCGTGTCGTACGATGCCGAGGACGGCGAGACCTACATTTTTAACCTCATCGACACCCCCGGTCACGTCGACTTTAACTACGAAGTGTCCCGTTCACTCGCCGCGTGTGAAGGCGCCATCCTGATTGTGGACGCGTCGCAAGGCATCGAAGCGCAGACTCTTGCCAACACCTATTTGGCGGTGGAACACGGGCTGGAGATCGTGCCGGTCATCAACAAAATTGACCTGCCGTCCGCCCGTCCCGACGAAGTGAAGCAAGAGGTGGAGGGCATCATCGGCATCGACGCGTCGTTTGCGCCGATGATATCCGCCAAACTCGGCACCAACATCGAGCAGGTGCTGGAAGCCATCGTGCAGCACATTCCCGCCCCCGAGGGGGACGAAACGGCGCCGTTGCAAGCGCTCATTTTTGACAGTTACTACGACAGTTACAAAGGCGTGATCGTGTACATCCGCGTCAAGGAAGGCGAAGTGAAGGTGGGCGACACCATCAAGATGATGGCCACCGGCGCGACCTTTGACGTGGTGGAAGTGGGCATTATGCGCGCGGGCGCACTCGAACCGTGCGGTTCGCTCCACGCGGGGCAGGTCGGCTACATCGCCGCCTCCATCAAGACCGTCAGCGACGCGCGTGTGGGTGACACGGTCACCCTCGCCAAGCGCCCCGCCGCCGAACCGCTTCCCGGCTACCGCAAGGTAAACCCAATGGTGTTTTGCGGCGTGTTCCCCGCCGACGGCGCGCACTACCAAGACCTGCGCGAGGCGCTGGAACGCTTGCAACTCAACGACGCGTCGCTCACCTTTGAGCCGGAAACCTCTGCCGCGCTCGGTTTTGGTTTCCGTTGCGGGTTCTTGGGGCTTCTCCACATGGAAATCATCCAAGAACGCCTTGAGCGCGAGTATGACCTTGACCTCATCACCACCGCGCCGAGCGTTATTTACCGCATCACGCTGACCGACGGCACGGTGCAATACATCGACAACCCCACCAACTACCCCGACCCGACCGACATTGCCTTTGCGGAAGAACCCATCACCGAGGCGCACATTTTGGCACCCACCGACTACGTGGGCAACATTATGGAACTGTGTCAGGAACGGCGCGGCGTGTTCAAGGATATGAAATATCTCGACCAAACGCGGGTGGACATTCATTACGAACTGCCGCTCAACGAGATCGTGTACGATTTCTTTGACGCCTTAAAATCCCGCACCAAGGGGTACGCGAGTTTCGACTACGAACTGAAAGGGTATCAGCGGTCGTCGCTCGTGAAACTCGACATTCTGCTCAGCGGCGACGTGGTGGACGCGCTGTCGTTCATCGTGTTTGCGGACAACGCGTATGCGCGCGGCCGCCGTTTGTGTGAACGCCTGCGCGACAACATTCCGCGGCAGTTGTTTGAAGTGCCCATCCAAGCCGCCATCGGCGGCAAGATCATCGCGCGCGAAACGGTGCGTGCGATGCGCAAAGACGTGTTGGCCAAGTGTTACGGCGGCGACATTACCCGTAAAAAGAAGTTGCTTGAAAAGCAAAAAGAGGGTAAAAAGCGTATGCGCCAACTCGGCAGCGTGGAAGTTCCCCAGGAAGCATTTATGGCCGTCCTCAAATTGGGCGACGATCAGTAAAGAGGTGTTATCTATGGCACAAGCATTCGTTCCGGTATTGCTCGGCAGTGATATGAACGTGTACGGTATGGCGCGTTCGTTCCACGAAGCGTACGGTCTGCACTCGGTGGCGATCGGCAAAGGCCGTCTCGGCGCGACCTCCAACAGCCGCATCGTGACGGTGGAGGTGGTGGAACCCCGTTTGGAAGAAGACGAGGTATTCTGCCAAACGCTCATCGATTTCTCGAAACGCTATCCCGAGGGCACGACCTTGTTGCTCGTTCCGTGCGGGGATAACTACGTGAAGTTGCTTGCCCGCAATCAGGACGCGCTGCGCGACTATTATCGGTTTATCACCATTGACGAGACGCTGCTTTCCCAACTCGGGACCAAGGAAACGTTCTATGCGCTGTGTGAACAGCACGGGTTTGTGTTCCCCAAAACCGCAACGGTGACGGTGAACAACTACCAAACGGTGGAACTCCCGTTCGATTTCCCCGTGGTGGTCAAGCCGTCCAACAGCGTGGCGTATTGGAACTGCTATTTCCCGCACAAGAAAAAGGTGTTCGTGGCGGAAAATCGCGAGGAATTTGACGCGATCTTGGCGGCAATTTACGGCTCGACCTACCAAGACCACCTCATCGTGCAGGAGTACATCCCCGGTGACGACAGTCATATGCGGGTGCTCAACTGTTATTGCGACCAACAGGGAAAGGTGCGGTTGCTCGCGCTCGGTCAACCGCTTCTCGAAGAACATTCTCCCGAGGGTATCGGCTCCTACGCCGCCATCATCCCCGCGGAGGACCTGTCGCTGTGCCGACAGATGAAAACCTTTTTGGAGGACATCGGCTACAAAGGATTTGCCAACTTCGATTTGAAATACGACAGCCGCGACGGACAGTACAAACTGTTCGAGATGAACCCCCGTCAAGGCCGCAGCAGTTTCTTCGTTACGGCGATGGGGTATAATCTGGCGCGGTATCTGGCAGAGGACGTGATCTTTAACCAACCCGCCGAATGCACCGTGGCCACGGGCGACGTGTTGTGGACGGTGATTCCGCGCCACCTCATTTTTGAGTACGTGCAAAGCGAAGAACTCAAAGACACGGTGCGCCGTTTGGTGCGTCAGCGCAAGGTGTGCAAGTCGCTGTGGTATAAACACGACCGCAACTTCAATCGGTGGATGTATTTCCACAAAAATCAGGCGAGTTATTACAAAAAGTATGCCCGTTATTTCGGGAACAAAGGATTGAGAGATTAAGTTATGTGCGGATTTGCCGGTTATTTTGTAGGCGGCTTTGGCGGTGACCGCGAGGCGGTCATCCGCGCGATGGCCGACCGCATTGTGCACCGTGGTCCCGACCAGGCGGATTACTACGTGGACGACGACGTCTGCCTCGGCTTTCGCCGTTTGTCCATCATCGACTTGGAGGGCGGCAGTCAACCCATTCGCAACGAGGACGGCACCAAAGTGCTGGTGTTCAACGGCGAAATTTACAACTATCAAGGTCTGCGCGAGGAATTGCTTGCGGCGGGACACGTGTTCAAAACCAAGACCGACTCGGAAGTGCTGCTTCACGGGTACGAAGAATGGGGTCCCGACCTGTTGCATCGTTTGCGCGGTATGTTCGCGTTCGTGGTGTGGGACAGCGTGGCGAAAAAGTTGTTCGGCGCGCGGGACATCTTCGGTATCAAGCCGTTTTACTACTACCAAAACGGCGGCGAGTTTATGTTCGGTTCGGAAATCAAGTCGTTTTTGTCCCACCCGTCGTTCGTGAAAGAACTCGACGAGACGAAACTGCCCGATTGGCTGTGCTACGAATACATTCCCTCGCGGGAAACGTTTTTCAAACACGTGTTCAAACTGTTAAACGGCGAATATTTTGAATACCAAAACGGCGAGTTGTCGGTTCACAAGTATTACGACGTGGCGGATAAATTTGTGGAAAACCCCGTTCCCACCTTGCAGGAATGGGAAGACCGCATTGCCGACGAATTTGTCGAATCGGTGGCGGTGCATCGCATCAGTGACGTGGAGGTCGGATGCTTTTTATCGAGCGGCGTGGATTCCAGCTACGTGGTGCGCGAAGTGTCCAAGGTGTTCGACGCGGTGAAGACCTTCTCGGTCGGCTATGAGGAAGAACAGTACAGCGAACTGCCCTACGCGCAGGAGTTTTCCGCCCACATCGGGGTGGAAAACATCGCCAACAAGGTCTCCGCCAAGGATTACTTTGACTATGCGGGTATCATCCAATATTATATGGACGAGCCGTTGCCCAACCCGTCGGAAGTGCCGTTGTTCTTTTTGGCGCAAAACGCGCGTAAGTATGTGAAAGTGGTGCTGTCGGGCGAGGGCGCAGACGAGTTGTTCGGCGGTTACCCGATGTACCTGGAGGGTGGGCATTTCGCGAAGTACAGCCGCCTCCCGCGCGTTCTTCGCAAAGGTGCGGCGGCGATTATGCGGCATATGCCCGAGCGGGTGAAAGGCAAACGCTTTGTGATTCGCGGCGCGATGCTCCCGTACGAGCGGTTTATGCGCGCCAACTACGTGTTTACCCGCGACGAACGCGCAAAATATTTGAAGAATCCCGGGAACCCCGTCGACCCCGTTCTCTTGTCCAAACACCATTTCGACAAGGTGGCGCACCTCGACGAGCCGACGCAACTGCAATACGTCGATATGCAAACGTGGATGTTGTATGACATTTTGCAAAAGGCCGACCGTATGAGCATGGCCAACTCGTTGGAACTGCGGGTGCCGTTCCTCGACAAAAAGATGTTGGAACTCGCGGTCACCCTGCCGACCGATTGCCGTATAAACGGCAACATCACCAAGGTGGCACTCCGCGGCGCGGCGCTCAAGCAGTTGCCCGAACGCACGGCGCACAAGAAAAAACTCGGGTTCCCCGTGCCGCTCAACGATTGGTTGCGGCAGGACGAATATTACGAGCGGGTCAAAACCGCGTTTGAGGGCGAGATCGCCGACAAATTTTTCAATCGCGACGCCATTATGGCGTTGCTGAACGACCACAAAAACGGCACGTCCAAAAATATGAAAAAGATTTGGACCATCTATACCTTTATTTTGTGGTACGAACAATTCTTCGTGCTCAATTAAGGATAATCAAAAAACACAGAGTAGGTCGATAAGCGTTAAGTGTCCGGCGGACGGGGAGTTGCCGTTGGAACGAAGGGGGGACCCGCGGTTTATCGGCCGCATCCCGCTGTTGCATCGGGTAAAGGAATCCTCCTTTTCCGTCAACATCGGAAAAGGAGGAATTTTTATGTCAATTTTCAAGTCAACCAAAACGTTGGCGGTGTGCGGTATGCTCATCGCGCTGGACGTCGCCTTGCGCCGTTTGATGGAACTCGGCGACATCGACAGCAGTTATTCGCTGGCCTTTTTGGCGGTGGCCGCCGCCGCGTATTGGTACGGGCCGATCGCCGCCGCCGCGGTGCACGGGCTTGCCGATCTGGTGGGGGCGGTGTTGTTCCCCAAAGGGCCGCCGCATTTCGGATTGATGGCGAGTGCCGCGCTCATTGGCGTGATCTACGGGTTGTTTTTGCACAAAAAAACCGCCTTTTGGCGGATCGTGTGTGCGGTGCTGACCTGCTCTCTCGTGTGCAGTCTGCTGCTCAATTCGTTTTGGCTGTCCACCTTGATGGGCAAAGGCTTTTTGGTGGTACTCCTCTCCCGTTTGCCGCAGGTGGGCATTATGACGGTGATCCAAATCGCGGTGCTTTCGGTGGTGTTGCCGCAGTTTAAACGGATCCGCCTAAACTGAAAAAGCGAGAAAACGCGAGAAAACGCGCGAAAGAATGAGGAAACAGGGCGATAATGTAAAAGGGGAAATCGTGGCGATTTCCCCTTTTTCGCCGTTTTCCAAAACCGAATTTGCCAAAATGCGGAAGGTGTGCTACACTATATTCAACCTTGAATCAAGGGTATATACGGGGTGTCGACGCCCCTCATTTTAAAGGAGGAAATACCTATGGCAAAAACGTTTGTTGTGAATGAAAACGGGAAATTCCCCGTCAAAAAGGTGCTGCTCATCGCCGTGATCGCGGTGGTGGCGCTGGTGATCGTCGCTTCGGCGTTCACGGTGGTGCCCGCGGGTTCCACGGGCGTGGTGGTCACGCTCGGTAAAGTGTCCGACGCGCCGCTGCAAGAAGGTCTGCACCTCAAGATTCCTTTCGTGCAAAGCGTGGAGATCATCTCCAACAAGATCCAAAAGGTGGAGGTGGATGCCCCCGCCGTGTCGCAGGACTTGCAATCCATCAGCAGTTCCATCGCGGTCAACTTCCGCGTGGGCAACAACTCGTCGTCCTACATCTACAAAAACATCGGCCGCGACTATCAATCGGTGGTGTTGCTCCCCGCCATTCAGGAGAGTATGAAATCGGTCACCGCCAAATACACCGCCGAAGAACTCATTACCGAGCGTGCGGTGGTGGGTCAGGAAGTGCAAAAAGTGTTGTCCGACAAGGTGTCGGGATACGGCGTGGTGATCGAGAAGTTCAACATCGTCAACTTTGAGTTCTCGGCGGAGTTTGACCAAGCCATCGAGGCGAAACAAGTGGCGGAACAAAACCTCATCAAGACCAAGACCGAGCAAGAGCAGGCCATCGTGATCGCGGAGGCAGAGGCGAAGCAAAAACTCATTGCCGCCGAAGCGGAGGCGCAGGCCATTCTCAAAAAAGCCGAGGCGCAGGCCAAGGCGAACGAACTTATCGCGAGGTCGCTGAGCGACGAGATGATCGAGTATGCCAAGGTGGAAAAATGGAACGGCGAATTGCCCGTTGCCACCGGCGGCAGCACCTTTATGGACATTTCCGGCAAGGTGATCGAACAACAATAATCGCAAAAGGTGTCGTCAACGTGTTTGTTGGCGGCACCTTTTTTGCGTTGAGGCGAAAAAACTTGCTTTTGATCGAGAACGGGTGTATAGTAAAGGTATATATAGTTGCTGCTACAAATCAAGGAGGAGTACGATGGCCTTTACCACACAAACCTTTACGTTTGTATTTTTCCCGCTGTGTATGGCGATGTATTACGTGGCAATCGCGTTGCAAAGCAAAGGGAAGATCGGCGCGTTTTTGGCCAAATGCCGTCTGCGTGATTTTGCGCTCATCGGCATTGGCGCGGTATTTTATGCATGGGCGTGTTTTGACGACCTGTTTCGCTTTGCGGTGTATATCGTGATCGTGTATGTGCTCGGTCTCGGTATCGAAATGCTTCGTCGCGACCCTCACGATGAGGACGGCGCTCGGCATAATCGTGCGGGTTTGGCGGTACTGTTGTTTGCAGCGGTTGCGTTTGTGGTGTACGTGCTGGTGCATTTTAAATACTTGGAACTGCTTGCCGACGTATGGAATTGGTTTTTCAAGGACACCGTAAAAGGTAAAACGCTGATCGCTCCGCTGGGTATTTCGTTCATTACGTTTTCTGCCGTGTCCTATCTGGCTGATATCTATATGGGCAAAGCGACGGCGGGAAGTCTTATCGACTGTGCGCTGTATATGAGTTTTTTCCCCAAGGTGGTGTCGGGCCCCATCGTGCTGTGGCGCGATTTTAAGGAGCAGGTGACGGTGCGCCGTATCACGCTTGACAACGTATCGGACGGGATGAGCCGTGTGATGATCGGCTTTGCGAAAAAGCTCATTTTAGCGGATACGTTCGGCGCTTGCATTGCCACCGCTTCGTCGGCGGTGGACGTGCCCACGGCATGGGGTATCGGGCTTTTGTATATGCTACAGATCTACTACGATTTTTCGGGATATTCCGACATCGCGCTCGGTCTTTCCAAGATGATGGGCTTCTCGTTCAAAGAAAACTTCAATTTCCCGTATCTGTCCTGTTCCATCACGGAGTTTTGGCGGCGGTGGCACATTTCACTGGGAACGTGGTTCCGTGAATATATCTATTTCCCGTTGGGTGGTAGCCGCAAAGGGAAAACCCGTGCACTGATCAATGTGGCGATCGTGTTTGTGTTGACCGGTATTTGGCACGGTGCGGGCTGGACCTATATGTTGTGGGGTGCCATCAACGGTGCGTGTAACATCTTTGAAAAGGTAGTCGGTGACAAAAAATGGTACCAAAAAACGCCGAAGATCCTCAAATGGGCGGCCACCATGGCGGTCACCTTTTTCTGTTGGGAGTTGTTCCGCTTTACCGATTTTACCGCTTGTAAAGAGTGGTTTAAGGTGATGTTCGGGGTGACCCGTTTTGACAGTATTCCTTACTCGCTGTCCTATTATTTTGACACGCGTATGATCGTGTTGGTGGTGGTTGCCATTCTCGGTGCCACCGTGTTCGGTTGGCCCAAAGTGCAGGCCGCTTACCAAAAATTCCTCCGAAAACCGTGGGGATACGCGGTGTGTCAATTGGTGTTCGTGGTGTTGTTTGCGGTGGCCATTTTGTTTATGGTCAATTCTACGTACAGCCCGTTCATTTATTTTCAATATTAAGGAGGGATGCGGATTGAAACTCATACGAATTTTCACGATGGTGTTGTTTGCGGCGATCCTTGTCGTGCCGCTTGTTCTTTTTAACACCGAACCGCATTCCGTCTCGCTGATTGACAATCGCGAACTGACCGAAAATCCGTTTACGTTGGAGGGCGATTTGACCGCCAACGTGCAAAGTTACATCAACGACCGTATCGGTTTGCGGGACGAAATGATCGCGGCCTACACCATCGGCAACGACAAACTGTTCGGCAAAATGGTACACCCGTCCTACACTTACGGTAAGGAGGGTTACGTGTTCGGCGCAGGCCTCACCACCGCCAATAATTTCGGCGAGTTTCATATTGCCTTTGCGGATATGGTGGCGGAAATTCAAGCGTATTGTGACGCACGCAGCGTCCCGTTTTTGTTCGTGTTTAATCCCGCCAAACCGGCGGTGTATGAGGAGTATATTGCCGACGGTGTTAATTACAACCGTGAATGGGTGACGGCCTTTTTTGCCGAACTTGATAAGCGCAACGTCCGTTATGTGGATAACACGCAGGTGATGTTGGAACTGAAAACAAAGGGCATCCACTGCTTTAACCAAAAATATGATGCCAACCATTGGAACGATCTCGGTGCGTTTTACGGTACGCAGAACATATTAAAGGAATTGAGTAAAACGGCAACCGGCATTCACGTCAACCAACTGTCGGAATTTATCGTCGAGGAAACCACCCAAACCTCGTTGATGGTGTCCCAATTCCCTATCAACGAACGGGTGCCGGCAATGTCGTTAAAAACGCCGATCGACAGTTTGTATCAAGAGTATTTTCACGAACTGACCCTGCATCCGTCCTACCGCACATTCGGGTATCATATCAATAACAGCGACGCGGTGAAAGATACCCCCAAAGCACTGGTGTTCCAGGGCAGTTATATGAACGGCTACGGGAACAAGTATTTTGATAATGCCTTTCACGAGTATGTGTATGTACACGACTATCAAAACGTGATGAATTTCCCGTACTATTTCAATATTTTCCGCCCCGAGTGCGTTATCTTTGAAGTGGCGGAATATACCTTTCAAAACGGCTATTTCAACTACGACAAGATGAAGGCGGTTTCCTTACCGCCGGCGATGGAAAACACCGCGCACACAGCGGTGGAGGTGAGCGCGCAAACGGTGACCGTGACACAGGGCAAGACTTTGACCACCCTTACCTGGAAAACCGATGCCGACCCGATGTACGTGTGGCTGCAAGGCGACGTCATTTACGATATGACCAAGGTGGACGGCGGCTATGAAGTGACCGTCGAAACCGCGCGATACCACACGTTTTCAGATACATTGACGCTATATGTGTCCGACCAATAACGACAAAACGACCGCTGCCTCGGCAGCGGTCGTTTTTTGTATTATTTTAGTTGCGTGCGGATCACGTCCGCCACCGTTTCGGCTTGTTCGCGCACCAGCGCTTCGTCGTCGCCCTCCGCCATTACGCGGATGAGCGGTTCGGTGCCGGAGGGGCGCACCACCAAGCGTCCGGTCTTGCCGAGCGCTTTTTTGGCGGCGTTTAACGCCGACTTGATTTTGGAGTTGGTGTAGAATTGCACCTTACCCTCCGCCGACACCGCCACGTTGATGCTCAGTTGCGGATAGCGTTTCATAATGGCGGCCGCGTCGCACAGTTTGGTGCCGCTGCGTTTTAAGTAGGAGAGCAGTTGAATGGCGGTGAGTTGCCCGTCACCCGTGGTGGCAAAATCGCGGAAGATGATGTGTCCCGATTGTTCGCCGCCAAAGGCGTAGTCGCCGAGCAACATTTCTTCGAGCACGAAACGGTCGCCCACCTTGGTGGCGATGAACCGAAGGTCGTTTTCTTCGCAAAATTTGCCGAACCCGAAGTTGGTCATCACGGTGCCCACCACCGTGTTACCGCTGAGTTTCCCGCGTTCTTTCAGGTCGATGGCGCAGATGGCCATCATTTGGTCGCCGTCTACGATTTGCCCGTGCTGATCCACGCACAGGCAACGGTCGGCGTCGCCGTCAAACGCCACGCCGAATTCCAAGCCGTGTTCCACCACGTACTGCGACAGCGCTTCCATATGGGTGGAACCGCAGCGGTCGTTGATGTTCACCCCGTCGGGGGTGTCGTGCAGGATATGCGCCGTGGCGCCGAGTTCTTCAAAGAGGCGTGCCGCCGTCATCGCTGCCGCGCCGTTGGCACAGTCCACCGCCACTTCCACCCCGTCAAGGGCGTAGAGCACGGTGCTTTTCAGGTGGTCGACGTAATCTTTGACCGCGTTTGTCGCCACCGTGGCTTTGCCGAGTTCGCCGCCCGCGGGGGTGGGATAGTCGGCGCCGTCGAGCACCAGCGCTTCGATCTCTTCTTCGAGCGCGTCGGGCAGTTTTTGCCCCTCGCCGCTGAAAATTTTAATGCCGTTAAACTCGGCAGGGTTGTGCGACGCGGAGATCATCATACCCGCGTCGGCTTTGTATTTGCCCACGAGATACGCCACGGCGGGGGTAGGAATGACCCCCAGCCGCAACACGTCGGCGCCTACCGAGCACAGTCCCGCGATCAGTGCCGCTTCCAACATCGACGAGGACAAGCGGGTGTCCTGCCCGATGACAAACAGCGGGCGCCGCCGCCCGTCTTTGGCGAGCACCAACGCCGCTGCGCGGCCGATGTCGGTGGCGAGTTCCACGGTCAGTTCGGTGTTGGCAATGCCGCGCACACCGTCGGTTCCAAACAAACGTCCCATTAGGTGTCACTCCTTTTGAGGATAATGTGGGTCGCATCTTTATAAATGTGATGCGGCGGCACCGTCCCCCGCACGCAAGAGGTCGGGTAGACCTGCGTGTGGCGGCCGAGCACCGTGCCGGGATTCAACACGCTGTTGCACCCGACCTCCGCGAAATCGCCTACCATCGCGCCACATTTTTTGCGGTCGGTGGCGACGCAGTCGTCGCCGTCGCGCACCGTGACGGGGGATTTGTCGCTTTTCACGTTGGAAGTGACCGCGCCCGCACCGAGATGCGCTTTGTAGCCGAGGATGGAGTCGCCCACGTAGTTGTAATGGGGTACCTGCACGCCGTCAAACAACACGCAGTTTTTCAGTTCGGTGGAATTGCCCACCACCGCGCCTTTGCCGACAACGGCATTTCCGCGGATAAACGCGCCATGGCGAATTTCGGCGTCCTCGTCGATGATGCACGGACCGCCGATATGGGCCGAGGGGGCCACCGTGGCGGTTTTGGCGATCCACACGTCCCCCTCGCGTTTGTCAAAACGGTCGGGTGAGAGGGTCGCACCGACGGTGCGAATGTGGGTGGCCAGGTCGGCGAGGATCTCCCACGGGTAGGTGGCGGTTTCCAGCCACGGACGCAATCGCGTGTGGGACAGGTCGTATAAATCAGAAACGGTTAACATAACAGCCCTCCTACAGCCGAGCTCTCTTCGGCTATCATTCCACCGTCACGCTCTTGGCGAGGTTACGGGGATTGTCAATGTCACAGCCGCGTGCCAGTGCAAGGAAATATCCCCATAACTGCAGCGGAATCACTTCCACCGATGGGATAAACAACGGATGCACGCGCGGCAGTGTGACAACGTGGTCGGCACCGTCGGTCGCCGCCCCCTCGGGGACAAGCAACAACACCTCGGCGCCGCGCGCTTTCACTTCCTGTACGTTGGACAGGGTCTTGCCTGCTACCGCCTCGACGCACGCGGCGGCAACCACCAACGTGCCCGTTTCGACAAGCGAGATGGTGCCGTGTTTGAGTTCGCCCGCCGCGTAGGCTTCGGAGTGCAGGTAACTGATCTCTTTGAGTTTCAGCGACCCCTCCATCGCTACCGCGTAGTCGAGCCCGCGCCCGATGAAATAGGCGTGTTCGCGGTCTTGATACCGCTTGGCAAGCTCTCGCAACCGCGCGGCGGTGCGCAGGGCGGTGCGGATACGGTCGGGCAGAGTTTTCAGTTCGGCGGTCAGCGCCGAAACCTCCTCTTCACCTAACCGCCCCAGCCGTTCGCCGAGGTGTATCGCGATGAGATACATCATCGCGAGTTGGGTGGAATACGCTTTGGTGGTGGCCACCGCAATTTCGGGGCCTGCCCAGGTGTACAGCACGTCGTCGCTTTCGGCAGCGATGGAACTGCCCACCACGTTGACCACCGACAGTACCCGTGCGCCGCGTGCTTTGGCTTCGCGCAACGCGGCCAGTGTGTCGGCGGTCTCGCCCGATTGGCTGATGACGATGACCAGCGACGAGCTGTCAACAAGCGGGTCGCGATAGCGGAACTCGGACGCGAGGTCCACCTCTACCGGCAACCGTGTGAGTTGTTCGAGCACCGTTTTGCCCACCAACCCCACGTGATAGGACGAGCCGCACGCGACGATATGAATGCGGCGCAGGGCGGCAAGCTGGGCGTCGGTGAAGATCACGTCGTCCAGCACCACCCGTCCTTTGTTTAGGCGCGGGGACAAGGTCGCCCACACCGCTTCGGGTTGTTCGTAAATTTCTTTGAGCATAAAGTGGTCGTAGCCGCCTTTTTGGGCACTCTCCACGTCCCAGGTGACTTCTTGCATGGGGCGACCGACCATCTTGCCTTTTTTGTCAAATATTGTCACGTCGTTGCGGGTGATACGGGCGATATCCCCGTCGGCAAGCGGGATGTACTGCCGCGTGTAGGGGAGCAGCGCCGTCACGTCGGAGGCGATGAGTACCCCGTGACGACAAATGCCGATGACCAGCGGGCTCGCTTTGCGTACGGCGAACAAACAGTCGGGTGCGTGGGAGGACACGATGCCCAGCGCAAACGCACCCTCCAGGTCTGCCACCGTGCGGCGCACCGTGGAAAGCAAGTTACCGTCAAAATGGTGTTGCAACAAATGAGCGATCACCTCGGTGTCGGTCTGCGACACAAAGGATACGTCGTGTAACCGCTCACGCAGGGCGGTGTAATTTTCAATGATGCCGTTGTGCACCACCGCAAACGCGCCGTCACCGCTTACGTGCGGGTGGGCATTTTGGTCGGTGGGGGCGCCGTGGGTCGCCCAACGGGTGTGCCCGATGCCGACCCGTTGCGGCAACGAGAGACCCCGCAACTCGTTTTCCAGCACCGACAAACGACCCGCCGCTTTGTGAACGCAAAGCGTGTTGCCTGCAAGGGCGATGCCCGCCGAGTCGTACCCGCGATATTCGAGTTTGGCAAGACCGTCAAGCAACAGCGGCGTTGCCGCTTGTTCGCCGACGTATCCGACGATACCACACATATTTTTTCTCCTTTTCAGACACTGTCAATATAGTGTTGACCGATCGAACGGGAATGTGCTTTTTAAAACGAAAAGTGCAACTTTTATGACTAAATTGACAAAAGCAGAAGCACAAGGGGGAGTATAGCACGACGAAAACGGTTTGTCAACACCTTTTTGAAAACTTGCGACTTTACGGAAAGCGGGATTTGTGGTATAGTGGTAGCAAGATTGGTACACAGTGTAGTGTATTCGCACGGACAAGGAGTGATGTACCGTGAGTTCACAAGAACACATCGTCATTGTCGGCGGCGGCGCTTCGGGGCTGGCGGCGGCGGTGTTTTGCGCCCGGATGCTGGGCGGTGAGCGGGTGCTCGTGCTTGAAAAGGGCCCGCGCGTGGGCAAAAAATTGCTCGCCACCGGCAACGGTACCTGCAATTTGTCGAATATCCACGCCGCGAAACCCTACTATCACGGGGACGACCCGTCGTTTGTGACGGCGGCGCTGGAGAAATTTTCGCCCCAGGACGCCATCGCGTTTTTCGAAAACATCGGGGTGTCGTGCACCGTGCGCGACAACGGGCGCGTGTATCCGCGGTGCGAACAGGCGGGTGCGGTGCTGGATTGTTTGCGCCTGACTCTCGCTGAGCTGGGCGTGACGGTGCGGTGTGACACCGCCGTGACCGATATTGTGAAAAACGGTGACGGGTTTTTGGTCAAAACCGCCACCGATACCATCGCCGCCGACCGCGTGTTGCTTGCGGTGGGCGGTGCGGCCGCGCCCGCGCTCGGCGGGTCGGCGGAGGGGTATCGCCTGGCGACCCCTCACCGCAAAACGCCGCTGTTCCCCTCCATCGTGCAGGTGAAGACCGACACCGCGTTTGTGAAAGCGATGAAAGGGTTGCGCATCGACGCGGCGGTTTCGTTTGTGAAAGACGGCACCACCCTTGCCACCCATACGGGGGAAGTGCTGTTTACCGAATACGGGTTGTCGGGTCCCGCCGTGATGCAGATCTCGCGGGTGGCGGGGCAGTGGGAGCGCCGCAAACAAGGCACCCTCACCGCGGTGCTCGATTTGTTGCCCGATCTGTCGCGGGATGACGTGATGGGTGAACTGCGCGCGCGCCGCGCGCTCGGCCGCCGCGGCGAAGATTTTTTGACGGGACTGTTAAACAAACGCATCGGGCAAACGGTGTGCCGTGCGGCGGGTGTGCCGCTCGCCGAGGTGACCGACGGGTTGTCGGACCGACAGTTGCGCGCGGTGTGTGATACCATCAAAGGTTTTGCGTTCCCCGTATTCGGTACGCAAGGGTTTGGCGGCGCACAGGTGACCGCGGGCGGCATTGCGACCGACGAAGTGGACCCGAATACAATGGAATCGTGCCTTATAAAAGGCTTGTATATCCTCGGCGAAGCGTTGGATATCGACGGCGATTGCGGCGGATTTAATCTGCAATGGGCGTGGTCGTCGGCGTATGCGGCGGCGTGTGCCGTGGGAGGTGCGCGATGATTCGCGTGGGCGGACTCAAGTTGCCGCTTTCGTATACCGAAGAAGATCTGCGTGCCGCCGTCGTGAAAAAATTGGGGGTTTCGCCCAAACGCGTCGGCGCGTGCTCGCTGTTCAAGCGGTCGGTGGACGCACGCCGCGGCACGGTTACTTTTGAGATCACCGCCGCCGTGGAACTGGCGGGCGAAGAGGATTTTTTGCGCAACTGCCGTGTAAACGGGGTGGCAAAACTGCTCCCCACGGTGGTGGACGTGCCTGTTGTGGACGCCCCGAAACACCGCCCCGTGGTGGTGGGCAGCGGCCCGGCGGGGTTGTTTGCCGCGCTCATTTTGGCGCGGGCGGGCGCCTGCCCGTTGCTTCTTGAACGCGGCCGTCCCGTGGACGAGCGCAAGGCTGACGTGGAACAATTTCGCCGCACGGGTGTGTTGGACGTTCGCTCCAACGTGCAGTTCGGCGAAGGCGGTGCGGGCACCTTTTCGGACGGCAAACTCAACACGGGTATCAAAGACCCGTTGTGTCGGTTTGTGCTGGAAGAACTCGTGAAAGCGGGCGCGCCCGACGAAATTTTGTGGCAAGCCAAACCCCACGTGGGCACCGACCGTCTGTGCGGCGCGGTGAAACGCCTGCGTGAGCAGATCATCAAACTCGGCGGTGAGGTGCGGTTTGAAACCACCGTCACCGATATTGTCACCGAAAACAGAAAACTTATCGGCTTGGAACTGAACGGTGGGGACACCCTTGCATGTGACCACGCGATTTTCGCCATCGGGCATTCCGCACGCGACACGGTGGAGATGCTGTACCGCCGCGGGTTGCCGATGGAGAAAAAACCGTTTGCGGTGGGGGTGCGTATCGAGCATCCGCGCCGCGACATTGACCGCGCGCGTTACGGCGCGGCGGCGGGGCATCCTGTCCTCGGCGCGGCGGATTACAAGTTGGTTACTCACTTAAAAGACGGGCGCGGGGTGTACACCTTTTGTATGTGCCCGGGCGGCGTGGTGATTGCCGCCGCCTCGGAAGAGGGCGGTGTGGCGGTCAACGGGATGAGCGAATTTGCGCGGGACGCCGAAAACTCCAACAGTGCGTTGCTCGTTGGGGTGTCGGTGGAGGATATGGCGGGCGACTCACCGCTGGCGGGCATCGCTCTGCAACGGCAGATGGAGCAAGCCGCCTATCTGCTCGGCGGAGGAAATTATCACGCGCCGGTGCAGTTGGTGGGCGATTTTCTGAAAGACCGCGCGTCTGCCGCGCTCGGCGACGTGAATCCGTCCTATCGTCCGGGGGTCACCCCCACCGATCTGCGGGGGTGTTTGCCGAAGTTTGTGGCGGGCTCGCTCAAAGAGGCGTTGCCGCAGTTTGGGAAACAACTGGCGGGATTTGACCGCTACGACGCGGTGCTCAGCGGGGTGGAATCCCGCTCTTCTTCCCCCGTGCGACTCCTTCGAAACGAGCAGGGGCAAAGCGCCGTTGAGGGGCTTTACCCCTGCGGTGAGGGCGCGGGCTATGCGGGTGGCATCACCTCCGCCGCCGTGGACGGCATCCGCTGTGCGAAATGGGTGTTGGAATCGCTAAAATAAACAAACCCGTCCGTCAACAGTACGTTGACGGACGGGTTTTTTCATTGTAGAAAAATCGCCACGGCGGTGGGAAATGACTTTCGGGAGATTACTTGTTCTGTATAACCGTTTTTGTAGTCTTAATTACTTCGGCAATAGATTTTAATTCTTCGGGTGAACAATCAGCAAGAATATCATCAATCATCTTAATGGAAACATGCGAACTTTTAACCAAACTGCCGTATGCGATTTCATCAAGGGTAACGCCAAGAGCATTCGCAATATTAACAAGCGTCGGCAAACTGAGTTTCGTTGCAGCACGTTCGATATGAGAAATATTAGACGGCTCTACACCGGATTTTTCTGCGAGTTTTGCTTGTGTCCAATTTTTTGCGGTGCGAAGTTCTTTTATACGATTACCAATTGAAATATAATCAACACCCATAGTATTCACCTCGTAATTTGCATTAAATATTATTGTATGTCCTATTCGGATATGTTAAAATAACACATATATCCTAATAGGATACACAGTAATATTTTTGGCGCTTTTTTCAGTAAATTATGTGTGAGGTGAGCATATTGCTTGAAAATACCTGCTGTTTTTTTGGCCATAGAACTATCAACGAAACCGAGGAATTAAGATTACAACTTAACGAAATAATTGAAAACCTAATTGCGGACAAACATGTTGATACGTTTCTTTTTGGAAGTAAAAGTCGTTTTAACAGCCTGTGCCTTGAGGTGGTAACCAAACTAAAAGAAAAATACCCGCACATAAAACGAATTTATGTACGGGCAGAATATCCATATATTGGTGAGCACTATAAAAATTATTTACTGGAAAGTTATGACGATAGTTATTATCCCGAAAGAATAATGAACGCAGGCAGAGCTTCCTACGTCGAGCGCAACTATGAGATGATTGATAGCAGCCTCTATTGCGTTGTCTATTATGACGAACTCGTCCTTCCAACGATTCGCAAAAGCGGCACGGAAATCGCCTTGAAGTATGCCATAAAGAAATGTAAAAATATTATCAGCATACGATCGTTTTGCGGGCGGGGATACAAGGAGATTGCAGCAGGATCACCCCCACAAAACACGGGCGATGAGGGGGTCGGATAACAAAAATCCCTCACGCGTGAAACGGATGCCGTGCTCGTCGGCGATGACGAGGTGGGACGGCAGTCGCGCGGCGCGGGCGCGCCATTCATCGGGAATCGAGGTATCGAAGCGGGCGGCAAAGTCACGTTCGGTGACGCCGTCGGCCAGGCGCAAACGCAACATGGCGTATTCGTCGGCGGTGCCGCTTTCGATGGTGTCGTTTTCTTCCGCAAGCGGGGCGCATCCGTTCACAAAATCGGTCAGTGAGCGGGGATAGTAAAACCGTTTGCCCTCAAAAAACGAGTGGGCGGCGGGGCCGAATCCGAGATACGGCTCGCCGAGCCAATATTTCAGGTTGTGGCGGCTCTCATATCCCGTTTTGGCAAAGTTGGAAATTTCGTACTGCCGATATCCCGCGGTTTCGGCCGCTTCACACGCGGCGAGATACAGCGCGGCGGCACCGTCCTCGTCGGGAACGGCGGGCGGGGTGCGCCCGAACGGGGTGTTCGGTTCCAATTTGAGCAGATACGCCGACAAGTGGGTGGCGCCCCAATCGGCAAACCGCCGCACCGCGTGGGCGACGTCGGTTTCGGTTTGTTCGGGGGTGCCGAGCATCAAGTCGAGCGACAAATTGGTTATCCCCGCGCGGTGGACGTCCGCAACGGCGCGGTCAACTTGCGCCACCGTGTGACGGCGACCGAGCAGGTGCAGTTGGCGGTCGTTTACCGCCTGCACCCCCATTGACACGCGGTTTCCTCCCGCGGCGGCAAACGCCGCGAAGGTGTCGTACAGATCGTCGGCAGGGTTGGCCTCCAACGTAATTTCCGCCTGTTGCAGACCAAATTGCCGCCGTGCGCCGTCGATGAGTGCCGCGAGCCGTTTGCCACCCAGCAGCGAGGGGGTGCCGCCGCCGAAATACAGCGTATCGGCGGTCACGGTTTCGTATGGGGCAAAGCGGTCAAGCACCGCCGCTACAAAGGCGTCTTTGTCGGTGTCGGTAGTATTGCTGAGTGAATAAAAATCGCAGTAGGGGCATTTGGACGCGCAAAACGGCACGTGCACGTAAATACCGGTCATGGGGTCACCTCCTTGTTGTAGGGGAGGCGTTCCGCCTCCCGCGGGAGCCGAGACGGCTCCCCTACGGTGTTGCAACGAGAACAAACGAAAACGGGTCGATGCACCGCATCGACCCGCCTTAATTTTAGTCGCCGAAGAATTTGGCGTGCACCGCCGCCACGGCGCGGTCGGCATCCACTTTGTCGATGAGCACCGACACCTTGATCTCACTGGTGGAGATGTTTTGGATGTTGATGTTGTTGTCGGAAAGGGCTTCGAACATTTTGGAAGCCACGCCTTCGTGGGTCTCCATACCCGCGCCGACGATGGAGATCTTCGCCACGTCGGTATCGAACGCCACGCTCTTGGCACCCACGCGATCGCACAGGTCTTTGAGGGCGTCCACGGCCTTTTCGCCGTCACCCGCGGGCACGGTAAAGGTGATGTCTTTGGTGCCGTCGCGACCGACCGACTGCAAAATGATGTCCACGTTGATGTGGGCGCGCGCCACACATTCAAACACTTTAAACGCAATACCGGGGGAGTCGGGCAGACCGACGATCATCACACGGGCCACGCTGGTGTCTTTGGCCACGCTCTTAATCAACATTTTTTCCATTTTGATAGCCTCCTTAACTTTGGTGCCGGGCACCTGCTTCATACTCGAAAGGACTTCCAATTCAATGCCGTATTTTTTCGCCATTTCCACCGAACGGTTGTTGAGAACCTGCGCGCCGAGGGTGGCAAGTTCCAACATTTCGTCGTAGGTGATCTCGTCGAGTTTTTGTGCGTTGTGGATCTTGCGCGGGTCGGCGGTGTACACGCCTTCCACGTCGGTAAAGATCTGGCACAGATCGGCGTGCATCGAAGCGGCAATCGCCACCGCGCTGGTGTCCGACCCGCCGCGGCCGAGGGTGGTCACATCGTCGTACTTGTTCAGGCCTTGAAAGCCCGCCACCACGACGATCTTTTTGCGGTCAAGTTCGGTGCGGATGCGTTCCGCGTTGACGCGTTTGATGCGTGCCGACGAATAGGTCGAGTTGGTCTCAAACCCCGCTTGCCAGCCGAGCAGCGAGATGACGGGGCAGCCGAGTTTTTCAATCGCCATCGCGAGCAGGGAGATGGAGATCTGTTCGCCCGCGGCGAGCAGCATATCCATTTCGCGTTTGCTGGCATTCGGGTTGATCTCTGCGGCTTTTTCGATCAGATCGTCGGTGGTGTCGCCTTGTGCGGAAACCACCACAACCACTTCGTTTCCTTGCCGATACGCATCGGTGACGATGCGTGCCACGTTGTTCACGCGTTCGGCGTTGGCAACGGAACTGCCGCCGAATTTTTGCACGATAAGCATAGTTTTTCCTCCTATTACAGATCCATCATACGGATACGGTTGATCAGGGTTGCGCCGCTCTCGCGAATGAGCGCGTCGACGGCATCTTCGGTCATCGGCTCGGTCAGCACCGCAAGTTCGTCGGCGGGGGCACCGTCGTAGGTGACTACCTGCACGTTGCTTAAGTTTTCGAGCAAGCCGTCCGCCGCTTTCACGCGGAGAAGCGAGCGGCAGGTGTAGGTGGCGGCGGGCAACACGTAATCGGCCGCGCCCTGTTCCCAATATAAGTATTTTCTCGCTTTAAAATGCTTCACTTCGTCAATCACGTCGGCAACCACGGCGGAAGCGGTGGGCAGTTTGCCCGCGCCGCGACCGTAAAACACCGTGTCACCCACGGCGTCGCCGCGCACCATCACGGCGTTGAACACGTCGCTGACACCCGACAGCAAGCAGGTGTTCGGCACCATCATCGGGGCGACGATGCTGTGCACTTTGTCGCCGTCTACCACCACGCGGCCGATGAGTTTGATGACACTGTCGCACGCGGCGGCGTACGCCACGTCGGCAAGGGTCAGGTTGCGAATACCTTCGGTGTGTACCTGATCGGGGTACACGTGCTTGCCGAACGCCAGCGAAGCCAAAATGCAAATTTTGCGGCACGCGTCGTGCCCGTCCACGTCGGCAGAGGGGTCACGCTCCGCATAGCCGAGCGATTGTGCGAGGGCGAGCGCCTCGTCAAAATCCATATTGTCGCCCAACATACGGGTGAGCATAAAGTTGGTGGTGCCGTTTAAAATACCCGCGATCTCGGTCACGTTGTTGGCCGAGAGACATTGGTCGAGCGGGCGCAGGATCGGAATACCGCCGCCCACGCTCGCTTCAAACAAGAAATTGAGGTTGTTTTTCTTGGCGATGGCGAGCAGTTCGTCGCCTTTGGCGGCCACCAATTCTTTGTTGGAGGTGACCACGCTTTTGCCGTTTTCCAGCGCGGCTTTCACGTAATCATACGCGGGGTGCAAGCCGCCCATCGTTTCCACCACGATGCGAATGTCGGCATCGTTTACAATATCGTCAAACGAGGTGGTGAAACGGTCGGCATACGGCAGATCGGGGAACGAGCGCAGGTCTAAAATGCGCTTGACCTCGATGCCTTCGCCGGCTTTGTGGGCGATGTGCGCGGCGTTTTGCCCCAGCACTTCCACCACACCGGACCCGACCACACCGTGACCTAATACTGCAATTTGAATCATCCGTTGTTTCCGCCTTCCTGTTTAATGTCCACGATACGCTGGACCCCCGGCACGTGGGACAGTTGTTCCGCAAACACGTCTGGCGGCAGGGACATACGGTCTGCCTGCACCGAAATGGTGACGGCCGCCAACCCGTTTTCGGGAGCCTGTTGTTCCACCGTTTGCACATTGGCACCCACCTTGGCAAACGCCGAAAGCAGGCCCGACAGCACACCGGGAGAGTCTTGCAACACCACGCGCACCGTCATTTTGGCGGTCGCGTCCCGCCCGACGTAAGGGCGAACGGCATCGCGGTATTTGTAATACGCACTGCGCGAAATGCCGTGCCGCCGCGCCGTTTCGCTTACCGAAGCGGCAGGGTTTTCCAGCAATTCTTGTTTCATCTGCCACACGGCGGAAAAAATGTCGGGCAGGACGTCTTTCCGCACGATGAGCCATTCCGTGTTGGGTGTTTGTGCACTCAAGTTGTCCACCTCCCGCGCACAGTTGTATTGCGAATGAGAACACTATACCACACCTTTTGCCAAATAGCAAGAGGAAAATGCAATCTTTTTGAAAAGATTTGGGGTTTCTCCACCCGTTGCGGGAGGGCGCAGAGGGACGCCCTCCGTAAGGTTGGATTTTAATACAGTAGAAAAATGATTGACAGTGGGTATCGTGCATCGTATAATGAACGTAAGAACGACAAACGAGCGGTGAAAAAAGGAGGAACGTGAGATGAGATTTCCGTATCAAATCATTGGTGAGGATTACCCCGACACCTTTTTTAATGTCTATTATTTTCACAAGGTGAAACCGCGACACCTAAAAAAATTGGAGGATGTGCTGGGCGCGTATATGAGTCGTCATTCCGAGACAAACGGCGAAGAGGATGACGTTCCCATTCATTACATCGGTGAAGCGGAACTATCGAAAGAGGATCCGCATCTTGCTTTGATTCACATTGATTTCGGCGGAGAGCCGGAAGTGATTTGGGACGTGTTGAGCGAACTTGATACGCACATAAGGGGTATTGAAAAAGTGATTGTGGAGTAAGACACCGCAAAGCGAAAAAAGGGAAGAATGCCGAAGGCATTCTTCCCTTTTTTTGATGAGATTACACCGTAACCGGTTCGAGGGAGGGGGTCTCCTCGCTCGTTTCGGGTTGGTTGTAGTTGAGGTCGGCCATTTTGGCGGCGTTGACCTCTTCGGGGGTCTTGAACGTGGGCACCACTTCGTGCAAAGCAGACACCACCTCGGCGGAGGTGTCGGTAGCGAGCGCCTCGGTGAGGCGGTCAAGCTTGTCCCGCACGATGGCCGGCGTGAGCGGATCTTTTTGGCGTTCCACGTAAATTTTACGGTTGGAAGTGGAATCGAGGTTTTCGCTGCGCATCAGCAGTTCCTCGTACAACTTCTCGCCCGGGCGGAGCCCCGTTTCTTCGATCGGGATATCCACGTACGGGGTGAAGCCGGACAGACGGATGAGATGCTCGGCGAGTTCCAAAATGCTGACGGGGTCACCCATATCCAACACGAAGATCGCCGATTCGCCCGCCATCGAGCCCGCTTGCAACACGAGTTGCGCCGCTTCGGGAATGGTCATAAAATAGCGAATGATGCGTTTGTCGGTGATGGTGACGGGACCGCCGTGCGCGATCTGACGTTTGAACAGCGGAATGACCGAACCGTTGGAACCGAGCACGTTGCCGAACCGCACCGCCGCGTAACGCGTGTGGCTGCAGCCCGCCATACTTTGCACGATCATCTCACACAGACGCTTGGTGGCACCCATCACGTTGGTGGGGTTGACCGCCTTGTCGGTGGACACCAAAATGAAACGGTCGGTGTGATGACGGTCGGCCGCGGTGACGACGTTGTAGGTGCCGAACACGTTGTTGCGCACCGCTTCTTCGGGGCAATCCTCCATCAGCGGTACGTGCTTGTGCGCCGCCGCGTGGAACACCACCTGCGGTTTGTGTTTGGCGAACAGCAGATCAATTTTGTGTGCGTCGCGCACCGAGGCGATCTCCACACACAAGTTGAGGTCGGGGTAATTGTAGCGCAATTCTTGTTGCACGTCGTACGCGTTGTTCTCGTAAATGTCGAGAATGACGAGTTTTTTCGGATGTTGTTTGGCGATCTGACGGCACAGTTCCGAACCGATGGAACCGCCGCCGCCCGTGACCATTACGACCTTGTCGGCGAGGAAACGGTAGACGTTCTCGTCGTCAAAATTGACGGCTTCACGCCCGAGCAGGTCGTCAATCGACACGTCACGTACGCTTTGTACGAGTTTGTCGGGAGAGTTGCAGGCGATGATCTCCATCATATCGGGGAGCAGACGCACCTTGCAACCGAGCGACATACTCATATCCAAAATTTCGCGGTTGCGTTCGCGACCCGCGGAGGGAATGGCGATGAGGATCTCTTGTGCACCGTATTGTTTCACCATTTCCGGCAGGCGCGAGATGGGGCCGTGGATGGGCACACCGCGGATCTGACCGCCGACTTTTTGCATATCGTCGTCCATCATACAGACGGTGCGATGTGCCGAGTCGGGGTTGCGGAGCATTTCTTCCAAAAGCATCACCGCCGCGTCACCCGCGCCGACCAAAATGAGCGGCGTTTTGGTGTTTTGCGGGGCGCGTTTTTGTTTCATCCATTCGCGCACACGGCGGTAGGTGAAACGCAGTGCCAAGGTCGTCACCACCGGGACGGTGAACGCGAGAAGCGACGTGATGAGGTCCAGCCGTTCGGGCAATACCCAATAACCAAACGGCAAATACAACAAGTAGCCGACGAACAGGGCAGCCATCAAGAGCAGATATTCACGGCTTTCCGCATAGTACCACAAACTGCGGTAGGAACGGAAAAAGAGGAGGGAAACAAACATACATCCCCCCAACACCGCAAAATGATGCAGCAGGTGCAACGGGTCAAACGAGCGCTCGGTCGCGAGATTGAGCAGGTACACCACGGCGAAGGAAAACACCAACACCACGGTGTCCAAAAACAAGACGAAAATGCTGCGCAACCGTGCCCGCTTACACAACGATTTGAACAAATTCATACAATACCACCTTGCAGGAAATGAGTTGAATATCAGTGATGATCCGAAGGGGTGGAAGAATAAGAATAGTTATAGTATTTGTAGTAGCGATATTTGGAATAGTGACCGTAGGAATTGAGGTCGCGGCGCACACCCGTGATGATGACGCCGAGGAAGCGACCGCCCACGTTGTGGATGTTGTCGATCGCGGCTTTCAATTCTTCGTACGTGGTTTGCTTTTGACGGCAAACGAGGGAAATGCCCGCCACTTTGCTGCTGAGGATGAGCGCATCGGTCACCACGCCGAGCGGCGGCATATCAATGAACACGTAGTCGTATTGTTTGCTGATTTCGGTGAGCAGGTTGTCCATCGCCGCCGAACCGAGCAACTCGGACGGGTTGGGGGGGATGGTGCCGCTGGGAATCAGGTCGAGCCCTTTGGCAACTTCACGGAAAATGCAATCTTCCAGCGGCGCAAGACCCGACAGGATCATCGACAGACCGTTGGTGCGCTTGACACGAAACGTTTTGTGCAACGAGGGTTTGCGCATATCCCCGTCGATCAGCAACACCTTGGCACCGGTTTGCGCCATCGTGATGGCGAGGTTGGCGGCAGAGGTGGATTTACCGGCGTTGGGCTCAGCGCTGGAAATGGCCACGATCTTGTTTTCGCTGGTGGACAGCGCAAACAACAAGTTGGTGCGGATGGCTTTGTAGGCTTCCACGATTTGGAAGGTGCTGGCAATGGGCGCCGGATTGCGGGCGGGATTTTCTTTTTTAGACATGATGACGCTTGCCTCCCTTGGTTGCCAATTTGAAGCTGGGGATCTCACCAAGCACCGGCACGTTTAAGCGGCGTTGGACATCGTCTTTATCAAACACGGTAACACTGAGAACGTTGGCCAAGACCACGATCACCGCGGCAAGCACGAAGCCGATCGCCGCGCCGAGCATGGAAAAGCGGAGAACGTTGGGGGACGTTTTGGATGCTTGGACCGCCGATTGGTACACCCGTGCGTTACCCGTTTCGCCGGTGGCGGTAAAGGCTATTACGGCAGTGTCGGCCACCACGTCACACGCGCGGCGCGCCAATTCGGGGTCGGTATGGGTGACGGACAAGCGCAAGAACGACGTGTCGGCCACCAACGAGAATTTCAGCGACGCGGAGAGTTGACCGGGGGTCAACTTACCGTCCAAGCGGTTACACGCTTCCTGCAACGCCCACGGAGCGGTGGTCGCCGTTTGCACGGTTTTCACCAAACGCTCGGAAGCCACCAAGTTGCTGGAAGTGGCGGCTTGCGTATTGGCTTCCTTGTCCAGGTTGGTCATATAAAGCATCGCCGAGGAAGTGTATTGTTCGGGCATGGCCACCGCCGCGTAGGTGCCGAACAGCACAAGGCCGAGAACCACTGCCAACACGATCCACTTTACCCGTGTGATCAGCAGGAAAAATATGGTGCGCAAATCCAATTCTTGCAAACAGAACAGATCCTTTCCTCGAATCCGCCCACGGCCGATTCGTTAATTGTGGACAGTCATACACACAATATCAATTATACGCCACGGGGCAGTTTTCGTCAACCTCATTTTTTTGGTTTTTAAGGAAAAACAAGTTTTGCGCTTTTTTGGGTTGAAAAATGTGAAAAAGTCTTATATAATAATTAGGTGTGTATATTTTAAAGGAGCGAAAGGATGTTTACCGTGGAATTCTTGCAACATTTCAGTTTTCTGTGGGACAGCCTCGCGTTTTTCGTCACGGGGGACGGTTGGAAAAACCTCGTGATGATCGCGGTGGGCGGTCTCCTCATTTATTTGGCGCTCGCCAAAGACTTCGAGCCGTCGCTGCTTATGCCGATGGGTCTCGGTGCCATTTTGGTCAACCTGCCGTTTTCGGGTGCCATCGGCGAAGCGGCCGACGGTTCGCACGGCATTATCGATTGGTTGTTTGACGTGGGCATTGAAGCGTCCGAAGCGCTGCCGCTTCTCTTGTTTATCGGTATCGGCGCGATGATCGACTTCGGTCCCTTGCTGTCCAACCCGAAGATGTTCCTCTTCGGCGGTGCGGCGCAGTTCGGTATTTTCCTCACCGTGGCGGTTGCGACGTTGCTCGGTTACGATTTCCGCGATGCCGCTGCCATCGGCGTGATCGGTGCGGCGGACGGCCCGACCGCGATTTTGGTCGCCAACGTGTTGCAAACCCCGTATCTGTCGGCCATTATGGTGGCGGCGTATTCGTATATGGCGCTGGTGCCGATCATTCAACCTTTCGCCATCAAATTGGTCACCACCAAAAAAGAACGCATGATCCGTATGACCTACAACCCGAAATCGGTGTCGCGTCTTACCCGTATCTTGTTCCCCATCGTGGTGACGGTGATCGCGGGTCTCATCGCCCCGAAATCGGTGTCGCTGGTCGGCTTCCTGATGTTCGGTAACCTGTTGCGCGAATGCTTAAAACTCGATAACCTTTCCCAAACCGCGCAAACCTCGCTCGCCAACCTCATCACCATCGTGCTCGGTTTGTCCATTGCGTCGAGCATGAAAGCGGACAAATTCGTCCAATGGGATACCATCATCGTGATGGGGCTCGGCTTGGTGGCGTTTGTGTTTGATACCATCGCCGGCGTGTTGTTCGCGAAGTTCCTCAACATCTTCCTGCCGGAAGGCAAGAAGTTCAACCCGATGGTCGGCGGCGCGGGCATCTCCGCGTTCCCGATGAGCGCGCGTGTCATTCAAAAAATGGCGCTCAAAGAAGACAACCAAAATCACCTGTTGATGCACGCGGTGGGTGCCAACGTGGCCGGTCAGATCGGCTCGGTGGTGGCCGGCGGTATCATCCTGACGGTGGTGCCGAAACTGCTTGGTGCGTAAGGAAAGGGGAAGATGACAATGACTCCGGCTACTCAAAGTGCTTTGTTGTTGATGCTGCTTGGTATGGTGGGTATCTTCGCCGTGATGATCCTCATTATGATCGCGGTGAACCTGTTAAACAAATTTGCCAAAGATAAAAAGGAAGAGAAATAATGGCTGATAACAAAAAGATGGTGGAAGCCATCACTTCGATGGAAGACGATTTTGCTCAATGGTACACCGACGTGGTGAAAAAAGCCGAACTCGCGAGTTATTCGGGCGTGCGCGGCTGTATGATCGTGCGCCCTTACGGCACGGCGTTGTGGGAAAATATCCGCAACGACCTGGACAGCCGCTTTAAAGCGCTCGGCCACGAAAACATTATGATGCCGATGTTCATTCCCGAAAGCTTGTTGCAACGGGAAAAGGATCACGTGGAAGGCTTTGCGCCCGAAGTGGCGTGGGTCACCCACGGCGGCGACGAAAAGTTGCAAGAACGCCTGTGCGTGCGCCCCACGTCCGAGACGGTGTTCTGCGAACATTACGCCGATATCATTCATTCCTATCGCGACCTGCCGAAACTGTATAACCAATGGTGTTCGGTGGTGCGTTGGGAGAAAACCACCCGTCCGTTTCTGCGCACGATGGAATTCTATTGGCAGGAAGGGCACACCATGCACGAAACCGCCGAGGAAGCGCTGGAAGAGACCGAGCGTATGCTGAACGTGTACGCCGATTTCTGCGAAGAATCGCTGGCCATTCCGGTGGTGAAAGGTCGCAAGACCGACAAGGAAAAGTTTGCGGGCGCGGAAGCCACCTACACCATCGAAGCGATGATGCACGACGGTAAAGCCCTGCAAAGCGGCACCAGCCACTATTTCGGTGACGGGTTTGCCCGCGCGTTTGACATTCAGTTTACCGACCGCAACAATCAGTTGCAATACCCCCACCAAACGTCGTGGGGTATGTCCACCCGTATCATCGGCGCCATCATTATGACCCACGGTGACGACAACGGCTTGGTGCTCCCCCCCGCGGTGGCGCCCGTCCAACTCGTCATTTTGCCCATCGCGCAACACAAACCCGGCGTACTGGACAAAGCGCGTGAACTCGCCGACCGTTTGCAAGCGGTTGCCCGCGTGAAGGTGGACGATTCCGACAACTCCGCCGGTTGGAAGTTTGCGGAATACGAGATGAAAGGCGTGCCGCTGCGTTTGGAGATCGGCCCGCGTGATATCGAAAACAACCAATGCGTCATCGTGCGCCGCGACAACCGCGAAAAAACCGTGGTGTCGCTGGACGAACTGGAAACCAAGATCCCCGAACTGCTCAAAGCGGTGCACGACGGTCTGTACGAAAAGGCGCTCGCCCGCCGCGAAAGTATGACCTATTCCGCCACTACGATGGACGAACTCAAGGACACCGCCGACAACAAACCCGGCCTCATCAAAGCGATGTGGTGCGGCGACCTCGAATGTGAGATGAAACTCAAAGAGGTGGCGGGTGTGACCAGCCGTTGTATGCCGTTTGAACAAGAAGAGATTGCCGACACCTGTGTTTGCTGCGGCAAACCCGCCAAGAAAATGGTGGTGTGGGGCAAGGCTTACTAATCCGACGAAATAAAAGGCGCGGCAGACCGAAGCTTGTTTGCCGCGTCACCTTATAAAGGAGTAATGGTATGAATCAATTAGCAAGACCCGCAGCGGGCGAAACCGTTGCCGTGATGCACACCACGATGGGCGATATCGCGATCCGCCTGTTTCCCGACCACGCCCCCAAAGCGGTGGAAAACTTTGTGACCCACGCGCAAAACGGGTATTACGAGGGCATCCTTTTCCACCGCGTGATCAACAACTTTATGATTCAAGGCGGCGACCCGACGGGTACGGGTTGCGGCGGCGAAAGCATTTGGGGTCACAACTTCAAAGACGAGTTTACCCCCGAACTGCACAACCTGCGCGGCGCGTTGTCGATGGCCAATGCGGGCCCCGGCACCAACGGCAGCCAATTCTTCATCGTGCAAGCACCGAACGTGCATCCGCAACTGCTCGGTCAAATGGCCGAACTGCGCGATTATTTCCCCGAAGAAGCCGAAAACGCTTACCGCGAAGTGGGCGGCACCCCGCACCTCGACTATCACCACACGGTGTTCGGTCAAGTGTTTGAGGGGATGGACGTGGTGGACGCCATTGCGGCGGTGAAAACGAACCCGTCCGACAAGCCCCTTGAGGACGTAAAGATCCTCTCCATCGACGTGAAGGAGGCCGAATGATGAGAAAACTTGCATTGTTGCTCGCCTCCTTACTGTTGCTCGTGTCGCTGACCGCGTGCGGCAACGGCGGCGGATTTCAAAACAAGGTACAAGAGGGCGTGACCGACGTATACGCCGACAAAGCCTACGGTTTCCAACTTGAAAAACCCGCCGTGGGTGAGAAAATTGCCGTGATGCACACCAATATGGGTGACATTTCCATCCGCTTCTTCCCCGAAGCGGCGCCCAAAGCGGTGGAGAACTTCATCGAGTTGTCCAAAAAAGGCTACTACGACGGGCTCACCTTCCACCGCGTGATCAAAGATTTTATGATCCAAGGCGGCGACCCGAAAGGCGACGGCACCGGCGGTGAAAGTTTCTGGGGCAAAGATTTTGAGGACGAGTTTGACAAGAAATTGCTCAACCTGCGCGGTTCGCTGTCGATGGCCAACTCGGGCCCCGGCACCAACGGCAGTCAGTTCTTCATCAACCAGGGCGATCACAAAGCGTTTGGCAGCCGTTCGTCCTATGCGTACGATCTGCAAAAAGAGATCGAGAACCTGACCGAAGAATACGACGCCATCATTGACCAATACGGCAAAGCAACGGTAGAAGCGCAGTACGGCACGCTTAACGACGTGTTGACCAACTTCCTCCCGACCTATGTGTACGACGCGATTCCCGCCGAAGTATGGGATGTGTACGAACAACAGGGCGGCAACATCCATTTGGATGGTGCGTGGCGCCGTGTGGGCGGACACACCGTGTTCGGTCAAGTGTTCGAAGGCATGGACGTGGTGGACGAAATTGCGGTGATCTCCACCGACAGCAGCAACCGTCCCGCCGAAGACGTGATCATCAACTCCATTGAAATTAAGGAATATCAAGGCTGATAAACAGGAAAATCCCCCTCTGTGTTGAACAGAGGGGGATTTTTTGTTGTGTTACAATTCCCACTTAAACACGGTTTTAAAGGGGGTGTTTTGGTCTTCGGCGAACACTTTGTAGATGTCACCGATCTTACGGACAGGACCGTAGGGATACACGATGACTTTCATCCGTTGCCCGAAGCGCGGTTGTTGCAACAACTGCACCGCCATTTCGAAATCTTCGCGGCCCGAGCGGGAGCATCCTACCAAGGTCATCCCTTTTTCGAGCACCATACGGGTTTGAATGGCCACGCGGTTTTCGGACACGCCCATGAGCACCAGCGTGCCCTGCGGGTTGATACAGCGAATGACGTCTTCAATGGCGTAGTAACTGCCCTCGCCGCCGCAACACTCGAACGCGTGGTCCACCGCGAGGTCGTCGGGCAGGTCGTCGGAGAAATACGTTTCGTCCGCAAAGGAGAATTGGGCGAGCTTGCTCGGCTCACGCCCCACCACGACAAGTTCGCTGTCGGGGAAGCGTTGTTTGAGCACGCACGCCACCGTGTAGGACAAACTGCCGTCGCCCCACAGGCCGATGCGACGGCGGCGGGCGTGCGCCACACGGTCAAACCGCGTGGTGGCGTGTACCGCCACACTGATGAACTCGCACACGGCGGCCACCGACGGGTCTACGTCGTTATACGGGACCACGCGGTCGCGGTCGAGTTCAACGAGTTCGCGCATAAAACCGTCGTGACCGCTGGACAAAAAGCCACCGCCACGCTGGTAGTTTTCGTAAATAAACGCGTCGTCGTTGCCCGGCACGTTGGGGATGAGCACCACCCGTTGCCCGGGTTGCCATTCGCCCTCGGGGTCGTACACGACGGTGCCGCAACATTCGTGGATGAGCGCCATCGGCAACTTTTGTCGCAACACCTTGGGGTCGCGTTGACCGAGGAAATACCGTTGGTCGGCGTGGCAGACGGCCATATATTCCGGCCGCACCACCACTTTGTCACCAAAGGTGACGTCGTCGTATTTCACCGACAACACGCGGGGCGCCTCCAACTGATAAATGTGATTAATCAAGGACGTTTCCCCCTACCATAGCCTGCGCGATCTTGTAGTCGCCGGGCGTGGTGATCTTCAGGTTGGTATACGAGCCTTCCACCAAATACACGGGATGGTCGCGCACCACGCAGATCTTGCACGCGTCGGTGAGCAGGCCTTTTTCCTCCTCCGAGAGGGAGTGATACAGTTCTTTGAGCAGGTTGATGCGGAAACTTTGCGGGGTTTGCCCTTGGTACATCTGAGCACGGTTGGGGATGTTGCTGATAAACTTGCCGTCGGACGATACCACGATGGTATCCACGGCGGGGGTGACGGTATCCACCGCGCCGTATTGGGCGGCGTAGTCGATGTTTTCTTCAATCATCCGCAGGGTGACGAACGGGCGCACCGAATCGTGGGAAACGATGATGTGTTCGTCCGATTCACCGAAAACGTCTTCGATTGCCGCAATCACGTTCAAAAGGGTGGTGTTGCGGTCACTGCCGCCCGCCACGGGACGTACCTTTTCCTGTAACGCCGCGGGCACGTATTTTTCGATCAGGTCGGTCATATAGTTGATCCAATCCGCGTGGACGCCGATGTAGATCGCTTCGAACCGCGAACAGGTGAGAAATTTCTCCAATGTGTGAATGATGATGGGTTTGTCGCCGAGCGGCAAAAATTGTTTGGGCATATCCGCCATATGCATGCGGCTGCCCACGCCGCCCGCCAAAATTGCTCCGAATATCATATAAACGCTTCCTTTCAGTTGGATTGCAGATCCGTTTCCGGATCGTGTGTACAGTGTTGCAGATCAAACCTTGCGGCGATCACCTCGTCTGCGCCGTCGCGCACGATCTCGCGCGGGCCGGTCATAATGTCAAAACTGACGATGGGCAAGCGGTTGGCCTTGGCTTCGAGCAGTACCGGCGGCACCCCCTCGCGGTAGGACGGCAATACGTAAAAGGCATAGTCCTTGCAGCGTTCGGCCAAATCGTCCCGCATACCGAGCAGATGCACACGTTATCACCGATACCATAGTCTTTCACCAACGCACGCACCGTATCCATCATTTCGCCGTTGCCGAAAAGGTGACGCGCTCGTCGAGTGTATAGTTGAGTGTGCCGGTGGTGCACAAACTGATCACGTAGACGTGATAGCGGTCGCACAGCGCGTTGGCAAGCGAGGCGGTGACCTGTTCCACCCTGCCGAACACCGACATATCGTAATCGATCAAGCAGATGGTTTTCATAGCGGTTATCCTTTTCGCAACAAGACCTTTTTGTAAAGCGGTTCGCAGGTAAGCGCAAGCGTGATCGAACATTTTCGCACAAGGCGGATGTACGGGCAACGCCACAATGCAACAAGATGTTTGCGCAAAAACCGTTTGAACAACGGCTTGTCGGCGCGGGCATCGTCGTTGTCCGCCAAAATAACCGTATCCAGCAGTTCGTAGTATGCGCGCAACACGCGGTAGAAGGTGACTTGTTCAAACTGCGGGCAATGCTCGCGCACCAACGATAGGTTATGTTCAAATGCGTAGATGTAATCTTTTTTGGAAGACTTATACGTGGCGGTGGTGATGGTGCCTTCGTGATGCACGTAATAATATTTCGGTTGTTCTTCCACCACCACGCGGGAGACGTTAACGAACAACTCACCGAACAGCAACGCATCTTCGTACAGTTTCCCCTCCACAAACGGGGTTTTCAGCAGTAAGTCTTTTTTGTACAATTTGGGGCAGGCGGAGATGATGGCTTTTTCGCCGTCCATACTGTACCCGATCATCTCAATGCCGCTCATCACGTGGTAACTGCCGTCGCCAAAGCGATTGATCTTGTCACCGTAGCACGAGTAGATGGTGCAGGCAGACACGTCGGCGTTTTCTTTCACGAGATTGCGGTATAACAATTCAAACATATCGTCGTCCACGTAGTCGTCGCTGTCCACCAAGCCGACAAGGTCGGCGGTGGCGGCGCAAACCCCCGCGTTGCGAGCAGAGGACAGTCCACCGTTTGGTTTGTGAAGCACGCGAATGCGCGGGTCGCGCTCGGCCAGCGTGTCGCACAAGGCACCGCTGCCGTCGGTCGACCCGTCGTCCACCAACAAAATTTCAATATCCGACAATGTTTGACAAAGCAAACTGTCCACGCAGGTCTCCAAATAGTCTTTGACGTTGTAGACCGGTACGACGACGGTGAGAAGGGGAGTCATTTAGTAATACACACCTTTATACGTTTGATAGCCGTTATGGACGTCCACCCATACGGCATCGTGTTTGGGGATACGCGTCTCTTCGGGCGGCAGTTGCATATAATCGCCGAACGCCATGCGCAGATAGTCATCATACCCTTGCGGAATGGGCATCGGAATGCCCTCGAACGGTTTGAGCACCGCCGCGGCAAACGCCTCTTTGGGATATTCGTTGACCATATACCGATAGCGGGCGCAGAGTTCGGTGATCTTATCACAATCCGCAATGTCATATTTTGACATTTGCTTTTGGGCAAATGCCGCGATGCGCCACCGCTGTTTCCACGTGGGGAACAAGCGCAAAAGCACGCGCCCCACCGTTTCAAACAATTTGCCTTTGCTGGTAGGGGCTTCTTGGTTGCAGAACAGTTGGTAGGTGAGCCCCCACAAAATTTGAATCTTGCGTTTCAGGCGGGAAGAAGGGCAACCGTCCAGCGGCAGGATCTCCAAACGGATACCGTGGGAAATATCCAAATCTTGTTGCCGCTCTTTAATGAAGGTGGTGCGCTCATCCGAGATGGCCGAAAGGAGCGAACGGTAAAATTCGTGTTCGTTGCTGCGGCAGAAGCGATAGGGGGTATCGCCCATTTCCTGCGGCCACAGGTTGGCCAACTGTTCGTAATCGTGTCGCGGCATAAACACGTCGATATCGTCATCCCACGGAATGAAACCGCCGTGGCGCAACGTGCCGATACAGCACCCGCCGCAAAAATAAAACAGCAAGCCGTGTTTGTCGCAAAAATCCTTAAAGACCTGTAAGATCTCCAGCGATTTTTCCTGCAGTTGGCGCAAGGTGGTTTCGGATTCGGGCATGGAAGGACAACCTCCTTATTTTTTGACGATATCTTTGACGCGTTGGAAGCAAGCGGAAAACTCTTTTCGTTCAAACACCACGTTGACCGCCAACAGTACAACAGCGCTGACGGTGGCAACCGCTACCGCCGTTACTATCCAGGCGAACCAACCGTTCACGGGAGGGATCAGCGAGAAACCGGCGGCGATAAGTGCGGCGGAGGTGACGGCGTTACGGACAAAACGCGTGAGCGTTTTTTTCAACGTTTTCGGGACGAAACGTTTGGCGGTATAGAGGATGACGTCGGTACTGCGGTAAAGATAGGAAATCAAGCCGCCGATGAGCACACCTACCATACCGAGCGGGCGAATGAGGGCAAGAGACACCACGATGTTGATGACGGCTTCGGCGATCGCGCGGCCTTGCGTTTCGCGGTAGTGTCCCGCGGCAACGATCACGGTGAGTGCCGGCACGCGCACGCTTTGGACAAAGCCGAGCAGCGAGAACAAGGCAATCAGCGGCCAGCGCACGTAGACCACCCCGTCGGTAAAATCGGCGCTGTAGAGGGAGACGAAGGGATGCAGCAGCAGCGCCATACACACGTAGCAGAAAAACACAAAGATGAAGAACAGGTATTCGTAGTTACTGTAACTTTTGCGCAAGGTATCCGTCTCGCCGTTGGCAATAACCTGCCCGAAGGAGGAACGAACGCCGTTGCTGATAGAGTTGAGCAACGAGGTGAGCGCATATCCCACCAAATTGTACACGCTGAATACGCTGATCTCTTCCAACGCGTTGGCGGGCAACAACACGGTCATCATCACGATGGCCGTGTTGTTCACAATGAGGGTGACGATCTGGTGGAGCAGTGCCGACCAACGTTGCCCAAACAACGACATATCGGGTTTGACGTTAAAGCGTACTTGCGGATAGGTGCGTTTGACGTAGAGCGCCACCGCTGCACTGCGTAAAATATACACGGCGGCAGCCACACCTTTCACCAGTAAGGCGGAACATTCCAGGCGGATCAGGATCAGCGACACCACGGTCATCAGCACCGTGCCGAGGATCTGAAAGCCGTAGATCACGTAGGCTTTTTGGTCGGCCATCAGCAGGACGCGGTATTTGCCGAGAAAGAAATAATCGACAATACCCGTCAGTGACAGAATGACGATCATCATCCGCACAAAACCGCCGTCGGCGATCTCATTTTGCACGATAAAGGGGTATACGGCGACCAACGCGGTGACCAACCCCACGAAGACCCAACCTGAGCGCAGATAAAAGGCCCGTGCGGTGGAGACGAGTTCGCTGATCTTGGCCGTATCCTTTTGTGCAAGCGGGCCGTATAACGCCACCGTGCCGGCGGCGCCGATTCCCGCCTCCACCAACGTCATATAGGTGATAAACTGATTGATGGAAGACACGAGTCCGTTGATGGTGGAACCGTACAGTTCGGTGAAAAAACGGGGCACAATGATGCCCGACAGAGCGACGACCACTTCCAGCAACAAACTGGCAACTAAATTTTTTAACGCTTGTTTTGTTCTCATTTTGTTTTACCCGTGAAATACCGTTTTCCGCGATACAACAGATAACTGTTGTCCATATCCATCACTTCAAACGCGTGATGGCACACACGTTTGTCTTCGGGCGGGAGTTGCATATAGTCGCCGAACGCCATACGCAAATAGCTGTCATACCCGACGGGCAGGGGCATTTGGTGTCCCTCAAACTCTTTGCGTACCGCACTGTCAAACCATTCGCGGCGATATTCGTTTTGCATATAATGCGGCCCCGCGCACAGTTCGGTGACATAGTCGCATTCTTCGATGGGATACTTGCTCATTTGTTTTTCGCAAAAACGCCACACGGCGTACCGCCACGCTTTGGGGCGGACGATCCCGAGCGCGATCTTGCCGAGAATATAGAGGAGTTTGCTGTGGTTTTCGGGAGCTTTGCCCACCACGAACAACGAGTAGAGCAACGCCCAGAATTTTTGCAACTTGCGGCGCCAACCCGTGGGGCAACCGTCCAGCGGCAGGATGTCAAGCACCAATCCGTGGTTGATGTCCAAGTTCATTTGATAGGTCTTGATAAAAGTGGTATTGTTGGCACAAATGGTGGCGAATTGATTTTCGGTCACCACCTTGCGGGTGGGGTATTGGATGGAATATTCCGGCGTATCCACCCACAGTTGTTTGAGTTTTTCGTAGTCGGCGCGGGGCATAAACACGTCCACGTCGTCATCCCACGGGATGAAGCCTTGGTGACGCAGGGCGCCGATGCAGCAACCGCCGCAAAAGTAGTAGAGCAGACCGTGCTTTTTACAAAATTCGTCAAAAAACAAGGCCATTTCCAGCCCTTTGAGTTGCATTTTGCGCACTTCTTCGGGGGTTAGAGCGGTTTGTCCCACAGGTGATTCCTCCTCAACGTGATCGGCGCCGCCAAAACGGCATATCCACAAGGCCGACAAGCGTGCCGACACCGTAGGTAACGTGCAACAGCAAAAACAAAATCGGCAACAACAAGTTGGTGAGCAGCGGTTTTTTGATGATCTCCATAAGCGAAATGCCGACCACGAGCAACCCGTAAGCCGCCCACATCAGGGCGCCGAGCCACGGGAAACCGCACAAGGCAAGCACGGTGGTGAACAGGATGCCGAGCACGAAGATAAGCGGCACGAAGTGGAACAGCGAGAAGCAACGCGGGTTGACCCCCATCGTGCGGCCAATCCACAGACCGTTTAAATATTTTTGACGCAACATTTTTTTAAGGGTGTTGCGGGTGTGTTGATACGAGATGATCTCGGGCGAATAGCACAACCGAAAACCCGCCGCGCGGATGCGCTGGCTCATATCGTTGTCCTCGGTGCGGAGCAATCGCTCGTTGTACGGGCCCACCTTGTCGAACACTTCGCGGCGGTACATTCCGCAAAACAGCGACGAGGGATAGATCTTTTCGGTGCTGTGGCGATAGGAGGCAAAGCCGCTGCCGAACATGGATTGTTCGGCGGTGAGCAAGGTCTCCTTAAACGGGGTCGCTTCGTCAATGATGTTGGGGCGGGGACCGCCGCTGACCATTTCACCCGATTGCAACACGTCCACGTTTTTGCGGATAAATTCGGGCGGGATGGTGCCGTGGGCATCCACCCGCACAAACGCGTCTCCTTCGTAGTGGCGCAACGCCACGTTGTTGCCGCCCGGCAAAAATTTGGTGTCGTTGGTGAGCACCAATACGCGGCGAAACCCGTGGTCACTGTCGGCAAAGTCCTGCATAATGCGACGGGTATCGTCGGTGGACAAACTGTCGATCAACAAAATCTCGATCTTGTCGTGCGGATAATCCTGACGGCGCAGATCGTCAAGCAGTTTCGGCAGCGTGTTTTGTTCGTTGTAGGCAACCACGACAAAGGAAACGACCATAGTGTGAACCTCTTTTTGCGTCTTTTATTAAAAAACTACATACTTACCTATTATTATATCAAAATATACCATAATTTTTCATTGGTGTCAACGAATAATCATAGGGTGGCAAGATTCGAATCTTGCTACCCTACTTTTGCACAAATGAGTCATGACCACCGGCCGTGCCGGTGGCATGCACTGCCCCTTTAGGGCATTTCACACGCTGAGCCTATAGGCTCGTCGAATTATCCGCCACTTGCGGCAATCGCCCCACCGCCACAGATGTGGCAACTATAATCGCCTCCCTTGTGTAAAGGGAGGTGGATTTTTGCGAAGCAAAAAGACGG
>JAFSFY010000030.1 GCA_017434985.1 Clostridia bacterium | reverse complement strand
TCACCTTTTTCGTGGTGCTTTTCTTGCCACCGATGATGACCTTTTTGGTCGTTTTGGTGGTTTTTTGCGTTTTACCGTTTTCGTCGGTCACGACCGTTTCTTCTTCGGAAGGATCGGTCACGTCGTCACCCGAAGGATCGGTCACGTCATCACCCGAAGGATCGGTCACGTCGTCACCGGAAGGATCGGTGTCGGCTTGAGAGGTCGTGGTGGTCGTCGTGGTATCGTCGTTCGGTTTATCGGAGGGTTTGCAACCCGCAAACAGCGACAACGCGAGGAGCGCCGCCAACAGAACGGCTAAGATGCGCAGTTTCATAGAGTTCCATCCTTTCTTACATGGTAGGATTTAGATTTTTACAGGATGTCCGACAATTTTACACGGGTGATCTCCATCATTTCTTTGTGACGGGAATAGGTAACGTACAAATACGTATCGTCCATCACCACGTGCGGATAGGCGTATTGCCCACCTTTGGCCCAACCCCAACAATGACTGTTGATCCCCTTTTCCACGAAGATCTCGCCGGTTTCGGCGATATCGTATTCGTCACGAAGGATGTAACAGGTGTCGAAGTTGACGCCGTCTTTCGAAAGCCACAATTCGAGCGGATAGCGGCCTTTCGTAATGTCGGAAGATCCAATGGCGTAGATGCGTCCGTCCGGCAGATTGCCGAACCTCCACATCGACGAAGCAGAGGTAAAGTTGGTGGGATACCAATCCTCCCACGTTTCTCCGTTATCCAGGCTTTCGTGATGCCACAGATACCCTGCTTCGGAACGTGTCATAATGTGAAACACGTAGTCGCTTGTTTGGTACATTGACGATTCAGTCAACTGACCGCTCAACTTTTTCACACGCTCGCGCGCGTCTTGAGTCTGTTCATCCGTCAGTCTCGAATAGCCATGCCAATACAAACTATTGGGTAATTTCCCGTTTTCTTGCTCACTGTCATACCAACGCAGACCTGTTCCCGCATGGGCTACCCAACGACCGGTCAGCGATTGAACCGGCATGCCCATCGTACTGCCGTATATCATCGGCTCCGACCAATGAATCCCATCGTCGGAGGAGGTGAGCATAATGCGGTCGGAACCTGACAAGTCGGCGTTCGCCAAAAATCGACCTTGTCGGTCAAACTTTTCAGGCCCGTAACTGCGCGCGGCAAAGAACAAATACAACCGACCGTCCCACGCATAGAAGCTGTAGGGAACGTTGGCGGTCACCTGCCCTTCCACCAAGGTGTTCGGCAGGCAAGGACCGGCCACGACCGGCTCACTCCACGTGAAGAAATCGTCGCTGTAGGACACCACGATCTGCTGACCGGGGGCGTCTTCGTGGCGTTTGCTTTGCGTATACGACACAAACAACCGCCCGTCGATCATCCCGATGCCGGGGTGGTGGTTAAACGCATAACCGGTATGGTCATGCAACGCCACCGTGGCACGGTCAGACGCGATCTTCACCTTTTGTTTGCCGTTTAAGTTGTTGTTGATGGCCGCCGCGCGTTGTTCGGCATTGCCCTCCACCTTGACGGGGAAGACGCCCGACCAATCTTTCGTCGACCCCGTTGTCGTTTTGCTGCGACTCGCTACCGTGCGGCGCGCGGTCGTGGTGGAGGTCGGCTCGGTCGTTTCGGTGGTCACGGTCGTCGGCACGGCCGACGTGGTGGTCACCGCCGCGGTGGTCGTCCACTTCGTGGTGGTGGTCTTCGCCGCCGTAGTCGACGCGGTCGTTACGGTGGTCGTTACCGTTGAGGTAGGTTCTTCACTTGTGGACGTTTCGGCAATCGTCGTGGTCGTTTGCGTGGTGGTCGTGACGGGAGTCTCCCCTTCGTCACGACACGCACACGCCATCGTCAGCGGTACGATTGCCGCCAAACAAGCGGCAAGAAAACGAATGTTCATAAATGATCCTTTTACTTGATATCCGAGAATTTCACACGGGTGATCTCCATCATCTCTTTGTGACGGGAGTACGCCACGTACAAGTACGTATCGTCCATCACCACGTGCGGATAACCGTATTCGCCGCCTTTGGCATAGCCGGGGCAATGTTGGTTCTTGCTTCTGGGCAAGAACAAGCCACCCGTTTCGGCAATGTCCACTTCGTCGCGGAGAATGTAGCAGGTATCAAAGTTGTAGCCGTCTTCCGAGATCCACATTTCCAGCGGATAGCGGCTGTTCGGGTCGGTGGAACCGATGGCGAACACACGGCCGTCCGGCAGGTTGCCGAATTCCCACATCGACCAAGACGTGTAGAAGTTGGTGGGTTCCGGATCGGTCCAGGTTTCACCGTTGTCATAACTTTCGCTGTGCCACACGTAGTTGGTTTCCGAACGGAAGATGGTGTGGTACACGTAGTCGGGCGATTGATAGCCCGCATCTTCGGTCAACTGACCTTTGGCGCTCTCTTTTTTCAAGCGAACGTTGGCCGCATTAATCTGCGAACCGGAAACACCGCCGCTACCGCTCCAGGAAAGGCCGTTGGGCTCTTTTCCCGCATCCATCCAACGAATGCCGTAGCCGTAGGTACAGATCCATTGGCCGTGAAGCGATTTGTAGGGCATGGAACCGGGAACACCCGTATACGACATCGGTTCAGACCAGGTAACACCGTTGTCGGTGGATTTGACCATCCAACCTTGAGAGACCATATCGTCGTAACCGCCGTTCGCAACGAAGCGACCGTATTTGTCAAAGCGGGTAGAACCGTAGCTGTAGGTGGAATAGAAGTAGTACACCGTACCGTTCCACGCAAACAAGCTGGCCGGCATATTGGCAGTTTCCTTGCCTTTCACGAGTTGGTTCTCCATCGTGGGCGCCGCCACGACGGGGTCGCTCCAATTGAAGAAGTCGTCACTGTAGGCAACGACCAGGCGTTGTCCGGGCGAGTCTTCGTCGTTATACGCTTGGGAGAACGACACGAACAAACGGCCGTTTTGCAAGGCAATACCGGGATGGTGATTGAAGGTGTATTCCTTACAATCGTGCATCGACACGGTGGCACGATCCGACTTGATCTTCACTTTTTGTTTGCCTTTGAGGTCGTTGTTGATGGAAAGCGAACGCTCAGCAGGCGTGCCCTCCACCTTGACGGGGAAATATTTTTCCCATTCCGGCGCCGTCGTTTTGGTGCGCGTTCTGGAAGTAGTCGCCGTCGACACCGTGGTGGTAGGATCGGTCACGTTGACCACCGGCTCGTCCTTCTTCGTCGAAGTTGTGGTCACGGTCGTCGTGGTGTTTTTATTCACCGTTCGGTAGGTGACCTGCGTCGTCGAAGTGGTCGCATCCTTTTTGGTGGTCGACGTTTTTTTCGGGACCGTGGTGTTGTCATCATCGGTCGAAGTGGGCGTTTCTTCCCCCTCGGTGGTCGTTCCGACATCCTCGGTCGTGGTTGTGGTAGTTTCGGTGGTGGTTGTCGTTTTGGTGTCGGTGTCGTCACCGCACGCGGTCACGAGCGACAGCGACATCACTGCCGCCAACACCACCGCAAACAAACGAATTTTCATACAGATAGTCCTCACTTTTCTAACGAACAGCTCTTATAAAAGAGTCGAAGGAGCTTCCCCCTCAAGGGGAGGCGTTATTGCCTCCCCTTGGCAGGGGAATGATGAAAGATCGGAATTATTGGGCGTTCACTTTGTTCTTTTTGGAGAACAGCACCATCATCGCGCCCATCGTAACCGCCAAGATGACGATCACGATCGAGAAGAAGGAGTTTTCACCCATATCAGGCGTCTCTTCATCTTCGGAAGGAGTTTCTTCGTCTTCGGGAGTGTACTCCACGAGGATCGCAGCGACACCGGTATCAACACCGTTGATGTACCAGTTGCCGTTTTCGCCCACTTCGAACGTAGCACCTTCCTCATACGGGATACCCGTATCGACCGGGCCAACTTCGTCGTCGATGATGAAGTTACCGTTCACACCTTCGTACGGATAGTTCACGGGCTCGTAGAAGACTTCTTTCTCTTCCTCTTCCACAACTTCTTCGGTCGTCGTGGTGGTGGCCTCGGTGGTCGCC
>JAFSFY010000029.1 GCA_017434985.1 Clostridia bacterium | reverse complement strand
GTGAAGTCCACGTGGCCGGGGGTGTCGATGATGTTGATGCGGTGACCTCTCCACTGACAGGTGGTCGCGGCAGACGTGATCGTAATGCCGCGTTCCTGCTCCTGCTCCATCCAGTCCATCGTCGCACTGCCCTCGTGGGTCTCGCCCAACTTGTGCGTGCGTCCGGAATAGTACAGAATGCGCTCGGTCGTCGTCGTTTTACCGGCGTCGATGTGAGCCATAATACCGATATTTCTGGTTTTTTCCAGAGATACGTCTCTAGCCATAAGTCATCCTCCTTCTTCCAAGATACAGTACGTAGATTACCAGCGGAAATGAGCGAACGCCTTGTTGGATTCGGCCATTTTGTGGGTATCTTCGCGCTTCTTAGCGGCGCCGCCGTTTCCGTTCAGGGCGTCGAGGATTTCACCGGCGAGACGCTCTTTCATGGTACGCTCGGAACGCGTACGAGAATAGGTGGTCAACCAGCGCAGACCCAAGGTCTGACGACGATCGGGGCGAACCTCGATCGGCACCTGGTAGGTAGCACCACCGACACGGCGGGCTTTAACTTCGAGCAAGGGCATGATGTTTTCCATGGCTTGTTCGAACACTTCCAGGGGCTCTTTACCGGCTTTCTCACGAATGATGTCGAATGCTTCGTAGACGATTTTTTGGGCCACGCCCTTCTTACCGTCATACATAATGTTGTTGATGAGTCTGGTCACCAATTTGGAATTGTAAAGCGGGTCGGGCAAAACATCGCGTTTTGCAATAGAACCTCTTCTCGGCACTTTACTTCCCTCCTTCATAAAAATGATATCATAGGTACTCGAAAGTGACATACTCCCGTTGGCCATCGGAGAGGCAGTTACAAAACGGCGGATGCGATCCGACCGTTATATAAATCTGCCGCTACCTTGTAGCCGCTGATGAAATGTCGTTTCTTATTTGGCAGCTCCTGCCTTGGGACGCTTCGCACCGTATTTGGAGCGAGCCTGCATTCTCTTCGCAACGCCTTGCGTGTCGAGGGTACCGCGGATGATGTGATAACGCACACCGGGAAGGTCCTTAACACGGCCGCCACGAATCAGCACGACGCTGTGCTCTTGCAGGTTGTGGCCTTCGCCGGGAATGTAGGACGTAACCTCAATTCCGTTCGACAAGCGGACACGGGCAACCTTACGCAACGCGGAGTTCGGCTTCTTAGGAGTCGACGTTTTCACCGCAGTGCACACGCCACGCTTTTGGGGAGAGTTTTGGTCGGTAGCAACGCGCTTTTTGGAGTTCCAGCCTTTCAGCAGAGCCGGCGCCTTTGCTTTCTTTTCCAATTCTTCTCTTCCTTTGCGGACCAACTGGTTAAAAGTAGGCAATCGTAACACCTCCTGTTTAGAATATCGTGAGTTATACGGAATTTTGGGCATAATTCACCCATAGACCGCATTACACCACGGTTGTTAATTGTAACACGACAAATCGTCCTTGTCAAGCAGTTTTTATGGGGTTTTTTTAACTTTTAAAAAGCAACTCTCGGAGGCGGTTGACATACTCACTATATATTGGTATAATACTCTATATATGGAATTTTACTAAAAAATTTCAGGAGGTGCGGTATGCATACGGTCAGCGTTGTAATGCCGTTATATAACGTGGAGAATTGCATGGAGGCATCCGTGCAATCGGTGTTGAATCAAACCTACTCGGACTGGGAACTGATTTTGGTGGATGACGGTTCTCCTGACAACAGCGGCGCCTTGGCAGACGCATTTGCTGCGCAATATCCCGACCGCATTCGGGTGTTGCACCAAGAAAATCGCGGACAAGGCGGCGCCCGCAACGCCGGTGTCGCCGTTGCCAAGGGCGATTATTTGTTTTTTATGGACAGCGACGATACCATTGAGCCGAATTTGTTGGAAGTTACCGTGCGCTTGGCGGTTCAACAAAAGGCCGACTTGGTTGCGTTTGAATATGACATTCGGCGGCCGAACGGCTCGCTTGTCAAAACCGTGACCAACCCGTTTGAACTTCCCAAGACAGGCAATCCCCGCATACAACGTGAATTTTTGTTGGTTGCCGGCATGCCGTGGAACAAACTGTTTAATATGGATTTTTACCGTTCCACCTCGCTCGCTTTTCCTGAAAAGGTGTGGTACGAAGATTTGATCCTGTGCACCAAACTGATCGCGCAGGCACGCACGGTGGTGCACACCTCTCGCCCGCTGTATCATTATTTCTTGCGCCCCGGCAGCACCATGCGCAACAAAAACACCCTGCGCAATCGCGAAATTATCGACGCGATGGACGAGATCCGCCGCTATTTTGAAGAAAACGAATTGAGCGAGATGTTCCGCGATGAACTGTGCTGTTTGGCAATTGACAACGTTTACATTGCCGCTTCCTTACGATTGATTCGTATCAACCCGCGTGATCCGCTGATCAAAGAATTTCGAAAGTATATGAAGCAGCATTTCCCCCATTATCGCCGCAACCAGTACATTCCGTGTTTTTCTTTTCAATATCGGCTCACGTTTCTCCTCCTGGAATTGCGTATGATTTGGCTTATTGCTTTGCTCACCAAAATCAAAGATTCAAAAAAGGCGTGATACTATGCAGCGCAGCCTCTCCGCTTTCGCATCCTTTACGGACCAATGCGAAACCGTTTTTAAAATTCTGTTTTTTCTCTATGCCACAATGTCTTTTAACTGTGTGACTTTCGGCACATTCGTCATTTCGTTGATCATGTGGCCAACATTTATTCTCGGAGCCCTATTGATTCTCAATCGTGTGCTTCACCTGAAACGATATCGCACACCATATATGTGGTGGTTGGCGGCCTTGTTGGTTGCTGCTTGCATATCCTTTATCTGCAATTTACAATATGACCTGCGCATGAATATTCTGTATATCGTCACGTGGGCCTTCTATTTCTTGCTGTTATACGTACAACCGCATGAACGAAATGCTGCCGCCTTAAAAAAAGAACTGCATTTGTTCGCCACTCTATACACCGTTGTTACCGAAGTTGCCGTGATTGTCAGCATCGGTATGCTGTTCGCCGGTTATTCCGTGCGGGTGGATTTTGAAGGCGGCCGTATGCTCGGCGGGTTTGTGGATTCCCGCTTATACGGTATGTTCATCGACCCGAATGCCGGCGCAACTTGTGCGGCGGTGGCAATGTTTTGGTTGCTTCACACCATGCATCGCTATCAACGCGTATGGCAGCGGGCGGCACTCGGCGTGGGCGTCGCGCTTAATTTGTTTTACATTGCTCTTTCCGATTCACGCACCGGTATGGTCGTGTTGTTGGTGATTGCTTTCGTTTACACGTTGTTGTCCTTGTTGCGTTTATGGAAGCAACGTCGCCTGGCACCGTTGATGGCACTTGTATCCGCCGCCGTTATTGGACTTGGTTGCTTTTGCGCCCCCACCTTGGTCAAAAAGGGTTACAACGCCGCTGTTTCGTGGTGGGCCGTCCAGCAGGCGGAACAATCTGCCGACGGCTCGGACGCCCCGTTGACCGAAGCGGAAAAACAAGCGCTCATTGATTCCATGACCGTTCATCGTGATTACGATTTGAGCGGCGATATTTCCAACCGTCGTTTTTCGGTGTGGTTGAGCGGTGTGGAAATCTTCTTGGAGCGTCCCCTCTTTGGCACCACCTATACGGGTTTCACCGATTTTGCACGAGAGCATCTCCCCGAAACGTATATCGTCAACAACGACCATATGGATATGAACACCTTTGACAACGAAATCATCAATACGATGGTTTCGAACGGTGTTCTCGGGCTTATCCCGTTGTTTGTATTTGCGTTCGGCATTTTCATTTTTCTCGTTCGCCGCGTGGGTACCTTCAAAGACGAGCAAACCTATCGATTGGCAACGGTAGGCTTTGCTGCTGTGTGCGGCATTGCGGCAAGCGCGATGTTCCGTTCGGCGATTCTGTATTACGTTTCCTCCAACAGTGTACTGTTTTGGGCGTTGTTGGGACTGCTTTCCATGCTCTGCTCGGCAGAAAAACGAGGTGAAACACATGAACAAGGACATTGACCTCATTCTTCCGTGGGTGGACGGCAACGACGAAGCGTGGCAGCGAGAAAAGCAACGCGTAACGGGTGTTACACCGAGCGGCGATGCAGTGCGTTTTCGCGATTGGGATAACCTACAGTATTTGTTCCGCGGCATTGAAGCCTTTTTGCCGTTTATCCGCAAGGTGCATTTTGTCACGTGGGGTCACCTTCCGCCGTGGATGAACACCGACTGCGAAAAGTTAAACGTTGTCAATCACCGCGATTTTATCCCCGCAGAGTATCTGCCCACCTTTACCGCCAATGCCATTGAACTTAATTTTCATCGCATTGACGGGTTAGCGGAACAGTTTATTTACGCCAACGACGATATGTTCTTTTTACGCCCGTTGTCCCCTGATTTTTTCTTTCAAGACGGACTTCCCGTGGACGTTTGCGTGGAAATTCCGCATCAATTTTTCAGCGGGCAGATCGACCATATGATCGGCAATAACCTTGCGGTCATCAATCGGCACTTTTCCAAAAAACAGGTGCTGAAAACGCACCGCCGCAAATGGTACAGTCTCAAGTTGGGAAAGGGCGCTCTTAAAAACCTGTACACCTCGCCGTTCGCTTGCTTTACGGGTTTTTATGATCCGCACATCCCGTTTGCTTATCGCAAAAGCACCTTCGAAGCGGTATGGGACGCCGAACCCACCTTATTGGATACTACCTGCCGCTTCTCTGCAAGATCTCCTGAAATGGTCAACCAATGGTTGTGCCGTTATTGGCAATTCGTAACGGGGAACTTTGTTCCCGACGGTGCCGATCGAGGACGCTTTTTCTCCATCGGTCGTGACGATGAGGCCATTGCCGATGCCATTTTGCATCAACGGCATCCGATGATCTGTTTGAACGACGATGATCCCTCTTTGGATTTCGAATCGGCCAAACAACAATTACAACGCTTGTTTGAACAAATTTTGCCGAACAAGTCGTCTTTCGAGAAATAAAGAAGAAGGGTGTTTTATGAAAACTTTTTTGAACGTATTGGGTTGTATTTTCGCTTCACTTCTCAGCATCGTGTTAGTGCTGGTGTTGCTCGTATTTCCCGTCTATCGTTCTGCCGCCTCGTTTGTATCGGCCAATACCATCACCGACGTCATTCAGAACATCGACTTTACGCAGTTTCTCCCCTCCAGCGATGATGTAAAAGAGATGATCGGCGACGATTGGGAAAGCATTCCCGTGGTAGGCAAGGTTCTGAAGAACGATGCCCTCGACCAAGTGGTAAACGATATCGTCAAATCGGACGCCGTCGGTCAACTCGTCACTTTGTATGCCGACGACGTGGTCAATCAACTCAAACAAACCGGCGAAAAACCGAAATTGACCGTTGAGGCCTTGAAAAAGATCGTCACCGAAGAAGGTGACGCGCTGGCAACGATCATTAGACCCTACATACCCGCAGACGTGACCCTCACCCACGAGGAATTGGTCACGGAAATTCAAAATTACGTATTTGAAAATGCACAGGCCATTTTGGATTATTTCCCCAACGCCTCGGATTTCCTCGGTGACGACGGAAGCGTGGATATGGACAGTATTACCGACGAACTCGAAAAGGGTGACGTTGACGTGGAAGACGTTTTGGGCGATTTGGAAGCCGGTGCCGGCAGCCGTATGGCCACGCGAGAAGCTCCCGATCCCACACCTTCCGACGAGCAGACCGATCCGTTGGATCTGATCCGTCAACTCGTTTCCCCTTCCGTTTCGATCACGTTTATCATTATCATTGTCATCCTTGTTTTGTTGATCGCATTGTGCCGCTTTAACCGTTTCGGCGGTATGTTGTGGCTTGGCATCGACACGTTGATTGCCGCTTTGCCGGTGGCACTGCTGGCCGCCGGTGCGAACGGGATCACCGCCGCCTTGCTTCTCGATAACTCGTTGGCAGCGGTGGCACCGCTTATCACCTCTGTTACCACCGTGTTATCGCAAAAATTGGCCGTTGCCGCCATCATCTATGCCGTCATCGGCATTGCGTTGATCGTGGGCTACTGCCTGCTTCGTAAATTCACCAAGGCCAAAACCGCCGAACAACTTCCCGCTGAAACCGTATCGGCAGAAACGGCCGCCGACTGATACATACGCTTATGAATTCTCCTTTGACCAAACGAACCGTTCTATGGCGGTTTATGCAAGGCAGTAAACGGTTTTTCCTTATCAGTATTTTTACGTCCTTGCTCATCACCTTTGTGGACACGGCCGTTCCGCAGATCGTTCGCTACACGGTGGATACCGTGCTGGGAAACGAACCGTCCGAACTGCCCTCCATCGTCAACGACCTGATCGCGCGCATCGGCGGCACGCCGTATTTGCGCGGTCACTTGTGGGTGTTGGCCATCGCGGTGGGGTGCTTGGCGTTGCTGTCGGGTGTTTCCCGCTATCTGCAACGCGTGTTCAGCACCACCGCTTCGGAAACGCTGGTGCGTCGCATGCGCCACTTGCTGTTTTCACATATTCAATATCTGCCTTTCTCATGGCATATGCAAAACCGCACGGGTGATATCATTCAGCGATGCACGTCCGACGTGGAAACGGTGAAAAACTTTTTGTCGGAACAGCTCATCTCCATCTTCCGTATTGTTCTGCAGATCACCGTCTCCCTCTCGATGATGTACGCGATGAACGTGTCGTTGGCGATTGCCGCCACCGTCACGCTTCCCGTTATCTTGTTGTATTCCCTTTTCTTCGGTGGACGTATCCGCCGCCGTTTCAAGGAATGCGACGAGGCGGAGGGTGTTCTGTCGGCCATCGCGCAAGAAAACCTTACCGGTGTCCGCGTGGTGCGCGCATTTGGGCGTGAAGCGTATGAACGTGACCGTTTTGACGCGCAAAATACCGAATACACCAATCGGTGGTTGCGCCTTTCCCGTTTGATGGCGGCGTTTTGGGGTGTAGGCGATTTTATCGCCGGTATCCAAGTAATGCTGATTTTAACATTGGGTGTTCTGCAATGCGCCAAAGGCACTATGACGGCGGGCGATTTCATCGCGTTTATGTCCTACAACACGATGCTCTCGTGGCCCATTCGCCGTTTGGGGCGTATGATCTCCGAACTCAGCAAAGCGGGCATTTCGGTTGACCGCTTACACTATATTTTATCCTCCCCCATCGAGCAGGATCGTCCCGATGCGGTGGACGCCGATCTGCGCGGCGATATTGTGTTTGACGACGTTTCATTCGGCTATACCGATGACGCGCCGCTTCTTTCTCACATTTCGTTTACCGCCAAAAGCGGGCAAACCATCGGCATTTTGGGTGGAACCGGCTCCGGAAAGTCCACCTTGATGCATCTGCTCAACCGCTTGTATCCCCTGCCCGAAGACGGCAGTGGCGGTCGCATCACCATCGGTGGTGTCGATATCGCCGATATGAAAGCGGAACAACTCCGCCGCGGCGTGGGAATGGTCTTGCAAGAACCGTATCTCTTTTCCCGCTCGATTGCCGACAATATCGCCATCGCTTCCGAAGGAATCACCGAGGAAGACATCCGCGAAGCGGCGCGTATTGCTTGTTTGGACGACACGGTGAATGAATTTGTCGACGGGTACGATACCTTTGTCGGTGAACGCGGTGTAACCCTTTCAGGCGGTCAAAAACAACGCGCGGCCATCGCCCGTATGTTAACGCAAAAAACACCCATTATGGTGTTTGACGACTCTCTGTCCGCCGTGGACGCCGAAACGGATGCCCGCATCCGCGCGGCGTTAAACGAGCATTTGGGCGATTCCACCGTATTCCTCATTTCGCATCGCACGGCAACCTTGATGCACGCCGATCTCATCTTGGTGTTGGAAAACGGGTGTATCGCCGAGTCCGGCACTCACGAGCAACTGATGACGCGTACCGACGGTATCTACCGCCGCATTTACGAGTTGCAACTTGCCGGTGCCCTGGAAGAGGAGGTGACGGTATGAGTGTTCAACAAAAGAAGACCGAACAAGAGCACGTGCGTCTGCCTTACTTCGGTCTCAACCGCCTCTTCCCGTTTTTAAAACCCTACCGCCACATTTTACTGTTGATGATGGGGTTGGGATTGGTCGGCAGTTTGGTTGACATTGCCCTGCCGTTGTTTCAGCGTTACGCCATTGACCACTACATTGTGGGCGGGGTCACCGATACGCTGGCAACCTTCATTCTTCTGTACGTCAGCACTCTGATTGTTCAAGTATTTGCCAACTTCTTCGCCTTTTTCCACGCCACGCACGTGGAAATGAAAATTGGTTACGACCTAAAGAAAGCCACCTTTAACCACCTGCAAACGCTGTCGTTTTCGTACTTCAATCAAAACAGCGTCGGGTACATTCATTCGCGTGTGATGAGCGATACGTCACGCATCGGTGAACTCGTGTCGTGGGTGATGATGGACAGTATTTGGCACACCTCCTACATCATCGGTGCCATTGCCGTGATGTTATCCATCAACTGGAAACTCGCCTTGCTCGTGCTCACGGTGGTACCACTGGCAACTCTGCTGATCGCCTTGTGCCGCAAACATTTGAGCAACCTCAACCACCGTATTCGTGAGTTGAACTCCAAAATATCGGGCGACTACAACGAAGGTATCACCGGTGCCAAAACCATCAAAACATTGGTGGTAGAAAAAACGATGATCCGCGAATTTGACGAGGATACCGGCGTGATGAAACGCACCACCGTGAAAGCTTCGCATTTCCGCGGGATGCTGTTTTCTTCGGTATCGTTTTTCTCAATGTTGGCACTGGCGCTGGTGTTGTGGCGCGGCGGTTTAATTACGATGGAACAAGCAATGGAACTCGGTACCCTTTCTGCATTTATGTCTTATGCCCAAGGACTGACCGAACCGCTGTTATGGTTAATTGAATCCATCAACAGCCTCATCAACACGCAGGTGAACATTGAGCGTATCACGCGGTTGTTGCAAACCGAATCCGACGTGAGTGACACCTCAGAGGTGATTGACGCATATGGCGACGCCTTCTCCCCGCACCGCGAAAATTGGGAATCTCTTTACGGCGATATTGAATTTGACGACGTGACTTTCCGTTATCCCGACGGCGAAGAAACCGTGCTCGAACATTTCTCGCTGAAAATCCCCCGCGGAACGCAGGTCGCCATCGTCGGCGAAACGGGTGCCGGAAAATCCACCCTCGTCAATTTGGTTTGCCGCTTCTACGAGCCGACCGTCGGTCGTATCTTGATTGACGGACGTGACGCCCGTGAGCGTTCACAACTGTGGTTGCATTCCCACATCGGTTACGTGTTGCAAACTCCGCATCTGTTTTCAGGCACCGTACGTGAAAATTTACGTTACGGTAAGCCAAACGCCACCGACGAAGAAATTTGGGAAGCGTTACGCTTGGTTTCGGCCGATGCGGTGGTAAACCGTATGGACAACGGATTGGACAGCGAAGTCGGTGAGGGCGGTGACCTGCTCTCCACGGGAGAAAAGCAGTTGCTCTCCTTTGCCCGTGCCATCATTGCCGATCCGCGATTGCTGGTGTTGGATGAAGCCACTTCTTCGGTGGATACGCTGACCGAACAGATCATTCAAAACGCCATCAGCGAAGTTACCAAAGGGCGTACCTCGTTTATCATCGCCCACCGCTTGTCCACCGTGCGCGAAGCCGACGTCATCATTGTGGTGCGTGACGGCAAGATCGTGGAACAAGGCAAACACGCCGAATTGATGGCGCAAAAAGGCTATTACTACACCTTATATACGCGTCAATTTGAACGCGATACCGTAAACGCCATTCTATAAAAAAGCACCGTGGTTAACGCAAACACGTTAACCACGGTGTTGTTTTTTATTATTTCGTTAAGGTCAGTGTGACGGTGTTGGAGACGGCCGCTAAACGGTATCCGCGATACTCGGTTTGCACCATCTCGCGAATGGTTTTCCAATGTTCTTGCAACCAAGTGGCAAACTCGTCCGTGGTGTGTTCATCCAAATAGATCTCCACCGTTTCACCGTGCGATTGAATCGCTTTGGCGATGGCTTCCTCGGAGAAGTCGTGCATCCACACACCTTGCACCACGTAATAGTTTTCGTCCATCGAATTGCAAGGCGGTAAGGGATAGTTGCGCTCATCGTTCTCGTTGTGATCACGGAACAAAATGGCGTCCGACAGGTTGAAGTAGGTGTGCGCCACCAACTCTGCGCCACCATTGACGATCGGGTCATCCCACGTCACGTCCACGTCGTAATACACGCCATCAATGTAGACGATGTTCCATTTGTGCGGCAATTTTTCGGCGGTACCGAAAACGCCCAGGCACTGCGTGCCCACTTGATACATCAAATACTGGAATGCTTCGGCATAGCCCTCGCAAACCGCCACTTTGTTCACCAAAGCGCCGTACGCATTATGCGAGGTTTTGCCGTCATCGCGATAGGTAACACGATCACACAACGCATCGTGCACCGCCAACTCGCGTTTGTATTCGCCCCAGCTACCCGAGATTTTGGACAAGAGACTTTTTACTACCGCATCGAATTCGACTTTGGCTTTGTCGCGTTCAGCCACCGTCATAGAATAGATGGGCTGAATTTCGGTCACGTGTTCACTCAACGTGGAGTAATCAAATCCGTTATCCACCCAAAAATGTTGCGGATAATCAAGCTGGTAATAGTTCCATACTTTTTTCACGGTCGGCAGCGACAAGGAGGTGGAAATCGAATCCAACTTGATCGTTGCATCCATACGTTCGACCGATTCCACAAAGTGTTTGTACAACTGCGTCAACAGCGCGCCGTCGGCTTCTTTTTTCAACAGGTTGTAACCGTAATAGTCATCCGACGAAAGAGGTTTCAGCGCCGTGATGGGTTGTGCTTTCGTCGTCGTGGTGGTCGCCACGGTGGTCTGCGCCGTCGTGGTAGTTGTGCCAACCGTTGTTTCCGCTTTCGTCGTCGACGCAGCGGTTTTTTTCACGGTGGTCGTCTTGTCCTTTGCAGTGGTCGTTTCTTGTTTCTCGGTCGTGCTTTCCTTGACCGACGTAGTGGTCGCATCCTCTTGCGTGGTGGTTTGCTCATCGCTTTGCGACACCTGCGTTTCACCCGTCGTAGTGGTCGTGGCACCGCCTTGAGGTGCGGTTTCTCCGCAAGCGCACAAACAACCGACCAACAGGGTAAACATCACCAAGAATGCCACTATTCGAGTATACGTCATGACTATCCTCTCCTTATGTTCGTTAGTATACACTTATATTATGTATTCGTCAAGCCAATAAAAAACCTTGCCCCGTGCGCATCGGCACAGGGTAAGGTTTTTTTATTACCGTTCTTCGCGGAAGTAAGGCAGACCCAAACTTTGCGGCGGTTGATGTTCGCGTTTTTTGCGCATGCTGGTGATGATGAGTACCACCAAGGTTACCACATACGGCAACATTTTGAAGAGTTCTTGCGTGGCAGTGCCAAGACCCGTCAAATAGTTGTTGACGTTGCACAGCGCACCGAACAAGAAGGATCCCAAGATCGCCATATTGGGTTTCCACAAAGCAAAGATAACCAAGGCAATTGCCATCCATCCACGGTCACCAAACGCATTGTTGGACCATACGCCGTTGGCATACGCCATCACGTATTGCAGGCCACCGAGACCGGCGATGGCACTACCGATGCAGGTGGAAATATACTTGTACCGCGTGACGTTGATACCGGCGGCATCGGCGGTGGCGGGGTTTTCACCCACGGCGCGCAAATTCAGACCGACGCGGGTGCGGTTGAGCACAAACGCGGCCACCAACGCTACGATCACCGAGAAATAGGTGAGAAAATCGTGGGACAAGAAGATCTCGCCAAACCAACCGAGCTTATCGGCAAAGGGCAGGCTGGTACGATACAACGAACTGGTTTTGGTGAGGATGATGTTGGGCATATCACTGTTGACCAATTTGCTGAGCGAACCGCCGAAGAAGTTGCCGATACCGATACCAAAGGTGGTAAGCGCCAGACCCGTTACGTTTTGATTGGCACGCAGCGTCACGGTGAGGAAACTGTAGATAAGACCCATCAGTATCGAACCGAGAAGCGAACAGATAAGCGGAATGAAAATCGTGAGAAACGGATTCATATTTTCGAGAACGTTGCCGCACGCATTTTCATACAAAAACGCACCGATAACGCCGCCGATGCTTCCCACATACATAATGCCGGGAATACCGAGGTTGAGGTGACCCGATTTTTCGGTGATGATCTCGCCCGTAGAACCGTACAAGAGCGGTACACCGAGCGGGATCGCCGTGCGAATAAAAGCGCTGATCATACCGTTTCCTCCTTCTTGTTACGACGGATCTTGACGGTGTAACGAATGAAGAATTCGCAACCGACCAAGAAGAGAATCACAATGCCGGACACGATGTCGGCATACGAACTGTTGAGGAAAAACGTATCGGCCACTTTGGCAGCACCACTCTTAAGGAACACGATAAGCGCCGCCATACCCGCCATAATAAAGGCGTTGAATTGGCCGAGCCACGATACCATAATGGCGGTAAATCCTTGGCCACCCACCGTGTTGGTGTTGACCGAGTGATTGGTGCCCGCCACCAACAGCATACCGGCAACGCCGCAAAGCGCACCGGAGATCATCATCGTGCGGATAATGACCTTTTTGACGTTGATGCCAATGTAACGCGCGGTGTTTTGGCTTTCGCCCACCACGGTGATCTCGTAGCCTTGTTTGCTGTTTTTTAAGTAAATGAACAACGCCACGGTGAGTATTGCCACAATCAAAATGTTAAGCAAATACGGGGCGCCGAACAAGACAGGCAGGTTGCCCGTGTCCACGGGATTAATGGTGCCCGAACCTTTGCCCACCAAATACACGTAGTAGGCGGTGATTTGGGTGGCCACGTAGTTCATCATCAAGGTAAACAACGTTTCGTTGGTACCGTATTGCGCCTTGAAGAGGGCGGGAATCAACCCCCAAACGGCACCTGCCAACGTGCTGGTGACCACGATAACCACAAGCAACAACCAATACGGCAAACCGGACAGGTTCATCATACAGATCATCGCAACCAAACCGCCGATGAGTGCTTGCCCTTCGGCACCACAGTTCCAGAATTTCATTTTAAACGCGGGCGTAACCGCCAAAGACAAACACAAGAGAATCGCGGTGCTCTGTAAGAAACGCCACATCATTTTGGCACTGAATTGCCCTTCAAACAAACGACCGAACACGCCGCGGATCATAATGCCGTACACTTCGCCGATGCCCTCCCCCGTCAGCAACGAGGAGATGATACCGACCAACACAAACGCGATCAAAATCGCCGCCAAGCGAATGAGCCACGCTTGCCAACCGGGAATTTCACTGCGCTTGGCAATGTGAAGCCAGGGTTCACGGTGAACTTTTTGTGCGGTTTTATCAGCCATTTTGTTCGCCTCCCTCGTCATCGGATTGCGCCATTGCTTCGGTTTTGGTCATAAGCAGACCGATTTCTTCTTTGGTGGCGGTGCGCGCATCGACCAAACCGGTGATACGGCCGGAACCGATAACCAAAATACGATCACACAAGGCGAGCAACACGTCAAGGTCTTCACCGACGAAGATGACCGCCACGCCGCGTTCTTTCTGTTGGTTGAGCAAGTTGTAAATCATATAGGACGAGTTGATATCCAATCCGCGCACGGGGTAAGCCGCCATCAACACGGTCGGCGATGCCGCAATTTCACGACCGACCAATACCTTTTGCACGTTACCACCCGACAGACGACGCACGGGCGTGTTGGCATCGGGGGTGACAACTTCCAAATCGTCAATGATATGTTCTGCCAGGTCGCGCGGAGCTTTGCGTTCCAAGAACAAGCCCTTACCTTTGGTATAACTACGGAGCATCATGTTGTCCACGATATCCATATTGCCGACAAGGCCCATACCCAAACGGTCTTCGGGAACGAAGGAAAGACGCACACCGAGTTCGCGAATCTGCAACGGTGTTTTGGTGGCAAGGTTGTCCATCTTGCCCGTTTTGGGGTTGCGATACAACACCGCACCGCTGTCCAGCTTTTGCAAACCGGCAATGGATTCGAGCAGTTCACGCTGACCCGAACCCGCGATACCCGCAATACCGAGAATCTCGCCCGCATTGGCAACAAACGAAACGTCATCCAACACCTTGAGACCTTCACGGTTGGAGCAATTAATGTGATGCACCTCCAAACGAGGGGTAACGTTCTCGCTTTGGGTGCGTTCGATATTCAGGTCGATCTTTTTGCCGACCATCATTTCGGTGAGTTCGGATTCACTGGTTTCCGACGTGTTGACCGTGCCGATATACTCGCCTTTGCGAAGAACCGATACGCGATCGGAGATCTCCATCACTTCGTTAAGTTTATGGGTGATGATGATGATCACCTTGCCGTCTTCTCTCATTTTTTTGAGAACCGCAAACAATTTGCGAATCTCAATCGGGGTGAGAACGGCGGTCGGTTCATCCAGAATGAGGATGTCCGCACCACGGTACAGCACTTTCACGATCTCAACCGTTTGTTTTTCGGAAACCGACATGGTGTAGATCTTCTTTTTGGGATCGAGTTCAAAGCCGTACAGGTCGCAGATCTCTTGCACCTTCTTCTCGGCTTCTTTGAGGTTGTATTTGCCTTCATCCAAGCCGAGCACGATGTTTTCGGTCGCCGTAAAGACGTCCACCAACTTAAAGTGCTGATGGATCATACCGATCTTGTAGTCAAACGCATCTTTCGGCGAGGCAATAACCGCTTCTTCCCCGTTGATGAAGATCTGACCTTCGTCCGGAAAATAGATGCCGGAGATCATGTTCATCAACGTGGTCTTACCGCTGCCGTTTTCGCCCAAAATGGACAAAATCTCACCGCGATTTGCCGTAAGACAAACGTTGTTGTTTGCCACGACGGGCCCAAAGCGTTTGCAAATGTTTTTTAGTTCAATTGCCGCCTGTGTGCTCATATACCGTTCCTCCTCGTGTCATATTCCCCTTGTAATACTCAAAACTGCGGCGAACGCGTCGCCGTAGGTCTCAATACTACAAAGCGGTAAGGCGGGGCTCCACGGCCCCGCCTCACCGGATGTGTTAATCGTTATTAGCCGTAGTTTCTGTCAAGCAGCGTGATGCCGTCGATTTCGATATCGAAATAGGGGCCCGAACGATGTTTGGATTCGTAGAAGATGCCGTTTTCGATGGCTTCGGTATCTTTGGTGAAGTCCGCATCGTAGTCCACGTCCGCCATGTAGGAGGTGAGCTTCTCACCCTTCACGGTGAAGTTCGCGGTATCGAACACGTTGATGCTGCCGTCTTTGAGACCGGCTTCCACAGCGGCCAATTTTTCGGCAGTGCCGGCGGCCACGTTTTTGCCAAGCTCGGTGAGTTTCACAGCGCCGTTGTCCAGCGTGCCAACCCAGTCTTTATCGATCTCTTTGCCTTCTTTCACGCAGGTGATCATGTACTCGAAGTACGGCACCCAGTTGATGCGCGAAGACACGAGGAAGGTTTCGGGGCAAGCAGCGGCGGTGGAGCCGTTGTAGGACACGTTAGGAACTTTCGCATTTTCGCAAGCGGTGGGAGCGCCCATGGAGTCAGCGTGTTGGCTAATGAGCACGCAACCGCCTTGGATCAAGGCTTGAGCAGCTTCCTTTTCTTTGGTCTCGTCGTACCAGGAACCGGTGAACTTAACGTCCATGGTCACTTCCGGAACGATGGATTTCGCACCGAGGTAGAACGAGGTGTAGCCGGACATCACTTCCGCGAAAGTGAAAGCGCCGACATAGCCCATTTTGGGAACGATTTTGTCATCCGCATCCATCATCTCTTTGAGTTTGAGACCGGCAACCACGCCCGCCAAATAGCGGCCTTGGTAGATGGACGCAAACGCGTTGTGGATGTTTTTGAGCTCGGAAGTGTGAGCTTGCGTGCCGGTGGCGTGGCAGAACTCAACGTCCGGATACTCTTCGGCAGCTTGGATGAGGTAGGGCTCGTGACCGAAGCTATCGCCGAACACGATGTCGCAGCCTTCGACTTCGACCAATTCCACAGCCGCATCATAGCATTTGCTGTCTTCGGGGATTTGGGTTTTTTGAACCATCTCCACGCCCATGTTTTTGCACGCTTCCACAGCGGCGTCGATGAAGTTCTTGTCGTAGGTGGAGTTTTCATCGTGCAAGAAGATGAAACCAACCTTCATTTTTTCTTCTTGTTTGTCATCGTTCGGTTTCTCGCCGCAAGCAACGAGGCCCACGATCATGAGCACAGCAAGAAGAAGCGCCAGGATCTTTTTCATGTGTTTTCCCTCCGTAATTTTTTACTTTTACAACCGCTTGTCGCGGATTTGTAACAACGTTAGATGAATTCGATGCCCGTTTCGGGATCCATCGACTTGATGCGCGCGAGCGATTCCACGCGAACGCCCATCGAGCGAATACGGTCGCCGCCCGCTTGGAACGCTTTTTCAATGACGATACCGGCACCAACCACGGTCGCCCCCGCGTCACGCACCAATTGGATAAGTCCTTCCAGCGCGGCACCGTTTGCCAAAAAATCGTCAATGATCAAAATGCGGTCTTCAGGACCGATGAAGCGCTTGCTCACCAAAATGGTGTTGATGATACCGTGCGTGTAAGATTCCACCGTGGCGGTATACACGTCACCCGAAATGTTGCGCGTTTTGGATTTTTTGGCAAACACCACCGGGACAGAAAAATACTGCGCCGCCAAACAAGCGATACCGATGCCGGAGGCTTCGATCGTCAGAATCTTGTTGACATCGCAGTCGTGAAATAAGCGCTTGAATTCTTGACCGAGTTGGCTAACAAACGCCACATCGATCTGGTGGTTGAGAAAACTATCCACTTTGAGAACGTTACCCGTGCCGAGCAATCCGTCTTTTACGATCCGTTCTTCCAACAGTTTCATCGTTTTCTCTCCTCATCTTCGACAATATCCAAAAATACGATTTAATTTTACCTTTTTTCGAAGAAAAAGTCAATTAAAAACACATAAAAATAACATTTTTGAAAGTTTTATACAAAAAACGCCCCGTCAACGGAGCGTTTGGAGTAATCTTTGATAATCCTCTTCGCTGCACAGGGCGTTCACCGCTTCTATCAACCGATTGGTGGATAAGCGGTGCGGCAGACCCAAGGCACAAAGCAACGCTTCTCGCAACACCGCACTGTTTTCGCGTCCGACAAGCCCGTCTTCGTACAAGCGTGCTTTGGTGAGAAACGGCGGCGGTACGACATAGCCGTTCTCCCCTTCTACGGTAGCACCGGCGCGCAACAACGCTTCAACGATGATTTCCCCGTCGATGCCCTCAACCCCCAACAATCCCTCCGCCGAGGGTTTGGGCTTACGCCGTTCTTTCCCTGCAATCTCCGGCACGTAGGCATGCTTCACGTGTTCTTTCGGCAAGCAACCGCTGATATGATCACGGATAACAAAACCGGCGGCATCGCTGTCCGTCAACACAATCAGTCCGCGTGCGGCGGCCAGTTTTCGCAGCAACGTCACCGTTTCCCGATCACGAAAAAGCGAAAAACCACCCGTTTCCACCACGGTGGTATCCACCACAGAGCGCAACCGCGCCGCGTCATACCGCCCCTCAACGACGATCGCTTCGCGTATTTTGATCGGTGTCATCACGAACGCCCCAATTTGGCGGTAACGATCAGCTTGGCGGCCGTCTCTTCCAACACCGTCTTTTTGTCAGCCGACGACGATTTTAAGCGGCGGTCGGCTTGCGCCAAAATATCCAAACTCTCGCGCAACGAATCAAGCGAGAGGCGACTGCAGTCACGCGACGCGTATTTTAAGCGAAACACCTTGCCTTTATAGTCAAATTCTTCGACCAACGTCTGCGCTTGCACGCCGCCCGCCGAAGCCACTTTGGCGCGGTATAAGTCGGCATATGCCGACGACAATGCGCCAAGCACCGCCACCGGTTCGGCACGGCACGCAAACAGACGATGCAAAATCAGATACGCCTTTTCGTAGTGTTGTTGCAAAATGGCGTTGGAGAGTTCATACGCTTGCGCGTTGAGGTTCTTGATCGCCACCTGATCCAAAATGATGGGGGTGATCTCGTTGTTACCGGCCACGGCGCACAATTTGTCCAACTCATTGAGAAGAAGATTCAAATCGTTACCGCACTGTTCAATCAAGCGGCGCGCCACGTCGGGTTTCATGAGACAACCGCGACGACCCGCACCCGAGCACAACAAGCGCACGATATCTTCGGTGCTTTTGCGCGGAAATTCGGCACACACGCCCACCTTGTCCACCGCGTCTAAAAATTGTTTCAAACGAGCGGATTTTTTGCCGTCGTTAAACATCGTGCTCATCCAAAAAATGAGCACCGTCTCTTCGGGAGGGTCGGCCACCAATGCCATCGCACGTTCAAAAATTGCCGACGACGCAACGTCGCAATTCTGCACCACGACACACTTGCGATCCGCCATCAGCGGCAGGGATTCTGCCGCTTCTTCGATGATATCAAACGGGCACTCCTGTCCGTCAAATTTTTGGAAATTGAATTCTGCCAACGGATCACCCGAGCGACCGCCCGCCATACGGATCAGCTGTTCGGCATAGTGCGAGGTGAGATAACTCTCTTCCCCGTACAACACATAGACTCGTGCCGGTTGTTCGCTTTTGAGATGTTGCTTGAATTCCTGTTCGCTCAACACCATACAAAGCCCTCCCTTAGGGTGAGCAGATAAACCCGAACACCGTTTTGTCAGGACGGATTTCTGCTCATCCGTTGTTAATATGAAATATCCCCGATACCTCTTGTGGCAATGCGTATCCGCTCCTGCCCCACCGTCAACAGACGCTCAACACCGTACAGCGACGGTGATGGCACCGTATCCGATGTCGCTTGCAAAAAGCCAACGTTCGCTTGCAGTAACAACGCGTCTTTCGGCACCGCACTTCCAAAGATGACCACTTCACTTTGGCACAATTCCGGCGGAAGTGTGCGCACCGCCTCATCGGTCAGGCAACACAGCACATCCGTTTGCCGTACCGACACGTGCAGTTGTTGCCCGTAACGGCGACAAGCGATCCCGTTGATCGTCAAAGCGGACGTTTCAGGCAGCGCCGCCGCGGTTTCAAAATACGGACTCATCCATTTCGTCTCATCGGCATACCATAATTGCGCATCGTCCAACACGTCTCCCCATTGCGAAAGCATGGTAAGCAACGTGTTTTCGTTTCCAAACGGAACAAGCAACACATCCACATGCCGAAGACCTGCGAGTTGTAAGGCGGTTTTCATTTTACGAAGACTGTTGGTTCGCGTGGGTGCGCAAACGAGAACGGTCGTGTCCTCATACTGTACGCAAAAAGCCACGTCATTCTGCGTGGGCAGGACGGTAAGTGTGGCAACACCGCGCATAAAGACCGTATGCGTGCCGACCGACACGACCAAGGCAAGTGCACCTGCGATTGCCGCAACGGCCACGCCTTTGCGGCGAAAGAAAATGTACCCGACAATCACCATAATTGCCGCTCCCATTATCCATAATAACAGATAAGGGGTAGTTATGGCAACCGTAACAAACGGAATTTTTGAAATTTTTTCGGATATCCACAACAAATATTGCGAAAATTGCCCGACAACGAAGAAAAATACGACCGCCAACGGTTGCAACAGCGGACCGACGCACAATACCGCCAAAAAGCCGCACACCAACAACGCCGAAGAAGGGATCGACGTGAGCAGGTTACCCACCACCGCCGCCAACGAGATCTCCCCAAAATAAACCAGTGAGATTGGGGCGGTTGCGACGGTGGCGGAAATGGTCAGTGCCACGGCTTTTACCAACCGATCGTATCCTTTCGCCAAGAGTGGTGCATTCTCGCGCGCAGTCTCGCCCATCCACCCGCTTGCCACACGCGTGATAAGCGGTGAGAGTACCACCAATCCAAACGTGGCAAAAAACGAAAGCAACAAGCCCACGTCGTACGCCGCAAACGGCGAACCGATCAACAGCACGATGAGGGCAAATCCCAACGAATTGCGCGTATCGGCTTGACGGCGGAAACAACCGCCCAGCAAAACGGCAATACACAAAATGCCCGAGCGGATCACCGCCACTTCGCATCCGACAAGCAACATAAAGAAGAGAACTGCCGCGATCGTAAGCGGCGCACGCCAAAAGCGGGAAAGACGCAAGCGCGTCAGCAACCACAAAAACGCTTGTGACAAAAACGCCATGTGAAAACCCGAAACTGAAAACAAATGGTAGATACCACTGACGCGGAAATTGGATTTTGCTTGCTCCGACAACGATGCATCGGCGCCAAAACAAATACCCGTCACCAAGGCTGCCACGTCACCCGACAGATACGCGTTTATCTTGATCACGGCTTGCTCACGCAGTCGATCGAACCAAGCGTACCACGGCGTATTTCCCTCAGAAATCGCCATTTCTTTCGGCTTGAGTGCAAACCAAATACCACCGGCCTTTCGCTGCATCAACGAAAGGCCTTGTTCTCCGTAATCACATAAAACGAAGGTGCCTTCCACTCGATCATACGCCTCGGGAACACGAGAGGAATCATAATTCCATAGTTGCAAGCGCATACCCTTTGGCAACTCTCCGTCGGTAACGGTGAGAGAAACATAACCGTGTTGTTCGCGTGCACGTGCCGTAACGGATACCGTTTCCCCCACACGGTAGGTAAGCGGCAGATACACACCGACTTGCACGATCGCCAAAGAAACAAAGGCGGCACATAACCCGACCAAAGACAGAAATAACGCACGGCGGTGCCGCAACAGCGGCACCGCCATTGCGATAACCATTATCAGTAATCCAATCGCCGTAATGATCAAGGCGTTGGTCGGCAACCACATACCGATCAAACAACCAATCAATAGTGCAATCCCTATGTACCAACAAGGGCGAGTCACGAACGGCTCATCCTTTCCGCTTGGAATACTCTTTCATTCGTTGCTCCTTGGATAGGATCCGTTTGCGCAATCGAATGTTTTTCGGCGTTACTTCAACGAGCTCGTCGTCGTTGATAAATTCAAGCGATTGCTCAAGCGACAACACCGTCGGAGGGGTAAGGCGCAGCGCCTCATCCGAGCCGGAGGCACGCATATTGGTCACGTGTTTTTTCTTGCACACGTTGACCACAATATCCTCACTTTTGGGGGATTCGCCGACGATCATTCCCTCATACACGGGAACAGCGGGACCCACAAACAACGCGCCGCGATCCTGCGCGTTAAACAGACCGTAACTGCTGGTCTCGCCCGTTTCAAACACGACGAGCGACCCTTGTACACGTTGGGGGATCTCTCCCTTAAACGGCTCATATCCGTCAAAAATGCTGTTCATAATCCCGTTGCCGTTGGTATCGGTGAGGAATTGTTGACGATAGCCCATCAACCCGCGGGACGGAATGCGAAATTCGAGATGGCTGATACCCGTATCGCGCGTACCCATATTGACGATCTCCGCTTTGCGGGAGCCGAGTTTTTCCATCACGGCACCCACGTAATTTTCGGGCACCTCGATCATCAACAGTTCCATCGGCTCAAGCAGTTGTCCGTTCTCGTCCTGCTTGTAAATGACCTGCGGACGGCTAACCGCAAACTCATACCCTTGGCGGCGCATCGTTTCGATGAGCACCGAGAGGTGCAGTTCGCCGCGCCCCGACACCTCAAAGGCATCGGTGGAATCGGTCTCACGCACTCGCATACTCACGTTGGTCTCCACCTCTTTGAACAGACGGTCGCGGAGATTGCGCGAGGTGACGTATTTGCCTTCTTTTCCCGCAAAGGGGCTGTTGTTGACCATAAACACCATCGAAATGGTCGGCTCGTCGATGCGAACAAACGGCAACGCTTCGGGACACGCGGGATCACACGCAGTCTCGCCGATGTTGAGGTCGGTTATACCCGTTACCGCCACCAGATCGCCCAGCGAGGCGGTTTCGTATTCCACGCGATGCAATCCCTCAAATTGATACAATTTACCGATGCGGGCATTCACCGTCGTACCGTCGGCGCGACACAAGGTAACAAACTGTCCGTTTTTGACCGAGCCGCGCTCCACGCGACCCACGCCGATACGGCCGACGTAATCATCGTAGTCAATGTTGGAAAACAAAATTTGCAGCGGGCCATCCATATCGCCGTGCGGTGCCGGTACGTGTTGCAAAATGGCTTCGAACAACGGTTGCATCGTCCCCTCCCGCACCGTGGGATCGGTGGAGGCATAGCCGTCGCGACCCGACGCGTACACCACGGGGAAATCCAGTTGATCTTCGTCGGCACCGAGTTCGATAAACAAATCCAGCAGTTCGTCGATCACTTCATCGGGGCGGGCACCGTCACGGTCGATCTTGTTGATGACCACGACGGGCCGTTTGCCGAGACCGAGCGCTTTTTTCAGCACGAAACGGGTTTGCGGCATACATCCCTCAAACGCATCCACCAGCAAGAGCACGCCGTCCACCATCATCAGGATACGCTCCACCTCACCGCCGAAATCGGCGTGACCGGGGGTATCCACAATGTTGATCTTGGTGCCGTTGTACATCACCGCCGTGTTTTTGGACAAGATGGTAATGCCGCGTTCTTTTTCCAAGTCGTTGGAATCCATCACGCGCTCCGCCACCTGCTCGTTGTCGCGGAACACGCCGCTTTGGTGAAGCATTTGGTCCACCAGCGTTGTCTTACCGTGGTCCACGTGGGCAATGATGGCAATGTTGCGCAAATTTTCTCGTGTTTTCATATTGATTACTTCCTATCTGTGATCTCTTCAAAGCGAGGCATTGTTTTTCCGTCTCGCGTAACCGTATCCGTAAACATATCCAACGGACGCACCCACACGTCCCCCTCACCGTACAACGCACGATACACCACCATTGGTTGCAGATCCTCGCTGTGCTTGGCAACGTGCAGCACTTCGTACTCGTTCCCTTTAAAATGGCGGTATTTTCCGCCGATTTTGACGTCTTTCATCCTGTACCTCCGTCATTTTTGAAAGTAGGTCATCGGGTTGACGCGGCGGCCGTTGATCAACACCTCAAAATGCAGATGAGGTGCCGTACTGCGACCGGTACTGCCGACGGTGGCAATGGTTTGGCCTTGTTTGACTACGTCGCCCACTTCCACCAGCAGATCTTGACAATGCGCGTACAGCGTTTGGTAACCGCCTCCGTGGTCAATGACAATGTATTTGCCGTATGAACCGTAGCTGGTACCTTTGCGGTATGCCGAAATAACCACCACACCGCCGTCTGCCGCCACGATGTTTTTGCCCTCAATACCGTTGGTGTTGATATCCAACGCGCCGTGCCCGTTTTGGAAAAAGTTTTGGGTCACGTTTTTGGTATAGGGTACCGGCCACACGAAGTACCCGTTGGCATACGGGCCACCCTTGTAGTTTTTGGAGTTTTTCTCTTTGGTGCCGTAGGCCACAATCTGGGTAACCGGCTCTTGTACCACCGTGGAAGACACGATGGTACTGAACAGTTCTTCGCCGTCCAAATAGGTCACGTTGGCGGTGATGAGGTCCACCCCGTTTTTGCCCTTGACGCGGGTACGCTCATACCCTTTGTTTTTGGAGGCATCGGCAACCCGCTGAACGGCAAACGGCACTTCCACTTCGTATTGGATCGTGCCGGTGACAAGCACCTGCAAGTGCGGTTCGCTGTCCCGTACCAACAAGGTGCTTCCCTCGTTGAGCACAACACTGTTTTCGGGATTCAGGCGCATCAATTCCCACACGCTGACGCCGACTTTTTCGGCAACCGTTGCGTAGGTGTCCCCTTCCGAAACGGTATAAAATTCCTTCTGCGCTCCTTTACTGACCAGCATTTCCTTCATCGTGATCGTGTCAAACACGACCACTTCGGGATACAACCCTTCCACCAATTCCACCTTTTGAAAGAAGGAGGCGGTCACGTCGTCTTTCCCGCGGCAACTGTCCCGCAGGACGGAATCCAAAATGGCTTCGGCGTTGCTTTCGGTACGCACGGCACCTTGCAAGACATCATCCACGTACACGCCGCACGCCTCGATCAACGGAAGCTCACTTTTTTGAAGCAACAGATCGCACACTTGTGTTTTGTTTAAGATCTCACTCTCGTGCACCATTGACAACGCCATGGTCGGTTTGGCGTCCAGCGCTTCCCATCCTTCCGCACTTTTCACGCGGTCCTGCGCCATCGCCAATCCGTCTTGCAACACGGCTTCATCCGACACGTATCCCCACGTATTCCCGTCAATGCTCAAGGCGACGGCGTAGGTGATGTCGTTCCAATACTGTAAGGTGAAAAAGAGCACCGCCGTCGCCGCCAACACGGCGCACAAACGGAAAAACCGTCGCGACGTATTCGGATACCGTTTCAGCAAAATAGCGGGGAAAAACAAAACGGCAAACGCACCGCGAAGCGGGGTATTGCGCATCATTGTCAAAACGGCGACAATCTCTTTCTTTAACGCGACCATCCATTCACTGACACGAACGGCAAACGAGCGAATCCCCCGCCCCACCGTTCGACGAAACAGGGAGAACAGCGGATACAACGCCAGATTCAAGAAGCGTCCGATCTTACGCAACAAGCGCAACATCTGCACGCCGGTATAATACGACACCGCAAACACGCGGTTTTGTTTTCGCTGCATCCACTCACTCCTTTCCGTTTCATTGTAGCGAGTTTTTTCAAAAAATCAATGGGAATTTTGTCCGAGAACGGATTTGAGGAATTTCCCCGTATACGATGCGGGGCACGCCGCTACCTCTTCGGGGGTACCGCATACCAGCACCGTACCGCCGCGGTTGCCGCCCTCGGGGCCGAGGTCGATCACGTAGTCGGCGGTTTTGATCACATCCAAATTGTGTTCAATCACAATCACCGTGTTACCGCCATCCACCAACGTTTGCAACACGTTCAACAGTTGCGCCACGTCGGCAGTGTGCAAGCCGGTGGTCGGCTCGTCCAAAATATACACGGTACGACCGGTGGAACGCTTGGACAGTTCGGTGGCCAATTTGACGCGTTGCGCCTCACCGCCCGAAAGCGTGGTAGCGGGTTGCCCCAACTTGATGTAGCCAAGCCCCACGTCTTTGAGCGTTTGCAACCGTCGCGCAATTTTCGGGAAACTGGCAAAAAAGTCGATGGCTTCTTCCACCGTCATTTCCAATACTTCATAAATGTTTTTGCCTTTGTATCGCACTTCCAACGTTTCGCGGTTGTATCGTTGCCCTTTACAAACTTCGCAAGGCACGTACACGTCGGGCAGGAAGTGCATTTCGATCTTCAAAATACCGTCGCCCTCGCACGCTTCGCAGCGGCCGCCTTTCACGTTGAAGGAGAAGCGTCCCGCCGAATAGCCGTGCATTTTGGCGTCGGGCGTAGACGCGAACAGTTCGCGGATGTCGTTGAACACGCCCGTATAGGTGGCGGGGTTGGAGCGCGGCGTGCGCCCGATGGGAGCCTGGGTAATGTTGACCACCTTGTCCAACGCGTCGATACCGCGCATTTCTTTGTGAGCACCGGCGCGCGTGTACGCGCGGTTGAGGGCACGTGCCAATTTTTTGTAGACGATTTCGTTCACGAGCGAGGATTTGCCCGAGCCCGATACACCGGTTACACAGTTGAACGCGCCGAGTTTGAACGCGACGTCGATGTTTTTCAGGTTGTTTTCCCGTGCGCCGATGACCTTCAGCTCGTTGCCGTTGCCTTGGCGGCGCGTTTCGGGAACGGGAATACGGCGACGACCGCTCAAATACTGTCCCGTCACGGAATGTTCGCAAGCCGCTACCTCTTCGGGAGTGCCGGCACAGACCACTTCGCCGCCGTGCACACCGGCACCGGGACCGATATCCACGATCCAATCCGCCGCGCGCATGGTATCCTCGTCGTGTTCCACCACGATGAGCGTGTTGCCGAGGTCGCGCAGGTGTTGCAGGGTGGCGAGCAATTTTTCATTGTCGCGCTGATGCAAGCCGATGCTCGGCTCGTCCAAAATATACAACACGCCCATCAGCGACGAGCCGATCTGCGTTGCCAAACGGATACGTTGGCTCTCCCCGCCCGACAACGAGCTCGCCGCGCGAGAGAGGGTGAGATAGTCCAGCCCCACGTTTTTGAGGAACGACAGGCGTTCACGAATTTCCTTGATGATGCGGTCGGCAATCAGATGCTCGCGTTCGGTGATGCGCCCGTCGGCTGAATCGATGAAATCAAGGAGTTCCGCCACCGACATCTCGCACGCTTCGGCGATGTTGATGCCGCCCACCGTGACCGCCAAACTTTCGGGGCGCAAGCGCTGACCGTGACATTCGGGACACGGCACTTTGCTCATATACGTTTCGAGTTCTTCGCGCATCCAATCGCTATTCGTTTCGCGATGGCGGCGGTCAAGGTTGTTGGCCACCCCTTCAAAGGTGGTAAAATACTCGCCCGAACCGTACTCCATGCGGCGGGTCATCTTCAATTTTTCGTCGCCCGTACCATAGAGCACGATGTTGCGGATGCGTTCGGGCAGGTCTTGCCACGGGGTATCGAGCGAAAAGTCGTAGTGTTTGGCGAGACCTTCGTAATACATTTTGGTGATGGTGCCGCCGTCCAAATAGTTCCACCCGCCCGCGCGAATGGCACCGTCACGAATGGACAAAGCGGGGTCGGAAATGACCAGATCGGGGTCGATGGACATAAAAATGCCGAGACCCGTACACTTGGGGCACGCGCCGAACGGGTTGTTAAAGGAAAACATACGGGGCGACAGTTCTTCCACGCTGATGCCGTGTTCGGGACAGGCATAGTTGAGGGAGAACTGCAGATCCTCTTTGTCGGGAATGTTCACACACAGAAGACCGCCTGCAAGCGAGGTCGCCGTTTCGATGGAATCCGCCAAGCGGCTGCGACAATCGGGGCCGATAACCAGGCGATCCACCACCACTTCGATGGTGTGTTTTTTGTTTTTCTCCATCGGAATGGTTTCGGACAGATCATAAATGCTGCCATCCACACGCACACGCACGTAACCCGATTTGCGTGCCGATTCAAATTCTTTTTGATATTCGCCTTTGCGACCGCGCACGATGGGCGCCAAAATTTGCAGGCGCGTCCCCTCTTCCAACGCCATCAACTGGTCGGTGATCTGGTCCACCGTTTGTTGACGGATCTCACGCCCGCATTTCGGGCAATGCGGAATACCGATGCGCGCGTACAACAACCGCAGATAGTCGTAAATCTCGGTCACCGTACCCACCGTGGAACGGGGGTTTTTGGAGGTTGTCTTTTGGTCGATGGAAATGGCGGGCGACAACCCGTCGATGGAATCCACTTCGGGCTTGTCCATCTGCCCCAAAAACATACGGGCGTAGGAGGACAAACTTTCCACGTAACGGCGCTGTCCTTCGGCGTAAATAGTATCAAACGCGAGCGACGATTTGCCCGAGCCCGACAACCCCGTAAACACCACCAATTTATCCCGCGGGATGGTGATGTTGACGTTTTTTAAATTGTGTTCTTTGGCACCTTTGATAACCAATTTATCCAACATACTGTTCGTCTCTTTTCTTATTTTTGAGATTTCAACTTTTCAATCTCGTCACGCAACCATGCCGCGTGTTCAAATTCCAACAATTTGGCGGCGTGTTTCATCTCACGCGTCAACTGTTCAATGCGTTGCAGCCGCTCCACTTTGCTCAAGCGGCGACCGTCTTTGCTTTTTTCGGCAGGGGTGATCTGCAACACCTCGCGCACGTCCTTGATGATGGTGCGCGGCGTGATACCGTGCTCCTCGTTATACCGCATTTGAATGGCGCGACGGCGGTTGGTTTCGGTGAGCGCCGTTTCCATCGAGGGGGTGACACTGTCGGCGTACATAATCACCTGACCTTCGGCGTTACGCGCGGCACGACCGATGGTTTGAATGAGCGAGGTATCCGAACGCAAGAAGCCTTCTTTATCGGCATCCAAAATCGCCACCAGCGACACTTCGGGAATGTCCAACCCTTCACGCAACAAGTTGATGCCGACGAGTACGTCAAATTCGCCTAGTCGCAGGTCACGAATGATCTGCATTCGTTCCATTGTGTCGATGTCATGGTGCATATACCGCACCCGAATGTTCACGTTTTCCAGATAGTCGGTCAAATCTTCCGCCATCTTTTTGGTCAGCGTGGTCACCAACACGCGCTCGTTGCGAGCGGTACGCGTGCGAATTTCGCCGATAAGATCGTCGATCTGTCCCTCCACGGGCTTGACCGTGACTTCGGGGTCGAGCAGACCCGTCGGACGAATGACCTGTTCCACCGGATCGCCGCTTTTTTCCAATTCCAACTTGCCGGGGGTGGCGCTGACAAACACCGCTTGGTGGATGTGAGAATAAAATTCGTCAAAGTTGAGCGGACGGTTATCAAATGCACTCGGCAGGCGGAAACCGTAATCCACCAAGTTCTTTTTACGGGCAAAATCGCCGCCGAACATCCCGCGTACCTGCGGCAACGTGACGTGCGATTCGTCCACAAACAACAAAAAGTCGTCGGGGAAATAGTCAAGCAAGGTGCACGGCGTGGACCCCGGTGCACGACCCGACAACACACGCGAATAGTTTTCGATGCCTTTGCACATCCCGATCTCGCGCAACATCTCGATGTCGTAGCGCGTACGTTGCAACAAGCGCTGCGCTTCCAGCAGTTTGTTTTCAGTCTTAAATTCGGCGAGCCGTTGTTCGAGTTCTTCTTCGATGCGACCAATCGCCTTTTCCATCTTTTCGGGCGGGATGATGTAGTGCGAGGCGGGATAGATCGCCACGTGGCGGAGCGAGGCCTTCACTTCGCCCGTCAAGGTGTTCACCTCGCTGATACGGTCGATCTCGTCGCCGAAAAATTCCACCCGCACGGCGGTGTCGCCCGAATAGGCGGGAAAAATCTCCACCACGTCACCGCGCACACGGAACTTGTTGCGGGTGAACCCGATGTCGTTTCGTTCGTATTGCAGGTCAACCAGTTTCATCAGGAGGTCGTCCCGCTTTTTTTGCATACCGGGGCGAAGCGAAATGACCATGCTGCGATAGTCAATGGGGTCGCCCAAAGTGTAAATGCAAGATACGCTCGCCACAATAATGACGTCCCGCCGTTCGGACAACGCCGAGGTAGCGGAGTGGCGCAGTTTGTCGATTTCGTCGTTGATGGCGGAATCCTTTTCGATATAGGTATCGGTGGTGGGAATATAGGCTTCAGGTTGATAGTAGTCGTAGTAGGATACAAAATATTCCACCGCATTTTCGGGGAAAAATTCCTTAAACTCGGTGCAAAGTTGTGCGGCGAGGGTTTTGTTGTGAGCAAGAACGAGGGTCGGACGGTTGACGTTGGCGATGACGTTGGCCATGGTAAACGTTTTACCCGAGCCGGTCACACCGAGCAATGTCTGCTCTTTTTTGCCGTTTAAGATTCCCTCGGTGAGCGCGGCAATCGCTTGCGGTTGGTCGCCGGTAGGCTTGTAATTGGAATGTAAAATAAACTTATCCGCCACTCAACTCTCGCTCCTTTCCATAAGTTTCGCTATTTTAATGCCAGTTTCACAATCGGCAAACCACTTTTGCCGATGGCTTTTATCACCGAAGCCAGGGCGTTAACGGGACAATCGCCGAAGTCGACGTGCACGTAAACCGCATGGGGCTGTTTCATTTTCATATTGTCGGTAAAATCGCCAACGTAGTGGATGCCGTCTTCGTGTCGTTTGTTGTATTGCGCGGCATACTTTTCAATCACCTTTACCGTGCTCTCCCGCAGTTCTTGACTCGGTTGATCTGCGTAACAAATTTCAAATATCGTGTCGGGATAGTCCCCGTCAAGATCGAGCGAGAATGCAACCGAATCCTGAATGCGTTTCCAGAAACGTTCAACAGCCAGTTCATCCTCCTTGGGTGAAGGATAAAAATATTTTCCCGTAATCACAAATCGTGCCGTAGGGTTGGTCAATTCGTCCTCAAAATTCAAAAGCGGATACGTGGTTCTGAAATCACAAGCCTCAATAACATCATCCAAATAATCGAAGTCCACATAGGCAATTTTATCGACAGCGTATTTGCAACTGACGCCTTTTCGAGTTATTGTTCCTTCGAAACAACATTGAGATCGTTGTCGTGTAATCGTGCCTGTATTGGCGGCAAAATGCAACGTGTATTCACCGGGCTCATACAACCGTTTTTTCAGTTGGGCGATCAATTCCTTCTTCGTTTGTTCTTCACAAAGTTTATACCAACTTGGATGGATTTTGCGTAACCGGCCTTCTTGTTGCCGATACTCCAACACGTATTCGTCCATATGCTCACCATCTTTTCTAAAAATGTTAGCAGTATAGTATACCACAAAAAATTCAATAAGTAAAGAGCCGATGCATTTTCGCATCGGCTCTTTCAAACCATCAGATCTTATACGCTTTTTCGACGGGGACGGCGCAGAGGATACCGTGCGCTTCGGAGCGAAGACCGAATTCGCGGTTGACGTCTTCCATAATTTTTTCGCTGACCGAACCGGGTGCCAAAATGCAGATGATTTCGCGCTCTTCCTCGATGTCGATCTGGGCAAGTTCGCACAGTTTCTCGGTTTCGGCCAAGCGTGCGCGCAGCACCGTACCGCCCGTGGCGCCCGCGCGTTTGGCAGTCTCCATCACTTGGTCGGTATACCCTTCACCCACGGTGATCAAAATGAGGTTGTGTTTGTGTTCATTTTTCATCGCGCCATCCGCTCCTTCCGTCGTATCGTCGGTAACGTTGTGGTGTAAGATCTCGCACACCAAGCGACCCGCGGCGGCGAGGTGCAACACCATCAATAAACCGCCGTATTCGGAATAACTGTTGAAATTGTTGCCGAAATCCGCCATCAAGCGTTTGACCGCAGTTTCGGCGGCAAGGCTGATCACGATATCCTTATCGTTACTGCCGAGCCCGAAAATATCCATCATTTCGGTGGGGGCCGTGCCGAAGCCGACGCATTGGAAGTGCATACGGATCTCCGAGTTGTCAAGCCGCGTCATCAATTTTTGGCCTTTGCCGCGCTCCACAATGGAGAGAAGCACCATCAACCGTTTGGGTTGTTCTGCACTCATACCGCCACCTCCTCGAAATACACGATATCGTCTTCCACCTGGCGGAATTCGTCGTGCGCTTTTTTGAGCATACGGTGACGGCGGAGGTTGCCGCTGAGGCCGAGCACCTGGATGGTGATGAGCGGCGTCATCGCGATCATCGCCACGATGCCGAACGCATCGGTCATAATATTGCCGCCGAGCATTTCACACGCGCCCACCGCAAAAGGCAACATAAAGGTGGTGGTCATCGGACCGCTGGCAACACCGCCCGAGTCAAACGCGATGCCGGTGTAGATGGGCGGAACGAAGAAACTGATGACCAGCGACACGGTATACCCGCCGATGAGAAACGGAAAAATGGAAATGCCCGTGAGCACGCGCAACATCGAAATGCCGACCGAAACGGCCACACCGATGGACAACGCCAACCCAAGCGAACGTTGGGTGATCGCACCGTTGGTGACTTCGTTGACCTGCTTTTTGAGGGAGTGCACCGCCGGTTCGGCGGAAACGACGAAGTAGCCCATCAACATACCGATGGGAATGAGCAACCACCGCGCATCGCTTTGTGCAATGGCAGAACCGATGAGTTTGCCCGCTGGCATAAAGCCGACGTTGGCACCCGTGAGGAACAACACGAGCCCCACAAAGGTATAGAGCATACCCACGCACACTTTGACAAATTGGTGTTTGTGGAAGCGGCGCGAGAACAGTTGGAAAATGAGGAACAATCCCACAATCGGCAAAAAGGCGATCAGCACCTCTTCGGCATAGTGCGGAATGGCGTGGAAAAACTGCAAAAACGCATCTTTGGTGGTCAACACCTCGGGCAACACCGTCTGCGCGGTTTCGGAATCGGGGTTATAGCAGATGCTGAGCACGAGTACCGACAAGATAGGCCCAATGCTGCACAACGACACCAGACCGAAACTGTTTTCGCGTTCGTGTTTCTTTCCGCCGATGGCGGCAAGACCCGTGCCGAGCGCCATAATGAACGGCACCGTGATAGGACCCGTGGTCACACCGCCGGAATCGAACGCGGTGGCGACGAAATCGGACGGCACAAAAAAGGCGAGGGCAATAATGCCGATGTAAAACACGATCAGCAGGCGAGCAAGCGGAATGTTGCGGCGGATACGGAAAAGCGCGATCGCCAAAAATAAGCCGACACCGGCCGCCACGCACAAAATGAGCACCATATTGGGGATGGCAGGCACCTGCTCGGCCAACACCTGCAGATCCGGCTCGGCAATGGTGATGACCGCACCGAGGATGAAGCACACCAAAAGCGGCGGTATCCATTTGCGGCTTTTGGCCACGCGGTTACCGATCGCCTCGCCGAGCGGTTCCATCGAGATACCTGAACCGACGGTAAAGAAACTCATCCCGCCGATAAGCAACAGCGTGCCGAACAAAAACAGCACCAACACACCGGCATTCAGCGGTGCGGCCGTGACACTGAGCAGCAACACGATGGCCGCAATGGGCAACACCGATTGCAACGATTCTTTGACAGACGTTTGAATGTGATGCACGACCGCTCTCCCCTTTCCGTATATCTATATTGTTGAACCACTTTATTATACCGAAACGAGCACTTTCTGTCAACAAACTTCACTTTTCGTTTACAAATATCCTTGCCAAAACAACGTGTTTGCGTTATGATGGAAACCGTATCATTTCTATCGAGAGGTTTTCACTATGTTTCTGCGCTCCTTACTCAAAGATAAGCCGTTTTGGAAAACGCTGATTTCGCTCGCGTTGCCCATTGCGTTTCAAAATTTATTGTCCAGTTCCTTGGCGATCGTGGACAACGTGATGATCGGTCAACTCGGCGACATCGCGGTCGGTGCCGTCGGTGAAGCGGCACAGGTGGCCTTTCTCATCAACATCTTTTTGTTCGGCCTTACCTCAGGCGGTGCGGTGTTTGCCGCGCAGTATTGGGGAAGCCGCAACGTTGAGGGAATCAAACGCACCTACGGGTTGGTGCTGCTCTCCTGCACCCTGCTTTCCACCGTGGCCGCCATTCTCGTTTCGTCCTTTCCGCACGTGGTGCTGGGATGGTACACCAACTCACAGGCCATCATCACACTCGGCTCGGACTATCTGCGCATCGCGGCTTTCTCGTATATCGGCATCGCCATCAACCTGAGTTTTTGCACCATTCTGCGGTCGACCGAAAAGGTCACCTTGCCGGTGGTTGCCAACCTCGTTTCGGTATTGGTCAACGTCGTGCTGAACGCCGCCTTGATCTTCGGATTGTGGGGATTCCCGAAACTCGGGGTGAAGGGAGCCGCCATCGCCACGCTGGTCGCCGCTTTCGTCAATCCGCTGGTCATTTTTGCGGTATCGTTTTGCACGCGCGGGATCCTGCGTTCCGCCTTCCGCGATATGTTCCGTTTTCCCGAAGGGTTTGTGAAACAGTTTTTCCACATTTCCTTGCCCGTATTTGTCAACGAAGCGTTGTGGGCACTCGGTGTGGCGGCGGTCAATATGGTGTTTGGGCGTATGGGTGAAAGCAACATCGCCGCCCTGACCATCGCCCGCACGGTGGAAAATTTGGCTTTCGTTCTCATTGTCGGTTTGTGCAACGCCAGCGCGGTATTGATCGGTAAGCACATCGGGCAAGGCGATTTTGACACCGCCAAACTGTATGCTCGGCGCTTTACGCTCATCGTGCCGTGCGCCTGTGCCGTTATCGGTGCGATCATCATTGCCTTGCGCGCGCCGATTTTGTCGCTGTTTGCCCTATCCTCCGAAGCCACCGCCACCGCGATGGGGCTACTGTTTCTCTACGGGTTGGAAATGCCGCTGCGCAATTTGCCGTACCTATCCATCGTGGGTATCTTCCGCGCCGGCGGCGACACACGCACGGGTCTGCTGTACGATATGCCGTGTTTGTGGGGCATCGCCGTGCCGATCACCATTGTGCTCGGGTTGGTGCTGAAATGGGAGTTTTTGACGGTGTATTTGCTAATGCTGTTGTGCGAGGATATTCCCAAAAGTATATTGTGCGTACGGCACGTCTTGTCCGATAAATGGTTGCGTGTGGTGACGTGATAAAAGCAAAAAAGACCAAGTCAATTGACTTGGTCTTTTTTTGGTGCGAGGAATGGGACTTGAACCCACACGTCGTTTGACACACGCACCTCAAACGTGCCTGTCTGCCGATTCCAGCATCCTCGCGTGCAGGAGGTATTATAACACCGCTTTTTCATTCTGTCAACTGTTTTTCGCAGGAAAAAATTTTAAAAATGCGGATTTTTTTGTTTTCTGTTTATACGTTGTTCACATTTCTGTGGTATACTGTGTTCGTATTCCCTGAAAAAGGAGTAAAACTATGCTTCAACTGAAAAACATTAAAAAGGATTACCCCGCCGGCAACGGCGTGGTGCACGCCCTCAAAGGCATCGACCTGCAATTCCGCAAAAGTGAATTCGTGTCCATTCTCGGTCCGTCGGGGTGCGGCAAAACCACCATGCTGAACATCATCGGCGGTCTTGACGCCTACACCGAGGGCGATCTCGTCATCAACGGACGCTCCACCAAAGATTTCAAAGATCGCGATTGGGATGCCTATCGCAACCATTCGGTGGGGTTTGTGTTTCAAAGTTACAACCTCATCCCCCACCAAAGCGTATTACAAAACGTGGAATTGGCGCTCACCTTGTCGGGTGTTTCCAAAAGCGAGCGCCGTCGCCGCGCCAGGGAAGCGCTGGAACAAGTAGGGCTCGGCGATCAACTAAAAAAGAAACCGGGCGAAATGTCGGGCGGTCAGATGCAACGCGTGGCCATCGCCCGCGCCCTGGTCAACAATCCCGATATCATTTTGGCGGACGAACCCACCGGCGCGTTGGACACCGAAACCAGCGTACAGGTGATGGAGATCCTCAAAGAAGTGGCCAAAGAGCGGCTCGTCGTGATGGTGACCCACAACCCCGATCTCGCCGAGACCTATTCCACCCGCATCATTCGGATGTTGGACGGCGTGATCACCGACGATTCGGCACCGTTTGCCGAAGAAATTGAGCCGCCCGCAAAAGTCAAAGGCAAAAAAGAGAGAAAGCCCTCGATGTCGTTTGCCACCGCGTTCGGCCTGTCGCTGAAAAATCTGTTCACCAAAAAAGGGCGCACCGCGCTGACTTCGTTTGCGGGCAGTATCGGTATCATCGGTATTGCACTCATTTTGTCCGTATCGCAAGGTATGACGCGGTATATCGACGTGTTGCAAGAGGACACACTGTCTTCCTATCCCCTGACGTTGGAATCGCAACATATGGATGCCGGCACGTTGCTGCAAACCTTTATGGGTACGGCCGAATCTGCCGAAGAACACGAGAACGATGCCATCTACCAAAAATCGGTGGTGTATGAACTTATCAATGCCCTTAACGAGTTGGAGGCCGACGAGAACGACCTGAAATCGTTCAAAGCCTTTTTGGAAAGCAAGATCGGCGATAACGAAACCTATGCCGCGTTCAACGAGGCGCTCAACGGCGTTTCCTATTCCTACGATTTGGATCTTTTGGTGTACACCGAAAACGTGGACGGCCACATCGTGCGCTCCGACAGCGAGGAACTGCTGCAAAACCTGATGGCAGAATATATGGGTATGAACATGGCCAATATGGAGAATGCGGCCGCCTCTTCCCCGATGTCGATGTTTATGCCGGGCAATATGAGCATGGGGTTGTGGCAGGAAATGCTGTCTGCCAAAGACGGTGCGCTTATCAACCCGTTACTTGAAAAGCAATACGACGTTATTCACGGTCGTTGGCCTGCCGCCTACAACGAGATCGTGTTGGTGGTGGACGAGAACAACGAACTCGACGATATGACGCTGTATGCATTGGGTCTCAAATCCGAAGAGGAAATCGACGCCATTATGGATGCGGCGCTCAACAAAACACCGCTGGACGTTTCTCAAAAGAAGTGGAGTTACGAAGAGGTTTGCGGTCGCACCTTCCGTGTGGTACTGAATGCCGATTGCTATTCGTATGACGAAAAAAGCGGCACCTACACCGACCTGCGCGAAACCGAAACGGGCCTCAAGTACGTGTACGGCAAAGGTTTGGATCTGAAAGTGGTGGGTATCCTCCGTCCTAACGAGGATGCGGTATCCGCTATGCTGACGGGGTCCATCGGTTACACCACGGCGCTCACCGAATACGTCATTGAAAAGGCTGACGGTTCCGCCGCCATCAAAGCACAACTTGACGATCCGCACACCGATATTTTCACGGGACTGCCTTTCAAAGAAACAAGCGGCCAGTTGACCGACAAGGAAAAAGAAACCGAATTCCGCGCCTACGTGAAAGGGCTTTCCACCAAAGAAAAAGCGGCGGCATACGTTGACATTATGAGCATTCCGTCGCAAGAACAGTTGGACGCGGGTGTCAAGCAAGCACTTCGCGGCAAAACGCGCGAGGATATGGAAGAGACCTTGGCGCAGATCCTCAAACAACAGATGAGCGTGGACGAGAAAGATCTTGAAACCTATCTCTCCTCGATGAGCGATGAGGATATGACCGCGATGTTCACCGATTTGTTGGAAGAACAGATCAAAATGCAGTACGCGGCGGGTGTGCAAGCGCAAATGGCCGCACTCACCACTGAACAGTTGGCGGGTGCCTTGACCGCCGCCATGCCGCATTACACGGCGGCACAATGCGCAGTATATTACGAAGAATTGTTGGAATTTTCCGATTCCACCTACGAGGACAATCTGCTGGAACTCGGGTATTTGGATCTCGATACCCCCTCGGCCATCAATCTGTACGCCACCACCTTTGAAGGCAAAGACGTGCTGGAAGAAGTGATCGCCGAATACAACGATTCGGTGGACGAACTGTCGCGCATCAGTTACACCGACTACATCGGCCTGATGATGTCCTCCATCACCACCATCATCAACGCCATCACCTACGTGCTGATTGCGTTTGTGGCCATTTCGCTGGTGGTATCCTCCATTATGATCGGTGTCATCACCCTCATTTCGGTGCAAGAACGCACCAAGGAAATTGGTATCTTGCGTGCCATCGGCGCTTCCAAACGCAACGTGTCGAGTATGTTTAATGCCGAAACGGTCATCATCGGTTTCACGTCGGGTCTGCTCGGTGTGGTCATCACGTATTTGTTGTGCATTCCCATCAACGCGATCTTGTACGCGCTCACCGATATTGCCAATCTGCGTGCCTATCTGCCGATCGAGGCCGCCGTTGTGTTAGTGGCCATCAGCGTGGGGCTCACCCTCATTTCGGGTATCATCCCCTCCCGCAGCGCCGCCAAAAAAGACCCCGTGGTAGCACTGAGAACGGAATAACGATAACCATATAAACAAGCACCTGCCTCACGGCAGGTGCTTGTTTGTTATTAATGCACAGTTGTCATGCGATTTTGATGTCTGCTATCTGCGCTTAACGGTAAACGGAGCACTCATAACCCATTCGTCATCCACAAGCCAGGCCAATTTATACTCCACCCTTGGCTCAAAATAAACTCCGCCGAACTCAAAATTTTTGAAATCATGGTCAACTTCGGCGCTAATATCAACTTGATACGTGTATACTTGCCCCGCTTTAAGTGTTTGCGGATGATAAATCGAGCGCTGAAACGGTTTTCGCCACTTACCGTTATCATCTTTTTTCAACACAGCATATACTTCGTTAACGACCACGTCTTGATCGGTGGTATTTTGTAGGCTCACGGAAATGACCTCTTCGCGCCAGTCAATAATTTCGGTTTTATCCAATTCCAATGTCATATCCGTACGTACATTTTCTCCCACAATGAAAACAGGTCTTTGCAAAACTGTAAAATCAGTAGCGATCCACCGCCCGTCGACTGCCCACAATAATTTATACTCCCCGGCCTCCAACGGCTCTTCGGTTAAATCTCCTGCCAGAATAGCCGTAGATTTCTTTGTATTGATCTCAAGTTGCGTTACGTACGCACCACCCACTTCAATCTTGCTCGGACGTTGGACTTCCCTCTTATACATATACTCCCATTCGCCGCTATCACTCTTTTTCAACACGGCACGCGCATCCTCAACGATAATCGTCCGATCAGTCGTGTTTTCAATTCGGATATCCATGTCCGTACCGGTGTAATAAACCGTTCGATTCAGCGCCAATATTAAATCAGGGTGTAGTACCTCTTGCGTAAAGACGGTGGGCGCAGTAGGTCCCGTGTAGCTTGGGCGGGTCTTGGTGGTTGTGGTTCCGACAACAATCACCCTCTTGGACGTGGTGCTTGTTTGGGCTGTCGTTGTTTCAACCGAGGCGGTTGGAACAATCGTAGTCGTTGTTTTAACCGCGGTCATTGGGTCAGCTGTTGCGGTTGCGATAGTTGTTGTCACTGCCGTAGTCGTTTTAACCGTTGCGGTTGTGATAGTTGTTGTCGATGCCGTAGTTGTTTTAGCCGTTGTGGTGGTAGAAGGTGCCGTTGTTGTAAAAACGACATCTGACTCTCCACAGGCGGAAAGCAAAAGAAGCATCGGCAACAATAATCCCAAAAAATACTTTTTATTAACTGGTTTCATCAAATTTCACCTTGTCCTTCAGGATATAAACACAATGAAGTATCACCTAACGTGTGACGTTGCATCACGTTCCCGTATGTATTACCGGAGTCGGTACACATTGATTTATGGTTCACCTCTCTTTACAAAATTAGGGATAACCGTGTTCGAGAAATCACGGTTCTCATCTATATACTACGGTTCTGATAAGAAATGTCACACGGTATTTCAAAAATTTTCAAAATTTTTGTCCGCCAAAACAACAAAAGAGCGCATAACCACCCTACGGGTTATGCGCTCATAAACAATGATTTCGTATACCAAGTTGCGCATAACGCGTAGCTTGTATTTTGACTATAGCAGAAAAAAAGAGTACTGTCAATAATTTCCTCTTACGGCTAACTCTACCGATTTATACGTCTATGCGCACCACGGTGGCGGTGCTGTCACTCACCGTAAAGTGAACGTCTCGGTCCGCAAAACGCATATGATAGATGCGTGTGGGGTCGTCTTGATAAGAGGGGCGCGGATCTTCCGCCAGACAGGCAATCAGTGCGTCGCGCTTGTTTTCGGGGATACACGCGAGTAAAGATTCGGGGACGTTCACCTGCAGGTGGCGCACCACCGCCGAATCCGCAAAGCCCCCCACCGCTTCGGGATGGCAATCGGCGTACGGCAGGTAGGGTTTGATGTCGTAGATGGGGGTGTTGTCCAGCAGATCGGCGCCGCCGACCAACAACACGTCACCCTCGGTCTCGGTATGTTCGACGCCCAAAAACCGCACGCAGGAAAGGCCGATGGGGTTGGGGCGAAACGGCGAGCGCGTGGCAAACACGCCTATCCGCTCATTCCCGCCGAGACGCGGCGGCCGCACGGTGGCCGACCACGTGTCGCGATGCGCTTCGGAAAAATCGAAGATGAGCCACAGATGGGAAAACCCGTCAATGCCGCGCAAGGCATCGGGGTGACGGTATTCGGGTTCAAACACCACGCGACCGACCAATTGCGGCACACGGCCGCTTTGCCGCGGAATGCCGAATTTCTCGTTAAAATCGGTGCGGATACGGGCAATGGGCTTCATACACTCACCACTTTATACTTGTTCTGCCAATTGATAGATCAGCGTTTCGGTCTTCTCCCAACCGAGGCACGGGTCGGTGATGGATTGGCCGAACACGTGGCCGTCGGCCGATTGCGCGCCGTCTTCCAAATAGCTTTCGATCATCAGCCCCTTGACCAAACGGCGAATCTCGTCGTTTTGACGGCGGCTTTGCACGATCTCGTTCGCAATACGCGGTTGCTCGTAGTATTTTTTCGCGGAGTTGGCGTGGTTGGCATCCACAATGACCGAGGGGTTGCGCAAATGCGAACCACTGTACATTTCGTGAAGTTTGAGCAGATCTTCGTAGTGATAGTTGGACACGCATTTTCCCGCAAAATCCAAATAGCCGCGCAGGATGGCGTGGGCATAAGGATTACCCATACTTTGCACTTCCCAACCGCGGTAGATAAAGGTATGGCTGCTTTGGGCGGCTTTGATGGAGTTCATCATCACCGCCAAATCGCCGCCGGTGGGGTTTTTCATACCGACGGGGATATCCAGACCGCTCGCCGTCAAGCGGTGTTGCTGGTTTTCCACCGAACGCGCACCGATGGCCGCATAGGCCAACAGGTCGGACAGATAGCGGTGGTTTTCGGGATACAACATCTCGTCAGCGCAGGTGAAACCGTAATCGCGCAAGGCGCTCATATGCAATTCGCGGATCGCCAAGATACCTTTGAGCATATCGGGGGCGTTTTCGGGGTCGGGTTGATGGAGCATCCCCTTGTATCCCTCGCCCGTCGTGCGCGGTTTGTTGGTGTAGATGCGCGGAATGATGAGGATCTTATCCTTCACTTGTTCCTGCACGCGCGCCAAGCGGGAAATGTATTCGAGCACCGGATCGCGGTGGTCGGCCGAGCAAGGACCGATGATGAGCAAGAATTTATTCGAACGACCGTCGAAGATGGCGTTGATCTCTTGGTCGCGCGCCGCTTTCACCGCCGCCATCGCGTCGGTGACGGGGAATTCTTCTTTCACGTCTTTCGGAATGGGAAGTTTGCGATAGAATTGCATATTCATAGGGCTTCACACTTTCTTGTTGAATTGACGGCGGCGCGCGGTGGACAAACGCATCATTTCACGCATCGCCTCACGGTCCCCGTTTTTGATGGTATCATACAGCCGATCAAAGGTTTCGCGATAGGTGTCCATTTCGGCAAGCAGGGCATCGCGATTGGATAAAAACAGCTCGCTCCACATCTCGTCGTTGATGTTGGCAATGCGCGTCAGGTCGCGGAACGAGTCACCCGTATACTGCACCAGATCGGGATCGTCGTTGGCACACATCAGCGAGACCGCAATGGCGTGCGCCAACTGCGACAAAAAGGCGATCATCGAATCGTGTTTTTCGGGAGACAGCACCGAGATCTTGGAAAATCCAAGCGTTGCACCGAATTGCCGACACCACGCGATCGCTTCGGGGGTGTTTTGTTCGGTGGGCACCACGATATAGTTCGCGCCGACGAAAATACTGTCGTCGCTGTTTTGGACGCCGCTCGTTTCACGGCCGGCCATCGGGTGAGCCGAAATAAACTCGACCCCCGGCGGCAACAACGCTTGCACTTCGTACACCACGCAACTTTTAACGCCCGTCACGTCGGTAACGGGAACACCGGGGCGAAGCCGATGGCCGTATTGCTTTATCCACTCCACAAATACGTGGGGATACAGCGCAAACACCACGGCGTCCGCCTCGTCGATCAGGGATTGCTCCACCTCGGTGGAACCGTGGTCGATCAATCCGTGGGACACGGCGTAGTCGATGGATTCCCGATCCCGCGTGATGGCGGAAACGTGGTATCCTTTTTTGGTAAGGGCCATCGCGTAACTGCCGCCCAGAAGACCCAGACCGACAATCAGCACGCGCCCGTTTTCGGGTAATGTCATAGCGTTTTGATTCCTATCTGTAACAATTTCATCACGTCAAAAAAGTCGGGATAACTTTTGCTGACCGCTTCGGCACCGTCGATCGTACCGCCCGTCAAGGTGGCAAGCACGGTGAGCGCCATCACGATGCGATGGTCGTTATGCCCGCACAGCGGCACCGTCGGTTTGGTGAGCGTGCCTTTGTGAACGATAACGGTGTTCTCCCCCACCGTGACGGCAATACCGAATTTGGCAAGTTCCTCCGCCATCGCGGCGGCACGGTCACTTTCTTTGATACACAATCGCGCCGTCCCCGTAAAGGTCGCTCCGTTCAAAGCCGCCGCCACCGCAAACGCAACGGGCGCCAAATCGGGACAATCGGCTAGGTCAACACGCGCTCCGTCGTGTACGAGTTTACTGAAAATGTCGGTATACACGCGGTCACCCTGCAGGGTGGTTTCACGTAATCCTTCCACGCGTACCGAACCACCGAGCACGTTCAAGGCTTCCAAAAAGGCGGCGTTGGAACAATCCCCTTCTACCGTATAAGCGATCGCCGTGGGGCGTTGAGAACCGCGTATTGTAAAGCGGTTACCGCTTCGCCTCACGTCCACACCGAAATCGGACAAACATTGCAGCGTCAGGTCAATATACGAGGCGCTTTCAAACGGCTCGGTCACCGTCAGCGTGCTGTCCCCCGACAAGAGCGGTAACACGAAAAGTAATCCCGTGATAAATTGGCTGGAGATATTGCCGGGAACGGTATAGTCGCCGCTTGCAAGGCGGCCGCACACCGTCACACGGTCGGCTTGTTTGTCAAACTGAATGTGCCCCTCACGAGCAATATCTTCGTACACGGTGAGTGGACGTTCAAACAAACGTGTACTTCCCGTCAAGGTGATCGGCACACCCGCCGCCATACACAGCGGTAGGAAAAAACGCAAGGTACTGCCGCTTTCATTGCAGGGCAGGCACGCATTTGCCGGAATATTGGCAAGCGACAATCCGCCGATATGCACCGTCGCGCCGTCAAGTTGAACCGACGCGCCGAGTGCTTGCAAACACGCAAGCGTGGCTTCAATATCTTTGGAAAAGGCCACGTTCTCAATGGTCGCTTGGTGGCACAAAGCACCGCAGATGAGTGCCCGATGCGCCATACTTTTGGAGGGCGGGGCACTCACGCGCCCCGTAGCTTTGGAGGGGGTGACGGTAACGGTCATACGTTCGCCTCCGCCATCAACAGATCCATCGCCTCAAGGTAACCGTTAAACCCGTGTCCCGCAATGGTGGCACGACAATACGGGCGAACGTAACTCACCTGCCGAAATTCTTCGCGTTTGGATACGTCGGAAATGTGCACTTCCACCGCGGGGATCCCCACGGCTTTTAACGCGTCAAGCAACGCCACACTGGTGTGCGTATAAGCGGCGGGATTGATGACAATGCCGTTTACACGTTGGTAGGCGCTTTGTATCTTGTCCACCAGATCCCCTTCGTGATTGGATTGGTAGATCTCCACGTCGGCACCGATTTTCGCCGCGTGATCACGAATCAGCGTGCATAAATCGTCGTAGGTCTGATGACCGTATACCGACGGTTCGCGGATGCCGAGCATATTGAGATTCGGGCCGTTAAGTACCAGCAATTTCACGGATACATTCCTCCTCGATATACGTTGCCGCCGCTTCGGGGGTGGTCGTTTGCGTGACGTGACAGTCACATCGCGCACAATAACTGTCGTATCGTTCGCGATAGCGCTGTGCAAGCGCCTCGCGGTCGGACGACAAGGGTCTGTCTTTAGTCGCAATCAACTCTTCAAGCGGACGGTCGAGAAAATACACGCGCCCGTTTTCTTTGAGCAGATCGACGTTTTGTTTGCGCAAGATCGCGCCGCCGCCCGTGGCGATCACCGCGCCTTGACGGGTGGCCACCTCACGGATGACCGCTTCCTCAATATCGCGGAATCCCGTTTCCCCTACCGCTTTGAAAATTTCGGGGATGGAACGGCCTTCGCGTTTCACGATCTCGTCGTCGGTATCCACAAAGGCAAGGCCGAGACGATCGGCCAACAGGTGACCGACGGTGGTTTTGCCGCTGCCCGGCATACCAATGAGCACCACGTTTTGCGTTTCACGCAACAGGCTCGTATACAGTTCGTCCATCGCTTCGCGCGGCACCGTTTCACCCACAAAGCGTTCGGCCGCCAACACGGCTTGCGCGATGAGCATATACAAACCGCCCACCGCCGTAATACCGCTCTCACGCGCGTCGCACACCAACTTGGAGCGAAGCGGGTTGTACACCGCGTCCAATACGCCTTCCAAACAGGGAAAAGACGCAATGTCGATCGCGCTTTCACCGATGTGCGGATACATCCCGCACGGGGTGGTGTTGATGATGACGTGGGTGTCGGCATACGCACGGGCTTGCTCGTAGGTGATACACCCATTCTCCCCCGTCCGCGACACGCGGTACACACGCGCGCAACCGCCGTGCTGTGCCACCGCCAACGCGGTTTTGGACGTGCCGCCGCTGCCGAGGATCAACACATTTTTATCAGCGAGAACAATACCTGCTTTGTCGAGAAGCGCGAGCATGCCACCGAAATCGGTGTTATCACCGTAAAGTTTACCATCGCGGTTGACGATGGTATTGACCGCGCCGATGCACCGCGCCACGTCACTGACCTCGTCCAAATACGGGATCACCGCTTGTTTATACGGGATGGTCACGTTGATGGCGCAAAACGCGCGTGCCGTCATAAATGCGTGCAATTCTTCACGCGGAATTTCTTTCAGTTCATAGTCATAGTCAAACAGCGCGGTGTGGATACGTTTGGAAAAACTGTGTCCCAACCGCTCACCGATCAATCCGTACGTCATACCGTTCCCAACCAATCCGTACCGAAACGCCCGGTAAGCATATCCGCGAGCACCAGCGCAGTAAGGCAGTCTACCACCACGCGCGCACGGTGGACGATGCACGGGTCGTGCCGTCCTTTGGCAAGAAGCGTGGCATCTTCACCCGTTTGCATATTCACAGTCTCTTGTTCCCGCCCGATGGTGGGGGTAGGACGTATCGCGCAACGGAACAACACGGGCATCCCGTTGGTGATGCCGCCGTTGATACCGCCGCTGTGGTTGGTGACGGTGCACACGGCACCGCCTTGCATACAAAACGGATCGTTTGCCACCGAGCCGCGCATGTCGGCAAGGGCAAAACCCGCACCAAATTCCACGCCTTTCACGGCGGGAATGGCAAACAGTGCGTGGGAGAGCATACTCTCCACCGTGTCAAACCACGGTTCGCCTACACCGGCAGGCAACCCCGTTACGACCGTTTCGAGTGTGCCGCCAACGCTGTCGCCCGCTTGTTTGGCTTCGCGGATGGCATTCATCATACGGTCGGCAACCGTCTCGTCCAACACGCCGAAATCGCGCTCGTCAAGAGCGGTCATATCGGCAGACAAATCCTCAAATGCACGGTCAGACACACCGCCGCAAGAGGCGATGTGGGTGGCAATGCGAATGCCTTTTCGATTCAAAGCCGACAACACGATCGCGCCTGCCGCCACCACCGCCGCGGTGATACGGCCGCTGAAATGGCCGCCGCCGCGAGGGTCTTCAAAACCGTGATATTTGCAATAGGCGGTGTAATCCGCGTGGGAGGGACGCGCCAAAAAGCGCGTGGCGGCATAATCCGACGAACGGGTGTCGCCGTTCGGGATGAGAATGCACAACGGGGTGCCGGTGGTTTTGCCCTCAAATACACCGCTTTCGATCACGAAAGGATCCGCCTCGTGTCGCGTGGTGGAAATATCCCCCGCCGGACGGCGGCGAGAAAGCAATTTATCGATAAACGCCGTATCCACGGGAATGCCGGGCGCCAACCCGTCGATCACCGCGCCGATGGCGGGACCGTGACTTTCGCCGAACAACGTGACCGCCACGTGGTTTCCAAAGGTGTTTTTCATCGCGCAAGCACCTGCCTTATCTGTTGCGTAAATTCGTCAAAGGGAATGGTTTTCATTTCGTACGTTCCCACGGCGGGAGCGGTGACCACCGTGATGGTGTCGCCCGCGGTTTTTTTATCGTGACGGCACGCATCCAACAACTCGTCGATGGGAGCGTCAAACGTGATCGGCAACGACAATTTGCGAAGCACGGGAATCAGTCTCTCGCGCACGGCGGGGGCCGACATCGGCAACATACCGAGCGCCACGCATTCGCCGTGATAATAGGTTTGCATATCGTACACGCTTTCGATCGCGTGCGCCAGCGTGTGCCCGAAATTGAGCACTTTACGCAGACCGCCCTCGCGTTCGTCCTGCTCCACGACCGTTCGTTTGATGCAAAGCGACCGTTCGATCACGGTGTCTAACACCGATTCGGCAAACGGATCTTCGGTTTCCAGCAACGCGAACAGATCCGCGTCAAACGTTGCCGCCATTTTCACCGATTCGGCGAGTCCGTTGGACAGTTGCCGCGCGGGAAGCGTGCGCAAGGTGTCGGGGTCGATGAGTACCCTTTTGGGCGGATAAAACGCACCTACCAAATTTTTAAGGCCGCGGAAATCGACCGCGGTTTTGCCGCCGATGGAGGAATCCACCTGCGACAACACGGTGGTGGGAACGTTGTAAAAATCAATGCCGCGCATATACGCCGCGGCGGCAAATCCCGCCAGATCGCCCACCACGCCGCCGCCCACGGCGACGACACAGTCGGTGCGGGTGAACGCGTTGTCGACCAACGCTTGCAACAAACGTTGCCACGTATCCAGTTGTTTGGAGCCTTCCCCCTGCGGGATGGTGACGACGGTCGGCTGTTTGCATGCGTTCGCCACCGTTTGTGCGTAAGCGGCGGGAACGCCGTCATCGGTCACGATGAGGACACGACGGTCAAGCGGCAACCATTCGCCCGCGCGGGCGAGTGCTCCGCGTTCCAGCACGATATCATACGTTCCTTGCGAGGTTTTCACGGGAATGAGCATCACGTACACTCCTAAACACGAATTTCTTTTTCAAAACTGCCGAGGATCTTCACGCTGCTGCAACATTTTTTCAGTTCGGCAAGCATGGCTTTGCCTTCTTCGCCGTAAAGGTTGCCTTCGCCTTCGGCATAGAAGTAGTAGTCCCAAATGAGTTCTTTGGTCGGGCGGCTTTTCAACGCGCGCAGATTGAACCCGTATTCCCCGATAACCGAGACCGCGCGGCCGAGCGAACCGGCAGCGTTTTTGACGGTGAACAGCATAATGAAATGCCGATCGCTTTTGCTGTGTTCTTTTTCGGCACGGGAAAACACCGCAAAACGGGTGGTGTTGTTGCTGCTTTCGTTGATGTGGCTTTCAAGTTTGACAAGACCGAATTTTTCGGCCGCTTCTTCACTGCCGATGGCGGCGATATCGGTACGACCCCACTCTGCCACCTTACGCGCCGCCACGGCGGTGTTAACCTCTTCAATCGGTTCAAACCCATGTTCACGGATGTAAGGGGTGCATTGACCGAGGGCTTGCGGGTGGCTGATGACCTGTTTGATGTCCTGCACCGTGGCGCCTTTGACACCGAGGAGGTTTTGCACGATCTCGATCTCGTACACACCGCTGACGAACAGTGAACCGAAAAATGCGAGATCCAACACCTGCCCCACGTCGCCGTTGTTGCTGTTTTCGATGGGGAGAAGCGCGCAATCACAATCGCCGTTCACCACCGCGTCGTATGCCGCTTTGAAATCCGCACACGCCACGCAGGAGGCGTCGGGAAAAATGCGTTCGGCCGCGATATTGGCAAACGCGCCTTCCACGCCGCTGTACGCCACGCGCATCCCGTCAAGCAGGCGATGTTGCAGATTTTTGGACAAGCCGATGGTGTTTTGCAGAAAGCTGACGTAGTATGAACGATAGTCTTCGTCGGTGATGAGCGAGGTGTTGCGTTTGATGATCTCTTCTTCACGCGCAAAATCATCCACGGGCAAGCCGTTTTCTTTTTTGTAGGCGGCAACCAGACGGGCGGCGTCCATTCGTCTTTCGAAGAGACGCGCCATCTCCACGTCGGTCTCGTTGATGATCTGTCGTGCTTTTTGCAGGTCGTTCATCGTGTTTCCTCCAATTAAAAAATCCGCATCCCCTCTTGCCTTTTCAGGCATAAGCGGCTGCGGACTGTCCGTTGTCGATACGCCGGATGAAACGCTCATCCGAAAATAGCGGAAAACGGGCAGTCCTGTTTAAAGTAATAAAATCGGGCCGTAAACAACATGCCGTTTTCCTCCTTCTTTTAGAATCATAATACCTATAATTTATAGCAAATTTGCAAGAATGTCAAGAAAAAATTGCGAATTCTTTGCCAAGAAAAGCGTTTTTTCGCTTGCAAAGTGGGCAAACATAGTGTAAAATGGGTACTGCCTTTCAAAAATGAATACATCCGCCCGTGGCGAAGCTGGATATCGCAGTGGATTCCGATTCCAAAGGCCGGGGGTTCGAATCCCTCCGGGCGGGCCAGAAAAAGCGACTTGTTTCGACAAGTCGCTTTTTCAACTAAATCCACCCTTTCGGGTGGGTGAAATATTGCTTCGCAATGTGAAATCCTCACTTCGTTCG
>JAFSFY010000028.1 GCA_017434985.1 Clostridia bacterium | reverse complement strand
TCTTTTTCTGTTGGTTTAATGAAATCGTTGCGCGGCAACGATGAAATCTTCACTTCGTTCAGATGAAATCCAAGGACAAGTCCTCGGATGAAATCAAATCCGTCTAAATACAACCCTGCGAAGCAGGATTTCATCGCAAACACGATTTCATCCACTATAGGTGGATTTCACCCGTCGAAGACGGATTTGACTGCGTGTTCTCCGTTAAGGATAACACGCTACTCCATCGGGGGTTTGCTTTTTGCTTGTTACACGGTCAATTCGCAATACGCAATCGATTGCCGTTTGTAGGTATAGGTGATATACACGCGCTCGCCGTCGGCAATGACGGCGGGATAGGAAAACTCGCCTTGCTCGGTTTCCAGATCCAGTGCTTTGTCAAAGGTTTCCCCGTTGTCGGTGGAGACAAATACCGACAGCGGTGAGCGGGGCCCCCAGTTTTTCTCCACGGGATTACACACGAGAACGAGCGTGCCGCCCTCGGTCATCACCGCGTCCAGGCCGCTGTTGTTGTTGGGCAGATCGGTGGGGTAACACGTGCCGAAGGCACGTCCGCCGTCGGCGGAATCGGCGCGGTAGATCTTGCCTTGGTTGGAGCGCATCAGCGCGTGGAACTTGCCGTCGGCATCTTCCCACAAGGTGGGTTGAATGACCCCCACGTACTCGTTGTCCACGGGGAAATCGGGGTGTTTGATCCAACGATTGCCGTCAAACTCGTCCACAAAACAACGCCAGCAGGTGCCGTGCTCGGTGGAAGCGGGGGCGAGAATGCGCCCGTCGCTCGTGCGGATGGGCTTGTTTTTCACCGGCCCGCGGCCGCCCGATTCATCGCCCGCCACCAATTCTTCGGGTGCCGTCCAGGTGCGACCGCCGTCGGTGGAGCGAATCACCATCGTTTGCCACACGTCGATGGGTTTGCCGATTTTATAGAACAGCGTCACCGTCTCGTCGTCGGTTTGGAACAACACGGGGTTCCAGTGTTGCACGGGGACGGCAGTGGGGACAGAAGCGGGGGTGCTCCACACGCCGTTTTCGCGGCGGCTGAGCCAAATTTGCACGTCGAGGTTGCCCTCTTTGCTGCCGCCGAACCACGCGGTAAGCACCGCGCCGTCCGCCAAGCGAAGCAGGGTGGAAGCGTGGCATTCTCCCTCTTTAAACGGGAAAACAAATTCTTTACAGATCAGATTCATACGGCAGTGCTCCCTTGTTAAACAAATACGAATGGAGATTGGACGACAGCAAGATGTGTGGGGTGATAAGAGCGGTGGATTCCACCGCCTCACCCAAAAGCGAGCGATACAGCGTGCGAAGCGCGGTGCGTCCCTGCTTGAACGGGTTTTGGAAAATGGTGGCCGCCGCCGTTTTGTTTTGCAACAAGGTTGGCGTTTCGGCAAGCAGATCGGTGGTGACCACCGACAACGAACGGTCGTTTTTCAACACGCGGCAGGCAAGCACCGAACTCGCGGTGGTCATATACACGCCACGCAGGTCGGGGTTTTCCGACAGCATCTGCCGTGTGACCGCGGCCACTTGTGTCGGATCGTCAAAATGTTCGTACAGCACGATGCGGGAAAATACGTTGTCGGCGGCAAACCGACGAAACCCGTCCACGTAGTCGCGGCCGACGGGGGAGTCGTTACTTGCCACCAACAGCGCCACCGCGTGATCACGACAGGACAGGGCAAGCAGTTCGGCGGCCATACTGCCCGCCATCAACGCGTTGACACCCACGTGTGCGACCTTGCCGTCCAGCGGAATGTCGTTGGCCACGGTGGCAAAGCGCACGCCGTTTTGGGTGTGACGGGCGATGCAGGCGGTCAAGTCGGACAACTCGTCCAGCCACGCCGACGCAAACAGCAAAATACCGCGGCATCCCGTCGCCGCCAACTCGTCAATATGGCGACACATCGCCGTCAAACAGGTTTTGGTATCGGTATAGGAGATTTTGCGAATATCGGTGGACACGTTGTATTTTTCGAGCGACTCACCCGCCGCGGCGATGCCGTCCACAATGTCGTCCACGTACTCTTCCACGGGGCAAAACAGCACCGCCCCGAGTTTGATGGGGGTACGGCGCAACCCTTGTGCGGCGGGATTTGCCTTATAGCCGAGCTCATCGGCCACCTGCAGCACGCGCTCCTTGGTGGCGGCGCTGATGCGCCCTTTGCCCGTCAGTGCACGGTGCACCGTTACGGCAGAACAAGCACTTTTTTCGGCAATATCGTAGATGGTCACCTTTTTTTCACTCATCGCGCCCACCTCCTTTTTAGGTAGTATATCACCAATTTATGCAAATTTCAACACACCTCTTGACAATCGTGTGGTGTAAGCCGTATAATGGTTTTGTGCCAGTGCGTAACCGATTACGCACAATTGATCAAAAGGAGTGTGTGTGATGAGTGTGACCATGACCTTTGCGGGTCAAGCCGGCTTTATTTTGGAGACCGAAACGGGACTTCGCATCGGGGTGGACTTGTATTTGTCCGATTGTTGCAACCGTTATTTTGGGTTTAAGCGGTTGTTGCCGTATTTGTTTGACCCGCGCGAGCTGAATTTGGACGTCTTGGTGGCCACCCACGCGCACTACGACCACTTTGACCCCGACAGTGTGCCGGCGATTTTGGAAAACCCGAAAACGCAGATGGTTGCGGCGTGTGACGTGCGTGACGAAGCCGAGAAATTGGGGCTCGATCAACAGAGGTTCACCTATCTGCGGGTGGGGGACGTGTTCGAGCGTGAAGGCTTGCGCATCACCGCGATGCCGTGCGACCACGGTGCCGAAACGCCCGATGCCATCGGTCTGCTGATCGAAGCGGACGGCAAGCGGATGTACGTGGCGGGGGACACCGCGTTTCACGAAACCTACTTCAAAAACCCCGCCTTGCAAGGGGTCGACGTGTTTATGATGCCCATCAACGGTGCATTCGGCAATTTAAATGAAGAAGAAGGTGCCAAAGCGGCGTCGCTCATCAAAGCGAAACGAACCGTGCCGTGCCATTTTTGGAATTTTGCCGAACACGGCGGCAACCCGCATACGTTTATGAAAGAAATGAACGAACGCTATCCCGACTGCCCGTATTGGTTGATGCGGCCGGGCGAACAAATCACGATTTGAGGTGAAAACGTGAACAACGAAATGAACGTGCTGTTTGCCGAAGGTTACGGCAAGGCACACATCGGCACCCTGCCGATTCCCGACGTGGGACCCGACGACGTGCTCGTACGGGTGTGTTGGTGCGGCATTTGCGGCACCGATCAAGATCTGTTTTCGAGCGATTGCAGTTTTGCGGAAAACGGGCAGGTGACCTACCCCGTGCGTCTCGGCCACGAATGGTCGGGCGTGGTGGAAACGGTCGGTACCGACGTGACCGCTTTTCAAAAAGGTGACAAGGTGGTGGGTGACAACGCGGTCACCTGCGGCGAATGTGACGCGTGCTTAAAACGCGATTTTGAGCATTGCCACCATATGCGCAACGTCGGCACCATCGACCCCGTGTACGACGGGGCGTTTGCGGAATATTACGTCATTCCGCAGCATCACCTGCACAAAATTCCCGACGGTATCTCGCTGAAAGCCGCTTCGCTGGCCGAGCCGTTTTCGGTCGCCTACGGCGGCATCAAACGGATGAACATCACCCCCGATTCCACCGTGGCGGTCATCGGCACGGGCTGTATCGGCATGGCGGCGGTGGTGCTGGCCAAAGCGCTCGGCGCCAAAACGGTGTTTATGATCGGCCGCAACGACGAAAAACTGAAAGTGGCCGAAACGCTCGGCGCGGTAACGCTGAACAGCAAAAAAGAGGACGTGAAAGCGGTTATCGATGCGCAAACGAACGGCGAAGGGGTCAACTTTGTGCTGGAGTGTTCGGGCGCGAAAGAGACCTTTAAACAAGCCATCGACATCGCGGCATTCCGCGCCACGGTGGCACTCATCGGGTTTTACGACAACCGCGAAAACGACGTCAACGTCGACACCATCGTGTCCAAAGCGCTGTTTTTGTTCGGCGTGATGGGCGAGATGGATATGTTAAGCGGCGCGCTGAAAGTGCTCGACGAGCACAAGCCCGACTTGTTGCCCATCATCACCCACGAATTGCCGTTTGACGATTGTTTGGGCGGCTTTGTGAGGAAGAATTATCCCAATGCGATCAAGATCGCCGTGAAGATTGGAGACGACTATGAGTAAAATTGCGATCATCGGCAAACAACAACCGCTCGCCATCCGCACCCGCATCAAGGAGTATTTGGAGGCGGAGGGGCATACGGCCGACCTGCTGTATATGGAGACCCGCAACGCCCTTGATTGGACGGATGAATTAAAGGGTTACAACGCCATCATTTCGGCGGGCGAAAAGTTTCCCGCCGAAGTGTTCGAAGCGCTGGGAGGCGATTTAAAACTGTTGTCGCGCTACGGTGTCGGCACCGACGAAATTGACAAAGCCGCCGCCGCCAAATGCGGCGTGGCGGTGTGCAACGCGGCGGGAACGCTGTCCACCGCGGTGGCGGAATGTGCGCTCACCTTGATGCTGTCACTCAAACGCAACATCCTCGATTCCGACAAGGAAGTGCGCGCAGGGGATTGGAGCCGTTTTATGGAAAGCCGTGTCGGCTCGCAACTGGAAGGCAAAACGGTGGGCATCATCGGGTTTGGCGACATTTCCAAGGCGCTCGCCAAAATGCTGTCGGGGTTTGATTGCCGCGTGATCGCGTACGACCCGTTTTGGGACGAAGCGGCGGCCGCTCGCCTCAACGTGCAGTACGCCGAGGTATCCACCATTCAACAAGAAGCGGATATCATCAGTCTGCATCTGCCGTCCACCCCGACGACCGACGGGATGATCAACAAAGAGTTTTTAAGCAAGATGAAACCCACCGCCATCCTCATCAACACCGCGCGCGGTCGCTTGGTGGTGGCGGAAGATTTGGCGGATGCGCTGAACAACGGTGTCATCGCGGGCGCGGGTATGGATGTGTTTTCGCCCGAACCGCCGCTGCCTGACAATCCGCTTCTTACCGCCAAAAACACGGTGCTGATGCCGCATATGGGCGCGGGCACCGCCGAAAGCCACGAAAAGGCGGGGATGATGGCGGCCAAAAACGTGGCGGATTTCTTCGCCGGCAAAACCGTGAAAACCATTTTGAATCCCAACTACAAAGACTATATCGAGGGGTGAAAACAATGAAAGATTGCAAAGAACTACGGCAAGAGGTGATCGACACCTGCTTGTGGCTGAAAGCGCAAGGCCTTGTGTTTTCCACGTGGGGCAACATCAGTGTCCGTTTGGACGACGGCAACATCCTCATCACCCCGTCCAAAGTGGAATACGAAACCATGACCCCCGACGATTTGGTGGTACTCGCGCCCGACGGCACGCAAGTGTCGGGTACGCGCCTGTCCACCAGCGAACGGGAGATTCATCGCCGTGTGATGAACAAACGCCCCGACGTGGGTGCCATCATTCATATGCACTCACCGTACGGCATGGCGGCCGCCGCCCGAAACGAGGGCGTCCCCGTCATTTCGGAGGAGATGTGCCAATTACTCGGCGGCGCCATTCCGCTGTCAAGCGAATTTGTGCCGTCGGATATGCACGTCAAACTCGGCGAAGTGGTGTCCGCTTCGGTGGACGATACCAACGCCATCCTCATTCGCAACCACGGGCCGATGTGCTTCGGCAAAACGCTCAAAGAAGCGCGCGTGTGCTGTCAAGTCACCGAAAAGAGTTGTAAGATGTATCTGCATCTGCTGGCGGCCGGCGGGTTACAAACCATCAGTGAAGAAAATGTCCGTCGCGGACGGGATTATTTCCTGAACAGCTACGGTAAATCTTAAGGAGGAATATACAAAATGAGAGTCGTAACCATGGGCGAAATGATGATTCGGTTTATGCCCAAAAACAATCTGCGTTTTGAACAAGCAACGGAATTTGAAGCGTACTACGGCGGTGACGAATCCATCGTCGCGGTGTCGCTGGCCAAATTCGGTTTGGACGCGCGCTACGTGACCAAACTGCCCGTCAATCCGCTCGGTCAAACGGCGGTAAACAAACTTCGCGAGCAAGGGGTAGACACCTCCTACATTGTCCGCGGCGGCGAGCGTATGGGACTCAATTTCTACGAAAACGGTGCGTCTGTCAGAGCATCCAACGTCGTGTACGATCGTAAATATTCCGCCATTTCCGCCGCCGAACCCGACGAATTTGATTTCGACGGCATTTTCGGCGATGCGGATTGGTTCCACGTCGCGGGCATTACCCCTGCCATCAGCCCCGAAGCCGCCGTGTTGGTGGAAGCGGCAATGAAAGCCGCCAAAAAACACGGCGTGACGGTCAGTGTGGACTTAAACTACCGCAGCAAACTGTGGTCGCCCGAAGAGGCGCAAGCGGTGATGATCCCGTTGATGCAATACGTGGACGTGTGCATCGGCAACGAAGAAGACGCCGAAAAGGTGCTCGGCTTCAAACCCGCCAACACCGACATCACCAAAGGTGAGCTCGACATCGAGGCGTACAAAGAAGTGTTCGTGCAACTCAAAGAGAAGTTCGGCTTCAAATACATCGGCTCCACCTTGCGCGAGAGTTATTCCGCCTCCGACAACGGTTGGTCGGCGCTCATTTACGACGGCAACGAATTCTATCGTTCCAAAAAATACGACATTCACTTGGTGGACCGTGGCGGCGGCGGCGCGTCCTTTGCCGCGGGTATGATCTACGGCTTGCTCAACAAGATGTCGTTGGCCGACACCTGCGAATTTGCCACCGCGGCCTCCGCGCTCAAGCAGACCATCACGGGCGACTTCAACCTCGCCACGCTCGACGAAGTGAAACGTCTCGCGGGCGGCGACGCGTCCGGTCGCGTGCAACGATAAGGAGATGTTGTTATGATTACCGATCACATTCGCAACCGTGCGAACTATTATTTCCTCGGCGAGGATTACAAAGCCGCGCTGGACTTTTTTGCCACCGTGTCGGGCGAGCCGTTTGAAAAAGCGGATATCGCTGTGCCGAACAGCGGCGTGCTGGTCAAAGCGCGCCCGATGAATTCCCGCCCCGTCAGCGAGTGCAGTTTTGAGGCGCATCGGGAATACGCCGACATTCACTTTGTGGCCTACGGCAAAGAAAAGATCGGCTATGCCGACGTGAAAAAGCTCAAAGAACTCAGCTACGATGCGGCCAAAGATGCCGCCGCGTTGGAGGGTGAGGGCGACACCGTTACCCTGCTCCCCGGGTATTTTATGATCACCTTGGCGGACGACGCGCATATGCCCTGCATCTGCGTGGGTGAGCCCGCGCCGCTTGGTAAAATGATTGCTAAAATTAAATTATAAGGAGAAATTACTATGAGAAGTCGTGACGTGTCCCTCAAAGAGTATGTCATTCAACAAACCAAATCGACCGGTATTTTGCCCTGCATCAAACTGCACCAAAAAGACGATTATATCGCCTATGCGCAAGCGATGTACGACGGCGGTGCGCGTGTCATCGAAGTGACCATGACCACCCCCGGTGTGCTGGAAGCCATCGAAGCCATTTCGTCCCATTTCGGTGACAAATTGCTCGTGGCGGCGGGCACGGTGCTCGACCCCACTTCCGCCCGTGAAGTGATCTTGCACGGCGGCAGCATCATCGTCAACCCCTGCGTGATCGACGACGTCATCGACGTGGCCAACCGCTACAACGTGCCGGTGTTCAGCGGTGCGTTCTCCGCCACCGAGGTGTTCACCGCGATGCGCGCGGGCGCCACGATGGTCAAGATCTTCCCCGGTGCGCTGGGCGGCCCGAAATATATGACCAACCTCAAAATGGTGTTCCCCGATGTGAACCTCATTCCCTCGGGCGGCATCACCCCCGACAACGCGGCCGAGTTCATCAAATGCGGCGCGTGTGCCGTGTCGGGCGCCAGAACCTTCATGGATTTCGATAAAATCGAAAAAGAGGGTCTCGGTTCCATCACCAATCAGGTCAAAAAGTTCATCGACATCATTGCCGAAGCCAAAAAAGACCTGCCCATCATCCCGTAAAACAACCAAGCGCCGTCCCACTCTTGTGGGACGGCACTTTTGCTTTTTTGTGTAGGGGAGGGCTCAATACCACATCGAAAATTCGTCAAACAGCCACTGCCCGTCAATTTTTTTCAACGTGTTGACGGTGGTCACCGTCCACGGGGTATTGTTGCCTTCTTCGCGAGGGTAATGGGTGGAGATCGCTTCGTAGACGATAGCGGTCTCATCGGCGGATTTCACACGAAACTCGGTGGACTCATATGAGCCGTCCACACCGCGGCCGCCGTCAAAATAATAGAGTTTCCCGTCCTGTACGGCAAAGGCATCGCCATCCAGCAATTCGTCCACAAATTCGACGGTGAACACGGTTTCCATCAACGCGCGAAATTCGTCGTAATCGGAAAAATCCACCGTGGGGTCGATGTGCGGTTGCGAGGCTAATACAGGATGGTAGGTCACCTTGTCTGTTACACCGTAGATCGTGCCCTGCTTGGTGACCGAAACGGCGTGATCGACCTCAAGCGTGCCGAGACCGCTGATATTGGCATACAGTTGCAACGGCAGTTTGAGTACCGTGTTGTAAATCTCGTCCGACGACATCTCGCGCAACCGCCACCACTCACGCGGGATGGTGGAAGTGGGTTCGGGCGCGGTGGTTGTAGCAGCTGTCGTTGTAGTGGTAACCGATGGGTCGCCGTGCGGCACGCAAGCCGTCACAAAGCACACCAAAGTAAGCAAGCAACACAAACGCTTCATCGCAAGACCTCCTTACAGTATCGCCTTCGCATATAGTATAGCATCAAGTGTCACATTTGGCAAGTTGACAGAAAAACGTGTAAAAGGTTGGCAATATTGACCGTTGTTTACGGTAGACAAATATGATATGGTGTGGGTGTTTCAGGAAAGGGTGTGTTACCATGAAAAAAAGACTGTTTGCACTGCTTTTGGTTGTGTGTTTGCTGGCGGTGTCGCTGCCGCTGTGTGTCGGCGCGGCCGATGAAGAGAGGCTGCTTAACCTAAGCGCCACGTGGCGGTATCTGGACAACGGAACCGACCCGTCGGCGGGCAGCGCGCGTACGGCGTGGACGCTCCCCTCGTTTAACGACGGCGCGTGGAAAACGAATGGCAGTAAACAAGCCAAGTTTGGCGGCAAAAACGGGCAACTTGCCTCGCTCGGCAACGATGCCACCCCCACGGTTTTGTTGCAACGCTATCAAAACGGCACCTCCCAAAACGTGCCGACCTATTTCTTCCGCGCCGAGTTTGACGTGGACGAAGTGTCAAACGACTACGAACTGCGCGGCTCACTCAAATACGACGATGCCGCCATCGTGTACATCAACGGCAAAAAGGTGGCCGCTTATCACGAACCGAGCGGCGGTTTCGCCTCCAACTTGTCGTACGGCGGTTCGGGCGAAGGCGCGCCCATTAACGCCGCGTTTTCGGTGCAACCGTCCGACTATCTGAACGAAGGCACCAACGTCATCGCGGTGGAAGTGCATCAAGCGAGCAGCGGCAGTTCCGACGTATATTTTGAATTGTCCGAACTGAAACTCTATCGGTACGTGCCCGAACAACGCACCGTGTCGCTCACGGTGGGTGCCGACGAGACCGAGCGAAACGTGACGTGGCATTCCAACATCAAAGGCGACGGCATTTTGCAATATGCCGAAAAACCGAAAACGGGCAAAACCGTGTACCAATCGGTCACGGCGGTGACCAAAACCGCGGTGAACGATGCGGGATTTTATATCCATCGCGCCACGCTGAAAAACTTAAAACCCAACACGGAATACGTGTATCGCGTGGTCAACGGGGACACCGTTTCCAAAACGTATGACTTTAAAACCAACAAAAAAGGCAATTTCTCCTTTATCTTTACGGGTGACCCGCAGATTGCGGGGGCGAGCAACGTGCTCGGGTGGCTGGATACGCTGGAAAAAGCGCACGAACATTTCCCCGAAGCCAAATTACTGATCACGGGCGGTGACCAGGTCAATGTCGCGGACAGTGAAGACCAATACGAGTGGTATTTGTTGCCGTATTTGATGCAATCTTTTACCAACGCGCCTGTCGTGGGCAACCACGATACGTCCAGCGTAGCGTTCAGTGAACATTTCACTTTGCCGAACACGAAATTGAACGGCACGGCGTACGGTACGACCACGGCGGGCAACAACTATTGGTACACCTACAACGACGTGTTGTTTATCCATCTCAACACCAACAACACCAACTACACGAGCCACGTGTCCTATGTGGAAAAGGTGTTGGCGCAAAACCCGAACACCAAATGGCAAATCATCTCGCTTCACCAAACGATGTTTTCACTGGAAAGCGGACGTTGGCAAGCGGCGGCGACCCTTAACCAACGCAACGCGTTGGTGCCCGCGTTTGACCGCCTCGGCATTGATATGGTGCTGATGGGTCACGACCACACCTATGTGCGCACCCATCTGATGGACGGATTGACCCCCTTGGTCTCCAACGACACCTATCTTGCCAACCCGCAAGGCACCTTGTACGTGGCGGGCGGTTCGGGCTCGGGCTCCAAATATTACAACATTGACCCCGCGGCGCCTACTGATTTTGCCGCCAAATATTGGCAAGGGTACAGTGCGACCTTTTCGGTGGTGGAAGTGTCCGACAGTGCGTTGCAAATTACCACCTATAAAGCAAGCGACATGACCGAACTTGACCGCGTGTGTCTGCTCACGGCCGGAAACGGCTGGAAACAGATCGGACAACGCTGGTACTATTTTAACGGCAATCAACCGCTCAAGAATTGTTGGCAACTCGACTCTAACGGCTGGTGCTATCTCGGCGCAGACGGCGCGATGAAGACCAATGCGTGGGTGAAAGACAGCGTTGGTTGGTGTTACGTGGGTGGCAACGGCTACATCGTCAAGTCGAATTGGGTGCTTGACGGCGGCAAGTGGTATTATCTGGATAAAAACGGCTATATGCTGTCAAGCACTTGGCAACTCGACTCGGTCGGTTGGTGCTACCTCGGCTCCGACGGTGCGATGAAGACCAATGCGTGGGTCAAGGACAGCGTCGGCTGGTGCTACGTTGGGGCAGACGGCTATTGCATCACCAACAACTGGGTGAAAGACTCGGTGGGTTGGGTGTATCTCGATGCCAACGGCCGTATGCTCACAAACAGTTGGGTGCAAGACTCGGTGGGTTGGTGCTACGTCGGTGCCGACGGCTATGCCGTGACCGAGTGTTGGAAGAAAGATTCGGTCGGTTGGTGTTACCTCGACAAAAACGGCAGTATGACCAAAAATGACTGGGTCAAAGACGACGGCAAGTGGTATTACCTTGATGGTAACGGCTATATGTTGGCCGGTACCACCAAAACCATCGGCGGCAAGACATATACCTTTAACGCAAGCGGCGTGTGGGTGGCATAACCAAAAAACAAGACGGAAGGTATTCGCCACGCACTGCACGAAACCGCGAAGCGCCTTAAAAAGAGAATTTTTGTGTACAAGAAAAGCAAATCCCACCGATAATGCGAACGCATATCGGTGGGATTTCACGCATGATTGTGCCAAAACCTTCCTGAAACAGTACGTGGCGGGGGTAATTGTCGGGGGGATCTGAGGGGCCTTTTCAATCTTGCCGGCACCGTCATTTCGGCATGGGGGAGGGCGGGTATAAGTTGTCGGGAATGGACTCTGCCGAAGCCAACGATTGGTTGATCAGCGACTTGTAACGGTGGGGCGTCATCCCGTAATTGCGCTCAAACAAACGGATGAAATACGACGTGTCGGCAAACCCCACCGCCGCGGCGGCGGCCGAAACGGTGGACCCGCCGCGCAACATGGTGGAGGCTGTTTGCAATTTTCGCTTGTGGATGTAGGCAAGCGGTGTCATGTGTAAAAATTCCTTAAATCGCCGCTCGATACTGCTTTGGCTGATGTACAGCGCTTTCGCCATCTCCGCCACGGTAACGGTCACGTCCAAATGCTGTTCCACAAACGCGAGCATCGACACCATATCTTTCGGCAACTTGTCGGGGGTTTTCAGCGGTTCCCGTGCCGAACGTTTCAGCAGATGCAACATCCGCAAAAACAGATATTGTCGCTCGCTTTCGGGCAGGTTGTGTTTCAGCAGGGCAAAGCAGATCTCGATGAGTTCTTCCTTGTCCGCCGCGGTGGGGAAAAAGCAACTGCTTTTTCGGTCGTCGTACAAAAACGAGATGGCGTCGGTGCAGTTGTCACCGATGAACATTATCCCGAAATGTTCGTGAGGGATCGTGTCGTGATACACGCAGTGGTGCAACTCGTCGGGACGGGTAAAACACACGTCGCCGCGGGAAAGGTGGTATACCTGATTTTTGCTCAAAAAGGTCACTTCGCCCGTCAGATTGATGTAAAACTCCACTTCGTGATGGGCGTGCAGGTCCATTTTTTCCGCGTTCACCTGACGGGTATACAGAAAATGACGCACGTAAAACGGAATCGCTTCGCTGGCGGCAATGGAGCCTTTCCAATAAATGCCTCGATTCATGGCAGTCCCTCCTTGGTTTTCTTGTATTGATGCGGGGTCATACCGTATCGGTCACGAAACAGACGAATGAAGTGTGACGTGTCGGTATACCCCACCGAAAGCCCCGCGTCGAGCACCGAAGCGCCGCCGACAAGCAGGGCGGCGGCCTCGTGCAGTTTGCGGTTGCGGATGTATTCAAGCGGGCTGATGCCCAACGCCTCGCGGAACCGCCTCTCGACGGTGCTGCGGCTGATGTACAAGTCTCGCGCTATCGCCGAAACCGACAACGGTTCTGCCAAATGCCCCTCCACGTAGGTTACCATACGGGCCACCTCTTCCGACAACGCGTGCTGCGGTCGCAGCGGATTGCTCGCGCAGAGTTTCAGCAACTGCAATAAACCGAAAAAGGTAAAAAAACGGTCCTCCTCCGACAAATCAGGGCGAAGCAGCGTGTTGCACAGGGCGAACAGCTCGGTTTTTTGCCCGTCAGAGGGGGAGAGGAAATTGAGCGACGGATCGACAAACAAAAAGTCGAACAACTCGCGGTTGCGCTCGCAGTCGAACAGGATCCAAAAAAATTCGTGTGGTTCGTCACTGCGATACACGCAGTGGTGATGTTCCCCCGGCCGTGCCAAAAACACGTCCCCGCGGGAGAGAGGATACAACCGATCTTCCGCCAAAAACGAGATATCGCCTGTCAGGTTGATGTACACTTCCATCTCCCGATGGGTGTGTGCGTCGATCTCCTGCACGTGAGATTGACGGTCAAGGACGGCTCGTTTGACAATGAACGAAATCGGCTCGACAGAAGGGATGATTCCCTCACATTGTACACGTTGATTCATCTCTCTCCCTCCCTTTTTGACGAGTATATCACATTTTATGCGGAAAATGCAACACAAACGGGGTAAAAAATATGCTACAATACCCAAAAAGAGAGAGTTTATCGCGTTTATTTTGTGATACAAACGCAAAATTTCCTCTTTCTTCCAAGAAATGTTGCGCAAACCGTGCCGTTTGTTGCATCAAAATTGTACGAAAATGGCACATTTTTCCTTTGTCTTCTCACCCGCAAGGGTGTTAAGAGGGAACGGGGAACGCGAGAAGAGGAGCCTCGCGTTCCCCGCGGTTCTCTCTTTGTACAGGCGAAACGTTTTTGCAAAATTGTAAGTTTTTTGACTGTTTTGGAAAAAATATATTGCGTTTTTGCCCTTTTCGTGTTACGATGATAGCGTAAGCACACCACCATGTTTCCTTTGCCTTTTCACCCGTCAGGGTGTAAGAGGAGAACGAGAAAACGCGAGAAGAGGAGCCTCGCGTTTTCGGCAGTTCTCACGATAAACCGCAAAGACCCCGTTCCCAAACAGAAGAAAGGATGAAAGACTGTATGAAAATGCGCATTTTAGCAGTTTTGTTGGCGGCGCTGTTGGCGTTGTCTTTGTTGGCGGGTTGCAAACCGTCCGACAAACCGAATGACGACACCACCACGACCACCACGACCGCCCAAGGGGACACCGATCCCTCGGGTGAAGACGTGACCGATCCTTCGGGTGAAGACGTGACCGATCCTTCCGGCGAGGAAGAGACCGATCCTTCCGAAGAAGAAACGGTCGTGACCGACGAAAACGGTAAGACCCAGGCCACCAAAAAGACCAACCGTACCATCGCCAAGAGAACGACCACCAAAAAGGGGACCACCACCACGAAAAATGGTGACACCACCAAGAAAAACACCACGACCACCAAGGGTAGCGGTGACAGCGTGGTGTTGAAACCCGGCCGCACGATGCCGCTTGATACGACCGCGAAATGGACGGTCTTCCTCAAAGAGCACTCCTATCAACCCATCAAGACCGACGTGCTCAAATTTGATGCGTTGTATGAACTCACCAACGTGGAACTCGACATTGATATCGGTGACGGCGCCTCTGCCTCTACCAAATTGATGGCGGCTGCCGCTTCCGGCAAGTTCTACGATATCTCCGTGCTCACGCTTACTGAGTTCCGTACTTACAAAAACTCGCTTTTCTACGACATCACCGATCTCATCAATGAGAAAGATCTGCCCAACTACTACGCGGAAGTCAAAGAGCATTGGAACGATCTGCAACTGTTCTCCACCAGCGGCCGTTTCTACGGTTTTGCTTCGGCGGAATACGGCGATTATGAGTCTTCGGTTATGATGCCGCGTATCCGCGTGGATATTTTTGAGGAAAACAACCTGAAATGCCCCACCACTTGGAAAGAGTGGTTCGACGCGATGAAGACCCTCAAGAAGAAATATCCCGACAGTGCGCCTTACGCCAGCCGCTCCTCCACCTACATCCTCAACTATTGGACCAAAATGCTCGGCGAAGCGTACAACATCAACTATAACGCGGAAAAAGTGAAATGGGAATGCGGCGTGCTCAATGCCGGCGTGTTCAAAAACATCCTGCAATTTATGAAGGATTGCTACGACGAAGGCATCCTGGATCAGGGCTTTGACGCGTCCAGCGAAAAGAACTTCCAAGACCTCGCCACCGCGTCCAAGACCTTCTTCACCATCGACTCCGGTTCTCCCACGGCCAAAGCGGAGGAGATCCTGCAACAAACCAACAAAAACGCGAAGTTTGTGGGTATCATGCCCTTCAAGAGCCATTTTGTGGGTAACACCGTGAATACCTATATGTTCACCGAAGCGCAAGACTATCAATCGATGTACTACATCGGTTCGCAAGCCGAGCGTATGGAAGATCTCCTGTTCTTTATGGACTGGTGCTATTCCAAAGAAGGCGGCTTCACCAACAACTTCGGTAAAGAAGGCGTCACCTACAAGCTCGACAAAAACGGCGAAGCCTACGTGCCGAAAGACGTGTGGAAACCGTTTGCCGACAAAGACGGCATCAACATCAACAACTATGAGATGTGGGGCAAATACGGTCTCAACCTCCACTGCTTCGCGCCGATGCACGATATCACCGGTGAGACCCTCGAAGACTACGACTACAAAGCCCACTACGGCGAACTGCACGAGTGGGGCATTGATGCCTACGAAGAAGCCGGCAAAGGCTATGCCTCCAAGCTCTTCAACCTCTCGCCCGACGTGAGCGAAGAATTGGTGCAACGTTATGACACCATCCGCGCGTACATCACCGCGCAGGTCATCGCCTTCATCAAGGGCGACCGCGATATGAACGAGTACAACAACTTCGTGGCCGACCTCAAAGCGATGGGCATCGAAGAATTGCTCGCCGAAGCCAACAAATAAGTCGCTTTTCCTCGCGATTCCAATGAGTTTGTGAACACCGCCCGTTGGGTTTCCCAACGGGCGGTGTTTTTGTAGGGAAAAACCACCAGCAGTGCTGGTGGTACCATAAAGCTTTAGCTATGGGGAGTCCCGCCGCAGCGGTGGCCCCCTTGTGTAAAGGGGGCTGTCAGCCGACAGGCTGACTGGGGGATTGTTTGCTAATCAACAAGT
>JAFSFY010000027.1 GCA_017434985.1 Clostridia bacterium | reverse complement strand
TTTTCACGTTGCCGGTGCGTTCTTCGATTTCGAACACCGCATAAGCATCGGTATATCCGTATGCATCAAAGACCGCTTTTTGCACCAAGAAGTTCACTTGCACGCTGCTCTCAAGCGTGAGAGATGCCGTTTGGAAACGCAACGTTTGCGGAATTACTTCCGTCTTGGTTTCGCCACAACCCGTACAGGTGTAAGTCATCACGCCAGTCGTATCTTTGGTCGCTTCGGTCGTCACTTTGCCTTCATCCCAGGTGTGCTCGTGAACATCCAGTTTCGGGATGGATTCGGTCACGGTGTGGCCGCAGATGGTGCAGGATTGATGTTTCGAACCTTCCGCTTCGGTGGTGGGTTCGGTATCCACGACCCAGTCGCCGTAGGTGTGGTCGCCCACTTCGCGAGTCGCGCCGCATTCGTTACAGTCAGCGTCGCAAGCGTTGTCGTAGACATGGTCGGCCACTTCGCGAGTCGCGCCGCAAACGTTACAATCAGCGTCGCAAGCGTTGTCGTAGGTATGCTCGATCTCACGCACGGTGCCGCAAGCGTTACAGGTGGTATCGCAAGCGTTGTCGTACTTGTGATCGATGAAGGATTCGCGGATCTCACCGCAATCGCATTCGGTATCGCAAGGAGCATCATACGCATGCTCGTGCACGTAGTTCGGGTCGGTCATGTTGTAGTAAGCTTGCGCATCTTCAACAGACGCGAACGCGCCGGCCCACGCCACGTGACCGTAGGTTTCGCCAACTTCGAAATCGCCGGCGTTTTTACCAAGACCAATGTTGATACCTTTCCAGGTAAGGTCGCCGTCGATCGCGGTGCCGTATTCGTCAGCAGAAGCAATAATCAATTGCCAATCGCCGGTGTAGGAGGCGGGCATACCGGCGATACCGGTCCAACCGTAACCATTGTTCTTCGCATACATAACCGCATTGGGGGTAGCTTTGGTGTTCATCTTGACTTTCACAGCGACGATCGGATAATCCGCCATCAATTCTGCGAGGTCATTCGCATTTTGTCTGCTGAGCGCAAAACCAAAGTTGTTGGCCGTGTAGTCGGCTTTCTTAACCAATTTGAGCGCGCCTTCTTCGAGGTCGTAGCTCAAACCAGAGTCGCGGGAAGCGAGCGCAAAGACATCTTCGTACGCCGTGCCTTCACCGCTGATACGCCACACGCCCCATTGGCTCTTCGCAATGTAGTCTCCGGTGGAGGTGAAGTCCACAAAGAGTTTGCTGGACTTGTTAACAGTCACGTCTTTGTAGTCCGGATCCCACGCTTTGGCAGCTTCGAGGCTATCGAACGCGCCGACCCAAGCGATTTGGATGGACTCGTTTTGTTGATAGGACACGCCTTGGCCCCAAATTCTCATGGATTCCCAAACAGCGTCAGCCGCCAGATCGGCAACCGAAGCTTCGGTGTTGTAAGCCACATAGGTCCAGCCGTTGCCGGCATCCATCGCCCAATCGAACTTGGTCGCATAGGGGTGGTTGCCGTTACCGACAGCCGTGCCGGAAGAGATGGTGATGCCGCCGGCGACCACGTTATCGGAGTAGCCGAGGAAGCCGTCAGCATAAGTACCGACATTGGCTTTCACTTTCGCCACCACGATCTTACCGTCGGTCACTTTGATGGTGTTGATGGGTTTGATGTTGAGGGCGCCTTCACCACGGCGGGTGGCGTTGACAGGAACACCGTTCAAATAGGTAAGTTTCAACGCGCCTTCTTTGGAGTAAGAGATGACACCGTTTCGGGCATCGCCGCCGAAGGTCGCTTTACCGGTGTTCACAGCCGTGTTGTAGGCTTCTTCCGTACGGAAGTCGACAAACAAGTTTTCGTCGATCTCCACAACATCAGTGGTTTGCAGATAGTACGCTTCAGCATCGGCCGCCGTTTTGAAGGCGCCGGCCCATGCCACGTAACCGTAGGTTTCGCCTTCGGCGAAATCGGTCGCGTTTTTACCGAGGATGGCGTTGATACCTTTCCAGGAATCGTCGCCCTCGATCTTGGATTGGCTGGTGGCATTGATGAGGATCAATTGCCAGTTGCCGGTGTAGTTAGCCGGCATACCGCTACCGGTGCCAACCCACATCGGGGAACCACCGCTGTTTTGGAGCACACCGTTGGGAAGCGCTTTCGGAGACATCTTCACTTTCAACGCGAGGATCGGATAATCGGCCACGTTGTCGCCGCCGGCCACTTGAGCCGCGTTGCGTTTACCGAAGGTGAAACCGAAGTTGGAAGCGGTATAGCCTTCCGCTTTCACGAGTTCCAAAGCGCCTACTTCGAGGTTATACTTCGGAACGCTGGTGTTACCGTTCGTCACATTGAAGGTGTTTTCAAAGACAACGCCTTCGCCGCCAACACGGTAGTCGCCCCATTGACCCTTGGTCAAGAAGTCACGGGTGTTGGTGAAGTCGATAAAGAAGGTGCCGGCTTTGCCGGTCGCGGGAGCGACATAGTCGGGATCCCACTCTTTAGCAGCTTCGAGGCTATCGAACGCGCCGACCCAAGCGATTTGGAGCGACTCGTTTTGTTGATAGGACACGCCTTGGCCTTGGATGAAGAAACGTTCCCAAGCAGAACCGGCAGCCACGCCCTCCAAAGAAGCTTCGGTGTTGTAGGCCACATAGGTCCAGCCGTTGCCGGCATCCATCGCCCAGTCGAACTTGGTCGCATAGGGGTGATTGCCGTTGCCCACGGCAGTGCCGGAACCAATTTGGGTAGAACCGGCCCACACTTTATCGCCGTAGCCGAGGAAACCGTCGGCATTGCCATAGGTGTTGGCTTTCACTTTCGCCACCACAATTTTGCCGGCAGAAACCAGCACTTGGTTGTTGGCAAGGATGTTGATGCCGGTCTCACCACGGCGAGTGCCTTCGGTGACCGGTTTGCCGTTCAAGTAAGTAACCTTCGCAGCACCATCGCCATACGAAAGAACGCCGTTGGCAGCGTCACCGGTGAGGGTGAGTTTGCCGGTTTCGACAGCGGCATCGTATTGTTCTTCGGTGCGGAAGTCGGCAATCAACGGATTGGTGACTTCGGTGTTGGAGAGGTAGTACGCTTCGGCATCGGCCGCCGTTTTGAAGGCGCCCGCCCAAGCGACGTAACCGTAGGTTTCGCCCTCTTCAAAGTCAGCCGCGTTTTTACCGAGGATCGCGTTGATACCTTTCCAGGAATCGTCGCCTTCGATCTTGGTTTGGCTGGTGGCATTGATGAGGATCAATTGCCAATCGCCGGTGTAAGAAGTAGGCATACCGCTACCGGTGCCCACCCACATCGGAGAGCCACCGCTGTTTTGAAGCACACCGTTGGGAATCGCTTTCGGAGACATCTTCACTTTCAGCGCGAGGACCGGATAATCGGTCACGTTTTCGCCGCCGGCCACTTGAGCCGCGTTGCGTTTACCGAAGGTGAAACCGAAGTTGTTAGCGGTATAACCTTCCGCTTTCACGAGACGGAGAGCTTTGGCTTCCAAGTCGTACATCGGAACAGTCGTGTTGGGGTTGGCCAACGCGAAGGTGTTTTTACAGAGGACGCCTTCACCGCCGATGCGGTAGTTGCCCCATTGACCTTTGGTCAAGAAATCTCTCGTCGACGTGAAGTCGATGAAGAAGGTTTCGGCTTTGCCGGGGATATCAACGGGAGCCGCATAGTCGGGATCCCATTCTTTGGCCGCTTCGAGGCTATCGAACGCGCCGACCCACGCCACGGTGATGGACTCGTTGGTCTGGTAGGACACGCCTTGGCCATGAATGGTGAATTTTTCCCATTTCGCTTCGTCGCCCACATTGGCAACTGCCGCTTCGTTGTTGTACGCCACGTACATCCAACCGTTGCCGGCATCCAACACGTAGGGTTGGCCGAGTTGATAGGGATGGTTGGAAACGCCAAGAGATTCCGCAGCAACGGAGGAAATTTTCTTGCCGCCAACCCAAACACCGTCACCATAACCCAAGAAGCCTTGCGCATGGCCGTAGGTGTCAGCTTTGACTTTGGCAACGACGATCTTCTTGTCTTTGACCAACACGTCGTTCATAGGAACGATGTCGAGGGTAGTCTCACCACGACGGGTATCGTTCACAGGAGCGCCGTTCGTGAAGGTGAGTTTCAAACCGCCGTCTTTGTCATAAGACAGTTTACCGTTTTTCGCGTTACCGAGCGTCACTTTGCCGGATTCCATCGCAGCATTGTACGCATCTTCGGTACGGAAGTCCACGAAGTTGGGATCGGAGATCGGAACGGGATCCGGGAAGGTGCCGCCGTTCTCGACGTAGTAGGCTTCGGCATCCGACACGCTCGCAAAGGCGCCGGCCCATTCGATCCACGCGAGTTCTTGACCCGCTTTCGCAGGAGTGTACCAGGTGAGGAGCGACACCATCGCGGCTTTCCAGTCTTTGCCGTCCAAGCCATCGGTGTTCACCGTGAAGGTGAGGAGTTGCCACTCGTTCGTACGGACGTAACCTTCCGAAGAGGCAATAGCAGCAAAGCCGCCGGCCGAGGTACCGTTTCTGGCAATCAGGGTATTGCCGGTACCGAAGGTGTAGTCCATATTCGCCAATTTCACTTTCATGGCGAAGACGGGATAGTCAGTCATTTTGGCGGACACATCGTTGTCGGGCAAAATGTTGATCTTACCGACTTGATGAATGTTCGTCATGCTGTTGTTGAAGTCAACACCGGGATAATCCGCTTTGTTACCGGTGAAGTCTTCCTTCGCCATAACTTTCAGAGCGCCGAGTTCAGCGTCGAACGCAAGCTCGGTGTTACCGGCAGCGTTGGCGCCCCACTCGTAACCGAACGTGCGGTGGGTGTAGGACACGTCGGCACGACCGGTTTCGACAATGTTTTCGGGGAGTTCCTCTGCCTCGTCAAGAGCGTCTTGATCCGGCAGCGCAGTGCCCACGTTCGCGTTGAAATCATCCAGCGTTGCGTAGCTGTAGAAGAACGGAACGGGTTTCTCTCCGCTTGCCATGACCGGTGCTGCACCAACGAGCAGGACCGACACGAGCAAAACGACTGCAGAGAGAGATGCTAAGAATCGTTTCATACATTGGCCTCCTTAAAATTTTTTTATGGCAGGCTTGTCCCTGGCAAACCTACCTATTTTCTTCCTTGGTCGGTGTGTATCACCTTACCGAGGGAGCAACCCAATTTTACCGACAACAAAGGCATACCGTTTGCCAAACTGAGCGTGTATGTTGCAAAGAGGAACCAGGTATGCCAAAATTATCCGCATATAAAATTGTGCCACGTAATCATAGTAGCGCAAATGCCAAAAAAAGTCAAGTAAAATTTCTTTTTATATTTATAATATATAAAAGATTTCAAGTTTGTAACCAAGCGGGTTTATTTCGGGAGACCTCCCTGCGAGTGCCACCCCGTTTCGGGAGGGGATGGAACCCCTCCCCTAACAGAAGCGGGGGGCACGCTTAAAAGAACAAGTAAAAGCCGTGTTGAAAAAAATTCAACACGGCTTTTCGGCTTTATTCGGGATATTTCATTTCGGCAAATTTCACGATCAATTCCGCGGCGTTTTCGTAGCCGATATCGGTGCTGTTGATGCACAGATCATACGTGGACGCAACGCCCCATTTTTTGCCGGAATAGAAGTTGTAGTAGTTGGCACGTTTTTTGTCGCTTTTCGCAATACGGCTCTTCGCCTCCGCGAGCGACACCTCGTCGTATTCTGCCACGCGTTCCATACGCTTCGGCAGATCGGCATACACAAACACGCTGACGAGTTGCGGATATTTTTCCAGCACGTAGTCGGCGCAACGACCCACGATGACGCAAGGACCTTGTTCCGCCAACGCACGAATAGCATCAAACTGCGCTTGAAATACTTGTTGGTTGACGGGAAGGGTATAGTTGGCCACCCCCACGTCCCCCATCGAGTAAACACCCGTGGACAGGGAGTACAAAAGGCTGTTGTTGGGCGCTTCGTCAAAGTAGGACATCACTTCGCTCGACAGACCGCTCTCTTTGGCGGCGTGGGTCAGAATATCCTTGTCGTAAAACGGGATACCGAGGCGCTCGGACAACAGGCGGCCGATCGCACGACCGCCGCTGCCGAATTGACGACCGATGGCAAAAATCACGTTGTTCATAAATTCCTCCTTAATACCGCGCCAAATACCGGTCGATCTCCCATTCGGTTACCCGAACGGTGTATTCGTCCCACTCGGCGGTTTTGTGCGCCATGTATTTTGAGTAGATGTGTTTACCGAGCGTTTCGCGCACCAATTTATCTTTCCGCATCGCGCGCAACGCTTCACGCAAGGTGGCGGGAAGTTGCATCACGCCGTGCTCTTCCCTTTCGTCCTCGGTCATCTCAAACAAGTTGGCGTGCACCGATTCGGGCGGCGTGAGACCGCGACGAATTCCGTCAAGACCGGCGGCCAAGCAAAGCGCCAACGCCAAATACGGGTTGGCCGACGGGTCGGGATTGCGCAATTCGATACGCGTGCCCGCACCGCGAGACGCAGGAACACGAATGAGCGGGCTACGGTTGCTGGCCGACCACGCGATGTAGACGGGGGCTTCATACCCCGAGACCAAGCGCTTGTACGAGTTGACAAGCGGGTTGGTGACCGCGCTCATACCCGCGGCGTGTTCCAAAATACCCGCGATGAATTGATAGGCGGTTTGGCTGAGGCCGAGGTCGTCGTTTTCATCGTAAAACGCGTTTTTACCGTCTTTCATCAAAGACATATTGATGTGCATGCCGTTGCCCGCTTTGCCAAAGACGGGTTTGGGCATAAAGGTGGCATACATATCGTGTTTGTGCGCCACCGTTTTGACCGCCAATTTGAAGGTGACAATGTTGTCGGCGGCGGTGAGCGCATCGGTGTATTTGAAATCAATTTCGTGTTGACCGTTAGCGCACTCATGATGAGAGGCTTCGATCTGATAGCCCATCTCTTCGAGGTTCATACAAATGTCGCGGCGAACGGTCTCCCCCAAATCGGTGGGACCGAGTTCGAAATACGCGCCGCGATCGCGCGAGTCGGTGGTGGGGCGACCTTGTTCGTCGTAGTTAAACAAAAAGAACTCACATTCGGGGCCGACGTTGAACGCGGTGAAGCCCATCTCTTTTGCTTCTTTCAATACGCGTTTGAGCAGACCGCGCGGGTCGCCCGCGAAAGGCTCACCGTCGGGCGTGTACACGTCGCAGATCAAGCGCGCCACTTTACAGTCGTTGTACCACGGGAAAATGAGAAAACTGTCGTAGTCGGGATACAGATACATATCCGATTCCTCGATACGCACGAAACCTTCGATGGACGAGCCGTCGAACATACATTGGTTGTTGAGGGCTTTTTCGAGTTGACACGGTGTGATCGCAATATTTTTAAACGAACCGAAAATGTCGGTGAATTGCAAGCGAATAAACCGCACGTTTTCTTCTTTAACTTTGCGGATGATATCCTCCGCCGTATATTTGCCCATAAATTCGGAGCCCCCTAATTCTTTCACTATCGTAATTATCGCATTTACAGGGAAGTGTTGTCAATAGCTTTTGCATATTTTGCCCGCAAAAAGCCATACTATCAGTACAAAGGAGTGTATCGTGATGAAAAAAGACAAACGTCCCACCAAAATTTATCCCGACCGACGTGACGTGCCGGCCGTATTACCGTTGGAGGAAAAGCCGAACACCGACGTGGTAATCCTGCCCGAACCGCCGGCACCGCCGATCATATAATGCCGCTCCAAACGAGAAGCACAAGCACCAGCGTGACAAGCACCAACAATGCGGCAAGGAAAAACCACACGTGTTTCTTTTCTTCGTGATCGGTTTGGGGTACCAGCCGCGCTTTGCGCAGCACCGACACGACCGTTTTGTAGAGCAACAACGACAACGCGGCGTTGGCCGCAGCTTTGAGCGCGTTGAACGGCAAGAACAACGGAATGAGCATGCCTTCCACCACTTCACGCGGGACGTGCATGTAAAACGGTGTGACCAACCAATTCCACAACACCATTGCCGCCACGGTGCACACGACACCGACGGTAAGACCGACAACCGCTCCTTTCAACGAGCGGTTTTTCTTATAGATGTACGCGGCGGGAAGCAAAAAGAACGCCGAGGACAGCACGTTCATCAGCAGGCCCCAAACACCCGTTTCACTGAAGGTGACAAATTCCAAAAACGCCACCGCCATGACCGACAAAAGTGCCGAGGCAGGGCCGTACAGAAAACCGCCGATGGCCAAGACGGCATTCTTGATCTCAAAACTTAAAAACTGTACTTTGATGGGTGAAAACACGAATACGGAAACGTACGCCACCGCGCTGAGCATAGAGAGCACCGTCAACCGGCGGGCATCAATTCTCGGTTTCATAGAAAGCCTCCCAAAAACAAAATGGCCCCACAGAAACTATCTGTGGGGCGGTGTATCACCATAACGGCATCTTCTCACATCCGGACTGTACCGTCGGCCTCGGAATTTCACCAAGTCAACACGAAACCGTGCTCGCGGGCTGTTACCGCCGGTGGGGAATCGCACCCCGCCCCGAAGATATATATAGTATAGCGCATATTTTGGGTTAAGTCAAGTGCAACAGCACGGTGGCCATTCGAAAATACACAAGCAGTGAAATCGCATCCACCGCAGTGGTGATAAACGGGCCGGCCATAACCGCCGGGTCGAACCCGATCTTTTTCGCAATAAGCGGTAAGGAACAACCCACCAATTTGGCACAGACGATGGTGGCGAGCAAAGTCACACACACCACCACCGCTTCCATCACGGTGACGGGGCCGCCGAGAAGCAGACGGTCGATCAACAAGATCTTGGCAAACATAGCGGCCGACAAACACACGCCGCACAGCACGCCGACGCGCAGTTCTTTGAACATCACGCGCAGAATATCACGCACGCGGATGTCGCCGAGCGCCAAACCGCGCACAACGGTGACCGAGGCTTGGCTGCCCGTGTTGCCGCCCGTATCCATCAGCATCGGAATAAACGCGGTGAGTGCCACCGACGCGGAAAGTGCTTCCTCAAACGAGGTGATGATCATCCCCGTGAAGGTGGCGGATACCATCAAAAGCAACAACCACGGAAAACGCGTTTTGAAGGTCTCCCACACACCCACGCGCCAATACGGTTTTTCGGTAGGCGTGATAGCCGCCATCTTTTCCATATCCTCGGTGGCCTCTTGCTGCAAGATGTCCACGACGTCGTCAACCGTGATGATACCGACCAGACGGTTTTCGCTGTCGACAACAGGCAGTGCCATCAAGTCGTATTTGGCAAACAACTGCGCCACGGTCTCCTGGTCGTCGGTGGTCACGGCAGAGATGACGTGTTCCTCCATCAAGTCCCCCACCAACTGTTCCCCTGAAGCAAGCAACAGTTCTTTGACCGTGATAACCCCTTCCAAACGGCGGTTGCGGTCAATGACGTAGCAGGTGTAGATGGTTTCCTTGTCGGGACCGCACTCACGGATGTATTGGAACGCTTCTGCCACCGTCATGGCGGCTTTCAGGTCAACGAACTCGGTGGTGAGCACACCGCCGGCACTGCCGTCGGGATATTTGAGCAACTGATTCAAGCGGCGGCGGTCTTCGGGTGACGTCATCTGCAACAACCGTTTGACCACGTTGGCAGGCATTTCTTCAAGCAGGTCGGCTGCGTCGTCCAAATACAAGCCGTCCATCACCGCCGCCAATTCCTGATTGGTGAGAACGCCGAGCAGTTTTTCCTGCGTGTCGCCCGCCATATACGAAAAGATCTCGGCCGCCATTTCTTTGGGCAACAATCGGTAAGCAAGCAACAGTTGACCGTCATCCAAATCTTCCAACAATTCTGCAATGTCGACAGCATTCATTTCCGCCACCATGGCACGCACGTGTTCAAAGCGGCGCTTTTCGAGAAGCAGCACCAGCGCTTCGCTTTTTTCTGTCATACGTAAAAACCTCCCATTCGTTTTCGAACAGGAGGTGTGTAGCACAATAAGACAGAAAGAAGTTACCCCTTCGTTCTGTCACACGGTGTCACGCAATGCACTGCCTGTTCGATTGTCTTTCGTCGCGGTATCGGCCCAACGTCCATTGCTTTCACCGTCCTTTCCCCGCTATTATAGCACCTTCATTTTCAAAAATCAATTCCGAATACCGCGGGCAAACCTCACTACTTTTTCCGTCCATTTATTTCATTGTTTGAGCGAAACGACCAAAAACGATCTTTTTCGGAAAAAGCCTTGCGTTTCAAGGGGTTTTGGTGGTATAATCGTTGTTGTCAAAGGAAGTTTCACAGACACGTTCGGTGTCTTCGTTTCAAAAACAGGAGGTTCATCTTGGCCGGCGATCTGCATTGTCACACGAAAATATCCGATGGTTCTCTCGGCATTGAGGATATCATCGCCCTTGCCAAACGGCGCGGTCTGTCGACCATCGCCGTCACCGATCACGACACCACGGCCGGCGCCACGCGCGCGACGGTGCTCGGTAATCGGTTCGGTATTCGCGTCATTCCCGGTGTGGAGTTTTCCACGTGGGATGCCGCGCGCTCGCAAAAGGCACATTTGCTGTGCTATTTGTGCGATCATCCCGATCGATTGGAAGGCATCTGCCGCCGCATCGGGGAAAGCCGCCGCGCCGCCGCACAGGAAATGATTCGCCGCACGATGCGCTATTACCCCATCGTGCCCGATCTGGTTTCCAAATGTGCCACGGGCAGTACCAATATCTTCAAACAACATATTATGCACACACTCTTTTCCGCCGGATATACCGATTCGTTTTTCGGGCCGGTGTATGAAAAGTTGTTCGGCAAAAACGGCGTTGCCTACGCCGCGGTGGAGTATCCCGAAACCAAAGAGATGCTCGCCGCCATTCACGAAGCGGGCGGCATTGCCGTGTTGGCGCATCCGTTTGTTTACGGCAATATGGAATTGTTGCAAGAACTGATTCCCTTGGGCCTTGACGGTGTGGAAGTGTGGCACCCCAAACACACACCGGAGCAAAGCGAACTATTGGAAAACATTGCCCGCGAACATGGACTGTTGATGACGGGCGGTTCCGATTTCCACGGTCTCTACAGCAACGTCCCCCGTCCCCTCGGTTCGGTCACCGCGCCGGACGAAGCGGTGGAAGCGTTGTTGGCCTATAAAGAAAAAACCGCCAAAGCGGCGGCGAAAGGGTGAGAAAAATGGCTTACCAATATCGTACCAAAGGCGTGTGCTCCCGCGGGATCACGTTTGACATTGAAGACGGGCGCGTGTGCAACGTCAAATTTGAAGGCGGTTGCAGCGGAAACACCCAAGGCGTGGCCGCTTTGGTGGAAGGGATGGACGTGAACGACGCGATTCGTCGATTGAGCGGCATTCGTTGCGGATTCAAACCCACCTCCTGCCCCGATCAACTGGCCACCGCACTGCGCGAAGCGATTAGCGAGTAAACAAGCAAAAGCGACACCGTCAACCGACGGTGTCGCTTTTTATTTTTCCGTAACAAATACCGTTGTCACTGCGCTCGATCCGTACCGAAGATAGCTGACCCGACGCGGCGTTTTCCGCCACCACGGGTACGTAGGTATCGGTATATCCGATGCAACCATCCTCTTCGGTCGTTTCGAACAGCACCGTTACCGTTTTACCCACCAACGCATCGGCGAAGCGGCGGCAGGATTCCTCCCCCGCCTTGATCATACGGCGGTTGCGCCGTGCTTTTTCCGCGTTGGGGATCTGCCCTTTGGCCCGCGCCGCTATCGTCCCCTCGCGGCGCGAATAGGCAAAGCAGTGCAACCGCGAAAAGCCGATGCTTTCCACAAAGGCGAGCGATTGCTCGAATTCTTCTTCCGTTTCGTCGGGGAAGCCCACCATTACGTCGGTGGTGAGGGCGCAATCGGGAAACGCTTTTCGCAATTCGTCACATACCGCACGGTAATGCGCGGTATCGTAGTGACGGTTCATGCGTTTGAGCGTCGCATCGCAACCGCTTTGCAACGCCAAATGGAATTGGGGGCACAACTTTTTGTGCTTGGCCAATCGCCCGATGAGTTCGGGTGTCATATGGTCGGGTTCGAGCGAACCGAGGCGCACCCGCCGGATGCCCTCCACCCCACACGCGCAAGCGACTGCGTCGCCGATGTCGAGCCCGATATCCTGTCCGTAGGCGGTGAGGTTGATACCGACCAGCACCACTTCGGTGTAACCGTTTTGGGCCAACGCGCACACCTCTTCCCGCAGGTCATCCAGCGGGCGGGAACGCACGCGACCGCGGGCGTACGGAATGATGCAATAGGTGCAAAAACGGTTGCACCCGTCTTCAATTTTCACAAAGGCGCGGGTACGGCCTTGGAATTCACAAATTTGCAACGGTTCAAACGTGTTGTCGTGCGGTGCGATATCCACAATGCGGGCGCGCGTGGTCAAAAACCGATGCAGGTGCGCCATCAACGCTTTACGTGAAGCGTTACCCAGCACGATGTCCACGTCTTCAAATGCGGCGGCGGTTTCGGGAAACGCTTGCGGCATACAACCGCACAGCACGAGCACCGCGTGCGGATGTTCGCGACGGCAACGGCGGAGCAGTTGCCGCAATTTGCGGTCGCTCTCCCCCGTGACGGTGCAGGAGTTGATGACGATCACACCATCCCCCACGTCGGCCTGACCGAGCGTGAATTCAAGCGCCGTGTAATCGTGTTCCTCCGCAAGACGCATCATCGCCTGCGTTTCGTATTGATTCACTTTGCAACCTAAGGTGTAAAAATAAACGTTCATAGCGGTTCCCCTTTGTCGTTTATTGTATCACACTTCTCGCACACTTGCAACGATTTTTAAAATCGCAAAATTCCCCTTGATTTGAGAAGAAAAGTGTGCTATTATATCTCTCGCAACCGAATATGCAGGGTTGGTATATCGGTATTACAGCGGCTTCCCAAGCCGTTAAGGCGGGTTCGACTCCCGTACCCTGCTCCAGAAAAGAACCCACATTTGTCTACGACAAGTGTGGGTTCTTTTCAACTAAATCCGTCCTGTCGGACGGGATAAATCCCGCTTTCGTGGGATGAAATCACTTCGTGATGAAATCCGACTTCGTCGGGAGATAAGGACGGATTTAATTTCATCTGTGAAGCAGATTTCATCCGAGCGGAGTGAGGATTTCATCGCGCTTGCGCGATTTCATTGAAAAGTTTGCAAATGTGTGGTACAATCGGAGT
>JAFSFY010000026.1 GCA_017434985.1 Clostridia bacterium | reverse complement strand
TCAACAGTTAAATCTTCCCACTGTTTTGCACGAAGATATTGGTCTGTTGATTTTCTGTATGCTTCTGCTTGGTCGAAATTAACCTTAAAACTGAAGTACAGATTAGTCCTCCCCATATTTGATAGCAGCCTGCGCGGCGGCGAGGCGAGCGATCGGCACGCGGAAGGGCGAGCAGGACACATAGTCGAGGCCGATCTTGTGGCAGAACTCAACCGACACGGGGTCGCCGCCGTGCTCACCGCAGATACCGCAGTGCATTGTGGGACGAACCTTTTTGCCGAGGGTAACCGCCATATCCATCAACTTACCAACACCGGTCTGGTCGAGTTTCGCAAAGGGATCGTTCTCGAAGATCTTGGTGTCGTAGTAAGCGGAGAGGAACTTGCCGGCGTCGTCACGGGAGAAGCCGTAGGTCATCTGCGTCAAGTCGTTGGTACCGAAGCAGAAGAATTCCGCTTCTTGTGCGATGTCGTCAGCGGTGAGGCAAGCACGCGGAATCTCCATCATGGTACCCACTTCGTACTTGAGGTCAGCGCCGGCAGCCGCGATTTCCGCGTCAGCGGTGGCAACCACGATGTTCTTGACGAATTTCATTTCCTTCACTTCGCCGGTGAGGGGGATCATGATCTCGGGAACGAGGTTCCAATCGGGATGAGCCTTCTTCACGTTGATGGCCGCGCGGATAACGGCAGCGGTTTGCATCTTGGCGATTTCGGGATAGGTGACAGCCAAACGGCAGCCACGGTGACCCATCATCGGGTTAAACTCGTGCAGAGAGGAAATGATGTTTTTGATGTCGGCAACCGATTTGCCTTGAGCCTTCGCCAAAGCCTCGATGTCGGCTTCTTCGGTGGGCACGAACTCGTGCAGCGGAGGATCGAGGAAACGGATGGTCACGGGGCAGCCTTCGAGCGCTTCGTACAGTTTCTCGAAGTCGCCTTGTTGATAGGGAAGGATCTTGGCGAGAGCGGCTTCACGCTCTTCCACCGTGTCGGAGCAGATCATTTCGCGGAAAGCGGCGATACGGTCGGCTTCGAAGAACATGTGCTCGGTACGGCACAGACCGATACCTTCAGCACCGAGTTCACGGGCTTTCTTCGCATCGGCAGGCGTGTCGGCGTTGGTGCGCACTTTGAGGGTACGGAACTCGTCCGCCCAAGCCATGATGCGGCCAAATTCGCCGGCGATCTCGGCATCCACCGTGGGGATGATGCCGTCGTAGATGTTACCGGTGGAACCGTCGATGGAGATGTAGTCGCCTTCCACGTAGGTCTTGCCGGCGAGTTCGAACTTCTTGTTCTCTTCGTCCATCTTAATATTGCCGCAACCGGACACGCAGCAGGTACCCATACCACGGGCCACAACAGCGGCGTGAGAGGTCATACCGCCACGCACGGTGAGGATACCTTGCGAAGCTTTCATACCGGTGATGTCTTCGGGCGAGGTTTCCAGACGCACGAGGACGACTTTCTCGCCGCGCTCGTTCCAAGCCACGGCATCGTCAGCGGTGAACACCACGCGGCCGCAAGCGGCACCGGGGGAAGCGCCGAGACCTTTACCCGCGGGGGTAGCGGCTTTGAGCGCTTTTTGGTCGAATTGGGGATGGAGCAGGGTATCGAGGTTACGAGGATCGATCATCGCAACGGCTTGCTTCTTGTCGATCATACCTTCGTCCACGAGGTCGCACGCAATCTTGAGAGCGGCTTTCGCGGTACGTTTGCCGTTACGGGTTTGGAGCATGTAGAGTTTGCCGTCTTCCACGGTGAACTCCATATCCTGCATATCACGGTAGTGATCTTCGAGGATGGCACACACTTCTTGGAATTGTTTGAACGCAGCCGGGAATTTCTCGGCCATTTCGGCGATCGGCATGGGAGTACGCACGCCGGCCACCACGTCTTCGCCCTGCGCGTTGGTGAGGAACTCGCCCATCAGGCCGGGTTCGCCGGTCGCGGGGTCACGGGTGAAGGCCACGCCGGTACCGCAGTTGTCGCCCATGTTACCAAAGGCCATCATCTGCACGTTAACGGCAGTACCCCAGGAGTAGGGGATATCGTTGTCGCGGCGATACACGTTCGCACGGGGGTTGTCCCAGGAACGGAACACGGCTTCCACAGCGCCCATCAATTGCTCTTTGGGATCGGAGGGGAAATCCTTGCCGATCTTGGATTTGTATTCGGCTTTGAACTGCATAGCCAGTTCTTTCAGGTCGTCGGCGGTGAGGTCAACGTCCTGCGTCACGCCTTTTTCTTCTTTCATCTTGTCGATGAGTTCTTCAAAGTATTTCTTACCGACTTCCATAACGACATCGGAATACATTTGAATGAAACGGCGATAGCAGTCCCACGCCCAACGGGGATTGCCGGATTTGGCGGACATGACTTCCACCACTTCTTCGTTCAGACCCAAGTTGAGGATGGTATCCATCATACCGGGCATGGAAGCTCGAGCGCCGGAACGCACCGAAACGAGAAGCGGATTCTCGGTATCGCCGAACTTTTTGCCGGTGATGCCTTCCATCTTGTCGATATACTCCATAATTTGCGCTTGGATATCGTCGTTAATTTTGCGGCCGTCCTCGTAATACTGGGTGCAAGCCTCAGTGGTAACGGTGAAGCCTTGGGGCACGGGCAAACCGATCTTGGTCATTTCGGCCAAGTTGGCGCCTTTACCGCCGAGAAGCTCACGCATGGACGCGTCGCCTTCGCTGAACAGATAGACAAACTTGTGACTCATGTTGCAGTCAACCTCCTATAAATTTTTGTCTTTGCTGACTAAAAGATGCGAATGCTATTGACTGTCAGCTCAATAGCCGCAGAATATTATAACAGAGTTTTGTGCAAAAGAAAAGACTTTTTTTGAATTTGTCCTTATTTAATGATAATTTTGGCGTTTTTTTCGAATTTTTTTGCAAAACGACGGGCGAAATTCGGAAATTTTTAAAAATACGAACATTCGTTCGATTTTTTACTTGATTTTTGCGAAAACGTATAGTATACTGATGTCAATGAATCGAAAAATTGCAGCGAAATGAGGAAGAAACGATGGCGGATATGAAAAAGAAACCGGCGGAAAAAGAGATTTCCACCGACAAACAAAAAGCACTGCAAGCGGCCTTGTCACAAATTGAAAAAGCCTATGGCAAAGGCGCGGTGATGCGTCTTGGTGAAAATACGGGGATGAACGTGGAAGCCATTCCGACGGGGTCGTTGACCCTCGACTTGGCGCTCGGCGTGGGCGGCCTGCCGCGCGGCCGTATCGTGGAGATCTACGGGCCGGAAGCGTCGGGTAAAACCACGCTGGCGCTGCACGCCATTGCGGAAGCGCAAAAAGCGGGCGGTGAAGCCGCGTTTATTGACGTGGAGCACGCGCTTGATCCCGTGTATGCCCGTGCCCTCGGCGTGGACGTGGATTCCTTGCTTGTTTCGCAACCCGATACGGGCGAACAGGCGCTCGAAATTGCCGAAGCGCTCATCCGCTCGGGCGCCATTGATATCGTGGTGGTGGACTCGGTTGCCGCCCTCGTACCCCGTCAAGAGATTGAAGGCGAAATGGGCGATGCCCACGTCGGTCTGCAAGCGCGCCTCATGTCGCAAGCGATGCGCAAACTCGCCGGTACGGTGGGTAAGACCGGTTGCGTGGCGGTGTTCATCAACCAATTGCGTCTCAAGGTCGGCATCGTGTACGGTAACCCCGAAGTCACCGCCGGCGGCAACGCTCTCAAATATTACGCGTCGGTCCGCCTGGACGTGCGCCGCACCGAAACGCTCAAAGCGGGCGGCGAATCGGTTGGTTCGCACACCCGCGTGCGCGTGGTAAAAAACAAGGTGGCACCTCCGTTCAAAGAGGCGGAGTTCGATATGTTCTACGGAAAAGGCATTTCTCGCGAAGGCGAATTGCTTGACCTCGCCATCAAATTCGACATCATCCAAAAATCCGGCTCGTGGTTCTCGTATCAAGAGCAACGTTTGGGCCAAGGCCGCGACAACGTGAAGGATTATTTGAAAGCCAATCCCGACCTGTATGAAGAGGTGGAGGCCTTGGTGATGGCTGCCATTCGGCGCGAAAAGGATGAAGCACAAGAAGCGGTTGCCAAGCCCGCACCGGTGGAGATCCCGCTTGACAAAGCGGTGGCGTATACCGCCGGTACTGCCCGTGCGAAGATCGACATTGTGGTAGACGACGAATGATTTTGACGAGTGTGCGCCCTCATCGCGGGCAACAGGTCGTCCTCACGTGGGACGACGGGGAAGAGACCGTTTTGGATAAACGCACGTTTGAGGAGTCCCCCTACGGGGTGGGCTCCTTTTTGTCGTGTGACGAGTTGGAGGAACTGTGCGCCCTTTCTCGCCGCAACCGCGCGCGGGAAAAAGCGGTGTTTTTGCTGTCTCGACGCGATTATTCTCGTCGCGAATTGGAACAAAAACTTTGCCGCGAAAAGGGGCGGTATCATCCCGAAAACCAAGAAGCGGCGGCCGAAGCCGCGGCGTATATGGAACAACTCGGCTATGTGAAAGACGCTCAATATGCCCACCGTTTGGCGTGCGAATATCGCGACGTGCGGTGTTATCCGCGCCGCCGCGCACTGGAAAAATTGTGTGAAAAAGGCATCACACGGGAGGTCGCCCGTGAAGTGCTCGACGAGATGGAATGGGACGATACGCAACTCGCACTTGAATTTTTGATAAAGAAACGCTATAATATCCCACGAAGCCGCGAAGAAACCGAAAAACAGTTGGCGGCGCTTGCTCGCTACGGTTTTGCGGGCGAGGATATCCGCCGTGCCATGCGGCGTCGAGAAGAGGAAGAACAATGAGTATCAAAGTGGGAATGGTATCGCTCGGTTGTCCCAAAAACCAAATGGACGCGGAACTGATGCTGGCGAAACTGCAAAACGCGGGAATGACCATCACCGCCGAAAGCGGTCTTGCGGAAGTGGTGATCGTCAACACCTGCGGGTTTATCGGCGATGCCAAGAGGGAAGCCATTGAAAACATTTTGGAATTTGCCAAACTCAAAGAAGAGGGGCAGATCAAAAAAATCATCGTGACGGGTTGTTTGGCGGAGCGTTATCAAGAGGAATTGTGCCGTGAACTGCCCGAATGTGACGCCGTGCTCGGCCTCGGTGCCAACGCCGACATTGTGGAAACGGTGCAGCGCGTGATGGCGGGTGAAACGGTGAAATCCTTCCCGTCACTCGATACGTGGTCGTTGGACGGGGATCGTTTGCAGACCACCCCAGACTTCTTTGCCTACCTGCGCGTGGGCGATGGTTGTAACAACTGTTGCACCTACTGTGCCATTCCGCTCATCCGCGGCGGTTTGCGCAGTCGCGCGATGGACGATGTGGTGGCTGAAGCCGAAGACTTGGTGAAAAACGGCGTGCGCGAACTTGTGTTGGTGGCGCAGGATACCACCTTGTACGGCACCGACGTGGCGGGCAAATCGTTGCTCCCGCAACTGCTTGACCGTCTGTGTGAAATTGAGGATCTGCGTTGGATCCGCCTACTGTATTGCTATCCCGAACACATCACCGAGGAATTGCTTGACACGATGGCGCGGCAAGAGAAGATCGTCAACTATCTCGATATGCCCATTCAACACGCGAGCGGTAAGGTGCTCGCTGCGATGAACCGTCAAGGCGACCGTGAAACGTTGACCGCCCTCGTCAAACACATCCGCGAAAAATTGCCCGACGTGGTGCTCCGCACCACCGTGATGGTGGGTTTCCCCGGTGAAACGAAACAGGATTTTGCCGAATTGTGCGAATTCCTCAAAGAAGCGCGGTTTGAACGTCTCGGTTGCTTTGCCTACTCGCCCGAAGAGGGGACGGCGGCCGCTACCATGCCCGACCAGGTATCCGACAAACTGAAAAACCGCCGCCGTGATATTGTGCTGCAATCACAAGAACGCGTGGCTGCCGAATATAACGAAGCGCAGATCGGCAAAACGGTGGAAGTGTTGGTCGAATCGTTTGACCGTTATGCCGAATGTTGGTTCGGTCGCACCTATGCCGATGCGCCCGACATTGACACCAAAGTGTTTTTTACCACCAAAACACGGGTGGTGCCGGGCGATTTTGTGCAGGTGCAGGTCACCGATTGCCTTGAATTTGACCTTGTGGGGGAGAGAGTATGAATCTGCCGAATAAACTAACGGTCGTGCGCATTGTGCTCGCACCGCTGTTTTTGGCGCTCGCGTTGTGGGAGTTTCCGTTCCACTACGCGGTGTCGCTTGTTGTGTTCATCGCCGCCGCTCTTACCGATATGCTTGACGGCAAAATTGCTCGTTCGCGCAATTTGATTACCAACCTCGGCAAATTTTTAGACCCTCTTGCCGACAAAATGCTTACCACCGCGGCATTTTTGTTGTTCCTCGCGATCGACAAAATGAATGTGTGGGCATTGATGCTCATTCTGACCCGCGAATTTATGGTCACCTCGGTGCGCCTGCTTGCCGCCAAAGGCGGTAAGGTCATCGCCGCGAGTCTATGGGGCAAAGCCAAAACGGTGGCGCAGTTTATCGCCATCATCTTTATGCTCACCGCATTGGAATTTTCCACCTGGCAAACGAGCGTTTTGGCAGGTGTGTCCCTGCCCGACGCGGTATTTTCGGTGCCGCTTGTGATCGGGGAAGTGCTCATTTGGATCTCCACCGTGCTGTCGCTCATCGCGGGCGCGGAATACGTGTGGCTCAATCGCGAATACTTTTTGGATAAAAACGAAAAATAAGTAGACATTTGGAAAAAAACTGCTATAATGATAATGAAATGCAACGAACGGGGAGAGTAACCGTCCCGTTTTGGCAACAGAGAGAACGCGTCGTCGGCTGAAAGCGCGTTTGGTCAAGCCACGGTGAAGTGCACCCGCGAGCAGGCAGGGGGAACGCTCAGTATCCCTGCTCGGTCGTCCGCCGTTATCGGAAAAATGAGTGAAACAACGAAGTGGAACCGTGCTTTGCACCTTCGTCGCGCCTCAAGCGCGATGGAGGTGTTATCTTTTTGTAAGGGAGGAATGACAATGTTTGACCGTATGCGTGAAGACATTGCCGTCATCCGCGAACGTGACCCTGCGGCACGTTCAAGTTTGGAGATTATGCTGCTGTATAACGGCTATAAAGCCGTTCGTTCCCACCGCAAAGCCTATTGGTGCTATCATCACAATTTGAAATTTTTGGCGCGTTTCATCTCGCAACGCTGTGTGCGCCGCACCGGCATCGAGATCCATCCCGCCGCCACCATCGGCCGTCGGCTGTTTATCGACCACGGCACGGGCGTGGTGATCGGGGAGACCACCATTATTGGTGACGATTGCACCATCTACCAAGGTGTCACCCTCGGCGGTACGGGCAAAGACAAGGGCAAACGCCACCCCACCCTCGGCAACCACGTGATGGTGGGCGCGGGTGCCAAGGTGCTCGGCCCCATCACCATTGAAGACAACGTGCGCATCGCCGCGGGCGCGGTGGTGTTGCAGGACATCCCGTCGGATTCCACCGCCGTCGGTGTGCCGGCGCGCGTGGTGCGCCGCAAAGGCGAAAAAGTGGCGGAACTTGACCAGGTGCACGTTCCCGACCCCGTGGCGGCGGAAATCAAGCGCCTCGAACAACTGATCGAAGAACTCAAAGCCAAAGGAGAATAAGGTATGAAGATCTATAACACGATGACCCGTGAAAAACAAGAACTCGAAACGCTCGAACCCGGTGTGGTGCGCATTTACGCGTGTGGTCCCACCGTGTACAACTTTATTCACATCGGCAATGCGCGTCCGTTGTGCGTGTTCGACGTGTTGCGCCGCTATTTGGAATGGCGCGGGTACGACGTGCGTTTTGTGCAAAATTTCACCGATATTGACGACAAAATTATTCGTCGTGCCAACGAAGAAGGCACCACCTACGACGTGATCTCCGAGCGGTATATCGAGGAATTTTGGACCGATGCGAAGGGCCTTGGCGTCAGAGAAGCCACCGTGCATCCCCGCGCGACCGACAATATGAACGAGATCATCGACATCGTCAAAACGTTGGAAGAAAAAGGGTATGCCTACCGCGCCGCGAACGGTGATGTGTATTTCCGCACCCGCCGCGACAAGGAATACGGCAAACTGTCCCATCAACCGATCGACGATCTGGAATCGGGTGCGCGCATCGGCATCGGCGAAGAAAAAGAAGATGCGCTTGACTTCGCGCTGTGGAAAGCCGCCAAACCGGGCGAGCCGTATTGGGCTTCCCCGTGGAGCGAGGGTCGCCCCGGTTGGCACATCGAATGTTCGGCGATGGCGCGCCGCTATCTCGGCGAATCCATCGACATTCACTGCGGCGGTCAGGACCTCATTTTTCCGCACCACGAAAACGAAGTGGCGCAAAGCGAATGTTGCAACGGCGTGCCGTTTGCGCGGTATTGGATGCACAACGGCTACATCAACGTGGACAACAAAAAAATGTCCAAATCGCTCGGCAACTTCTTCACCGTGCGTGACGTGGCCGCCGAGTTCGGGTACGAGCCGATTCGCTACTTCCTCATCTCCTCGTCCTATCGCAGCCCCATCAACTATAACACCGAGATCATCGAGCAAGCCAAAGCCGCACTGGATCGGTTGTACAACTGCAAAAACGGCTTGGAATTTGCCCTCACCACCGCCGCTGACGGCGAAGCGGATGCCGCCGTGGTCGCGTTCTGCGAAGCACGCCGTGCACAGTTCATCGACGCGATGGACGACGACCTCAACACTGCCGACGCCATTGCCGCGTTGTTTGAACTTGCGAAAGATTGCAACCGTATGATTGCCGACGGTGGTGCCACCAAAGGCAGCGTACAGCACGCGCTGACGCTCTTCGGCGAACTTGCCGACGTGCTCGGTTTGTTGTACAGCCGTGTGAATGACGGTGACGACGATGCCGAGATCGAAGAACTCATCGCCGCCCGTGCCGCTGCCCGTGCCGCCAAAAACTGGGCGGAATCCGACCGCATTCGTGACGAACTGAAAGCCCGCGGCATCGTGGTGGAAGATACGGCGCAGGGCGCCAAATGGCATCGCGCATAAACGGCGTTTGTGTGGACCATACTACCACCGAGGTGAGTGTATGTTCCAAAAAACCGAATGCATCACGATGAAACTCGGCGGTGTGTCCGATGCCGCCGCCCGCAAAGAAGCCGCCGACGTGTTGCGCCGCCAAAAGGGCGTGCGCGCCGCGGCGATTGATGCACGTGCCGTGGCAACCGTTACCTACCGTGCCGATCAAACCAACGTGGAAACGCTGACAAACGCGTTGACACAAGCGGGATATCCCCTGATATAGGACAGGCAAAAATCGACCCCTTTCTGCATAGAGATGAAGCAGAAAGGGGTCTTTTTTATGTTCACAATGATACTCGAGTTTTTGTCCAAACTGGTGTTTATGGCGTTGCAGGTGGTGGCTGCCGGCTCGTTCCCGAAACCGCTCACCGCCGAACAGGAGCGGGAATACCTCATTGCCTATCACGAGCGGGGCGACCGCGACGCGCGTGGCAAACTCATCGAACACAACCTGCGGTTGGTGGCGCATATTATCAAAAAATATTACAGCAACGTGCGCGATCAGGACGATCTCATTTCCATCGGCACCATCGGGTTGATGAAAGCGGTGGACACGTTCGACCACAAAAAAGGCGTACGGCTTGCGACCTACGCCTCGCGGTGCGTGGAAAACGAAATTTTGATGCATTTTCGTGCCAACAAAAAATTGGCGCAGGAAGTGTCACTCACCGAACCGATCGACACCGATCGCGAGGGACATTCGCTCACGCTGATGGACGTGGTGGCGGCGGAAGATACGCTCGCGGACGATCTGGAGATGAAACTCAACGGCACCAAGTTGTATCGGTATATTGAGGAAAGTTTGGATGAGCGCGAACGGGAGATCATCGCCTTGCGTTATGGGCTCGGTTGCAAACCGCTCACGCAAAAGGCGGTGGGCAAAAAACTCGGCATTTCGCGGTCGTACGTGTCGCGTATGGAAACCAGGGCGCTCCAAAAATTGCACCGCCGCTACGAACAGGGCGATAAAAGGGGTTGACAAGACCCGCTCGGTATGGTAGCATAGGAACTGCCAAAAGATAGAGGCGCGGTGCGTAAAGAGTAACACCACACAATGGTCGGGCGCGACGGTGTGGGGTGAAAGGTGCGGCCGCCGAAAGTTGCCGTCGGCGGGCGGTGGCTTGGTAATCACGAATAACATCGGGTTTACTGTCGCGTGTTTTCACGCGGAGAGCTATCAAAACGGGATGTCTGCGTCTTTTTGTGGCGCGGAATGTCACTTTTGATAGCCGTGTCAACGGCTATTTTTTATTGTAGGAAGTGGAGAAAATGAAAAAGACGATTTTCAAAGGCATTGCGACCGCACTGGTCACCCCCCTCACCAAGGACGGCGTCAACTATGACGAACTCGGTCGCCTCATTGACTGGCAGATCGACGAAGGTATCAACGGTTTGGTCATCTGCGGCACGACGGGTGAGGCTTCGACCTTGACCGACGAGGAGCACAAAGCGGTCATCGGCTATGCCGTCAAACGCGCGGCGGGTCGCGTGCCGATCATTGCGGGCACCGGTTCCAACGACACCGCGTACGCCATCGAACTCACCAAAAGTGCGTGCGAAATGGGCGTGGACGGTGTATTGTGCGTCACGCCGTATTACAACAAGGCCACCCAAAACGGGCTCATTCGTATGTTCTCGGACATTGCGGACGCGTCCACGGCGCCCGTCATTCTCTACAACGTGCCCTCCCGCACGGGCGTGAATATCGCCCCCAAAACGGTGGCGGCGCTGGCGGATCATCCCAACATTGTGGGCATCAAAGAAGCCTCCGGCAACATCTCGCAAGTGGCGGAAGTGTTGGCGCTTGCGGGCGATAAAATCGACTTGTATTCGGGTAACGACGACGAGATCGTCCCCACCCTGGCACTCGGCGGCAAAGGCTGTATCTCGGTGCTGTCCAACCCCTTGCCCCGTAAAACCGTACAAATCACCGACAAATTTTTCGCGGGTGACGTGGCGGGTGCCGCCGCGTTGCAACTGGAACTGTTGCCGCTTATCCGCGCGCTGTTCAGCGAAGTGAACCCCATTCCCGTCAAAGCCGCCATGGCCGCGATGGGCTTCTGCGAGGATTATCTGCGCTCGCCCCTCACCCCGATGGAGGAACAAACCAAAGCGGTGTTACTGGCGGAATTGCGCAAGCAAGGAGCTATTTAAGTGATGTTGTATAACCATCTTTCGGTGGGCGAAAACGGTCACCTGTGCGTTTCGGGACAAGATACGATTGCACTTGCCGCACAGTACGGTACGCCCTTGTACGTGATGGATGAGCAGGTCATCCGTCAGCGGGTGCGCACCTACAAAACCGCGATGGAACGCTATTTCCCCGCGGGTTCGCGCCCCGAATTTGCCAGTAAGGCTTTTTCGTGCCGCCGTATTTACGAAATTATGGCGGAGGAAGGCATGGCGGTGGATGCCGTGTCCCCCGGTGAACTGTACACCGCCAAAGTGGCGGGTTTCCCGATGGAACGGGTGTTTTTCCACGGTAACAACAAATCCGATGAAGATATTGCCGCCGCTATGGATTGGGGCACGGGCTATTTCGTGCTGGACAGTATGGACGAGGCGGCCGCGGTGGAACAACACGCGGCCGAGCGCGGCATCACCCAAAAGGTATTGCTTCGCATCACCCCCGGTATTGATCCGCATACCCACCGCAAGATCAACACGGGCACGGTGGATTCCAAATTCGGCGTGGCACTCGAAACGGGGCAAGCGATGGAAGCGGTCAAAACCTTGCTCACCTATCCGCACGTGGAACTGCACGGTTTCCATTGCCACGTGGGGTCGCAGTTGTTTGAGGTGTCGCTGTTCCGCGATGCCGCTTCGGTAATGCTCAAATTTGCGCGCGACGTGCGCGATACCCTTGGTTTCACTGCGGATATTGTGAATCTCGGTGGTGGTCTCGGTGTGCGTTACGTCGAAAGCGACCCGATTATTGACTACGATGCGCGACTGCAAGAGATCGGTGGATACATCCGCGAAATCAGCGACGAATTGCAGATGCAACCGCCGCGCATCATGCTCGAACCCGGCCGCAGTTTGGTGGCCGATGCGGGCCTGACACTGTATACCGTCGGCTCGGTGAAAGAGGTCACCGACTATCGCAACTACGTGTCGGTCAACGGCGGTATGACCGACAATCCCCGTTACACGTTGTACGGTGCGGAGTACACCGTCATCAATGCCTCGCACGCCGATGCGCCGTGCGACTACGAAGCCACCTTGGCAGGCCGTTGCTGCGAATCGGGCGACATTTTGCAACGCGACGTGATGATGGCCAAGCCCACGCGCGGCGATATCGTGGCGGTGCTCACCACGGGCGCCTACAACTACTCGATGGCGTCCAACTACAACCGTGTGCCGCGTCCCGCGGTGGTGATGGTGAACGGTGATGACTCGTACGTGGCTGTTCGCCGCGAAACGTACGAAGACATTTGTGCATTAGACCAATAAACATAAAAAACAGACTGCTTCGACCGAAGCAGTCTGTTTTGTTGTCGCCATCAATCGACGATCTCGAACAGTTCTCGGTTATACACACGGCAAATTCGGTTGCCGACCAGTATGAGATAAAACGAATCACCTTCTTGTCCCCACGGGTAACGATATTCGTTTTCTGAGTGGCGCCGATGCACATCCATATCGGCTTCGTGCGGAACAAGAAACGAACCGTATTGCGAAAAGTACCAGCGGTAACGAAGATCGTCGCTTCGTCTGCGGTGGTATACTTCGACGTATTTCTTTTTGATCAACGTGTCGGTCACGATGTGGACATGTCCTTTGCGAACGCGATGAACAGTCAACAGGAGACCGGCAATTTCCAACAAGAAGAACAGAATACCGAGGAGAGGGGTTGCGGCAAACGCGCAATCCAGGATGATCCATTTTGTCGGGAACAGAATAAAAAGCCGGTACATTGCCCACGAAAGCAACAGCAAAAGAGGCGTTGTCACCAAAAAGAACAGAAAAAACCGTCGTATTTCGCGACGATAGGCTTTTAGCAGTTCTGCTTGAATTTCCGTTTTGTGCAGCACGTGTTTTTTCATTCGCTCACCACCTGATAACGTTAGTTTATCACACGCAGTAGAGAAATGCAACAAAAAAACAGGCCACCGTTGGAAAACGATGGATATTGTACTTATTAAAAAGAGAATAAATGAGTGGTTACAGGAAGGCTTGTTACGGTCCGCACCGTAGCGAAAACCGCCGTCTGTCCGTAAGGGCAGGCGGCGGCCAGTGCTGTTGGATGCGGTCTGTTTTTGGTTATTTGTCGTTCAAATCGTCCAACGCGGCGCGAACGGCCGCGATCACAAAAGCGGAAAAGGTGCAATCTTGCCCTTGAATGGCACTTTCCACCTGCTCAATCACGTCGTTGGGAAAGCGGATGGTTTTGTTGGTGGTTTGCGGTGTAACGGGAATTTTAAATTCTGCCATATTCTTACCTCACAAGAACGATTTAGGAATCAATAATGATATTTTCGATTCCGTGAACTAACATTAGATTAATCAGTTCGTTGCGAGAATAATTGGCCTCTGCGGCGATTTTATCTAAAGCCGCTAATGTTTCCTCACGAATGCGAAGCGTGATAATGCGACTGCCGTCTTCGCCGCGCTTTTTTATTTTTAGTGGTTCGTTTTTCACAAAAAAACACCTCACAATCTATACTAATTATAGATTGACAAACGGCCTCATAATATAATATAATAAGATATCATATTGTATTACGATATGATATCGAGAGGAGGAGACGAGTATGGAAAACGCAAACCAAACTCAAACTGTACAGGAAATGAACGAAAAAATGAAATTTTGCAAACATTGTGGCGGAAAAATTCCGGAAACTGCCGTGATTTGCACCTTGTGTGGTCGTCAAGTGGAGGAAATGAAGACGAATGAGCAACCCGGTATTGTGATTAACAACAGCAATAACAATGTTAATACCAATCAAAACGCCATCGGTGCAGCAATAGGTATGCGTTCCCGCAATAAATGGGTTGCTTTTTGTTTGTGCTTTTTCCTTGGCTATTTTGGAGCACACAAATTTTATGAAGGAAAAGGCGGTACGGGTATTCTGTATATTTTCACATTCGGTCTCTTTGGGATCGGTTGGTTTGTGGACTGTATTAATTTGCTCTGCAAACCGAATCCGTATTATGTTAAATAATCCCTAAGTTTTGGAAAGCAAAAAAGTCGCTTGTATCGTTCGATACAAGCGACTTTTTCTTTTTAGGGATTGTTTATGTTGCAGAACCTTGCTTTCTGTCGTGAAGAATCATCCCCACAACGGTGAACACCAGCAAGGTAACGTGTGTGATGAGCGCGTTGTAGGATTGCGACAACACGTCGAACAAACACCACAGAACCATATTGACAACCGTCCAAAAACGGTAGCGGGCGCCGTCTTTTTGGCCGATGCACAGAATGAAGGTCAGCGTTGCCACGATAGCCAAGAGACCCAGCGCGGTAAAGCCGCCCACCAACAGGTTGCACACCACAATGGCGATCGCGTACAGGGCGATGAGCCACGCGGGCAACGGCTTTTGCTTGCGATCAAAAAAGTAGTTGATGAGGGTCTGCGCCGCACCGATGTAGCACGAGGCGGCGCCGTTTAGCCCACTGCCGCCGATGAGATAACTCGTTGCGACCAATGCGTTGCCGAAAAAGACAAACGCCAAAATGGTTTCCATTTTTTTGCCTTTGACCAGCGAAGCGGCGATCATACACAAAAGTCCCGCCACGCTGAATACGTAAGATAGCGTTTTCATCGAATACCTCGTTACGCAAGCGCCACTGTTTGGCGCGTTTCGGCTGCACGGTAAGCGGATTCCACGATGCGTTGGGCACGAATGGCGTCCTCGGCCGTGACGGGAACGGGCGTGTCGGTGAGCACGGCTTGTGCAAACGCGGCAATTTCGGCGGTGTACAAGTTTTTGGTGGCGGCTTGCAAGACCTCGCGGTTGGTTTTGGTGCGATGTTGCTGAGCGTCGTAGCCTTTGGTTGCGTCGGAACGCACCAACACACCTTCGCCCACGTCCTCCTGCGCCAAACTGCCTTCCAGCACCACACTGCCGCCGGTGCCGTAGATCTCCAATTTGCAGGTGGCGGCATCGTCGGGAATGTTAAAGGCGGCATCCACGTAGGCCAGCGCGCCGTTTTCCATTCGCATGACCACCGAGGCAGCATCTTCCACTTCGTACTTAAAGATCTGATTGCCCATCAACGCGGCCACGTCGGTCACTTCCATGCCCGAAATATACCGCAGCAGGTCAATGCAATGGATCCCCATATCCATCAACGCGCCGCCGCCCGCCTGCGTTTTGTTTTGACGCCACACGCCCGGCATTTCGGGATACCAGCAGGTAAATTGTGCGCGCATCGACACGATCTCGCCGAGTTCGCCACCGGCGACCAAGGTGCGCGCTTTTTCGTGCAGTGTGCCGAAACGCATCATCAAGCCGACACCCAATTTGACTCCTTGCGCTTTGCAGAACGCGGCGATCTCTTCGGATTCGGCCACGGTAAGCCCCATCGGTTTTTCAAGCAAAATGTGCTTTTTGGCGGCCGCCGCTTTCATCACTTGTTCCTTGTGACAAAACACGGGGGTGGCAATGTATACCGCGTCGATCTCGTCGAGTGCCAGCAAGGCGTCTTCCGAATCAAAGACGTGTGGTACGTGAAATTCCTTTTGCACCTGCTCGGCAAGTGCCAAGTTGGTATCCATCACGGCAACCAATTCGCTTTGGTTATCCAACACCATACCGGGGATGGTACGGCGATAGGCAATGCCGCCGCACCCGATAACGCCCCATTTCAGTTTCATGGTTGACACCTCACTGTGCTTTACGGCGGTTTTCGAGCATATCGACATACTCGACCAATCCGTCTACGATTTCGTTCGAGAGTTTTTCTCCGAGTTCTTTGGTGGCCAGTTCCGGGAATCCCATCACACCAACCTCGATCTCGTCGCGTTGCTTGATTCGTTCGACAATGTAGGGGTGGTCGATGGGTTTGTCGTGGATGGCGTACCAATCGGGGTCGGTGCGCATCATACGGGCAATGTCCTCATCGTCCATCACAATCTCGTCGCGCACGAGTTCGGGTACCCAATACATCATCAAACTGGTTTCGGTTCTGCCGGCGTGGAAATCAAATTCCCCGTTGAGCGAGAATCGGTTGCGGTAGGTGGGCGAAAACGCATAGGCATCCATCATCGACAGGGTGATTTTGTCCGCCAACGCGTGATCACGACGCAACATCAGTTGTAAACTGTTTTTGAGTGCCTCGGTGTTCTCGGTACCGCCGTGGCCGAGCAGCAAAATGAGGTTTTCAAACCCCATGCGAATGAACTCGGCGCAAATTTCCGAGATGTACAAACCAAACACGTTGGGGTTGACATTCACCGTGCCGAGCAATTCACCGCCCGAAAAACAATAGTTGATCGGTGGCGCCACCACGGCATTGAGTCTGTCGCCGGCGAGTTCGGGGGGCTTGACGGCGTTGATGATGTCGGTGGACAACGGCAGGTGATATCCGTGTTGTTCCACGATGCCCACAGGGATGATGACGGTTTTCGTTTGTTCCAGCGCGGTTTTCATATCGCGCACCGTCATTTTTTCCATATAGAAAGCCATGGAGAAGCCTCCTTTATTTATTTACCGGCTTGCATTTCGGCAACCGATTCCAAAATCGCGTCGGCCATGTAATCCAGTTGTTCTTGCGTGAGGCCGTACAAAGGCAGATGGGTAAAGCGTTTGTAGAACACCTCTTCGCAAACGGGGCAGGTTTTGGCGATCTCGTCGGCGTTGTAGCCCATCTGCTCGGTCACGCGGAAACGGTAAAGCGGACCGAAGTGGGGGATGTTGGTCACGCCTTTTTCGGCCAATTTTTTCTTGAGCATTTGAATGTCGCCGCCCGCTTTTTCGGGGTCGATCTGCAACAGATACAGATGGAAGGTGGGTTTGATGTTCTCGTTGCCCAGATCTTGACAAAGGATGGCGGGGTTGCTGGCCAAACGACTGTTGAGGTAGGCGGCCGCGCGTTTGCGCTCGGCGATGATGTCCTCGTTACGTTCAATTTGGAGCGACAGACCGAGGCCTTGAATTTCGGTGGTGGAGTAGTTCACCGCCACAAACGGTTCTTCCTTGCCGGGCAAGGCGGTCACGTCGTACAACCAGTTTCGAATCGGATTGCTGAAATCCGTGCCGAAGAAGCGGGCGCGTTTCATATAGTTGCCGTATCCGGGAATGTTGGTGGTGGCGATACCGCCCTCGCCAAACGCGGTGATGTTTTTCACTTCGTGGAAGCTGAACGACGCAAAATCACCGATGGTACCCACTTTCTTGCCCTTGTACATCGCACCGAACGCGTGCGCGGCATCTTCCAGCACCAAAATGTTGTGCTTGCGTGCGAGTTCCATAATCGGGTCCATATCCACGGGATAACCACCGATGTGCACCGGCACGATCATCTTCGTTTTGGGGGTGATTTTGCGTGCCACGTCGGCGGGATCCATGTTGATGGTTACGGGATCGACGTCGGCAAACACGAGTTTCGCACCAATCGACAACGGATACGCCATCGTGGCGATAAAGGTGATGGCGGGAACGATCACTTCGTCACCCGGTTTCAGGTTGGCGTATTTGTATGCAATTTCAAAACCGGCGGTGGCATTGGTGACAAACGTACTGCTGTCGGTGCCCAAATACGTGTTGGAAGCTTCTTCCGCCTCCTCCACTTTGGAGCCGAGCGACAGTTTGCCGGGAGGGGTGGAGAGAGTATCGAGTTTTTCCACCTGCGTTTTCACAGCCGCGATGGCAGCGTCATATTCGGGGCCTTCGCCTTGCATCAAGAACTTGATGATCTCCATTAAATCGCTTACGTTGTAGTTTTCGCCCACCGCGGCCCACGGCACGCGGGTGGCGCCGGTGTTGTAACGAAAATCGGTTGCTTTTGACATACATATCCCTCTTTCTTTATATGATATGGGTTTCCACACTTTCAGTATAACAAAGACGATACTCGCGTAACAGTACGTTAATTCCTTCGTTTTGTCACTATATTCCCGTTTTTCGAAATCTATTGACAAAAACGGGGGCGTTGGTATAATAAATACAGGTAGGTGACAGCCGAATGATCATTCATTACGATGTACCGAAGATCAACATGATCTTGGACGATTTTTACCGCGCAACGGGCGCGCGTATCGACTTGTTCAACACCGATTTTTTGCCCATCAGTTCCAGCCGCCATGAGATGTGTCGCTATTGTCAGTCCATTCAGGGAACTGTCGATTGTCGCAAGCGGTGCGCGGCGTTTGATACCGCTTTGTTGCAAAAAAGCCGCGACAGCCGTACCGCCGAGCGGGCGGTGTGCCCGTTCGGGCTCACCAACGTGGTGTCGCCCATTTTTTGGAACACTACCATCATCGGTTATTTGTTTTTCGGGCAAATGAAAACCGAGCCATCTTGCCCCGATCCCGATCGGGAGAAGGATTACGCGGATGTGCTGCCGTTTGATGCCATGCAAATTGAGGGGATCACCCATCTGGCCGAGATCCTCATCGGGCATATTTTGACCGAGAATCTGCTCAAACCGGATGCCGGTGAGATCCTGCAGCGAACGGTTGCTTTTATTCACAACAATTTGGAGAATGACCTGTCCATCAAGACCATTGCTAAACGTGTCAACGTTTCCAAAAGCGTCTTATACAGCAAATTCCACGCGTGTTTCCATTGTACGCTTGGCGAATACATCAACAGAAAGCGCATCGAAAAATCGGTCGACCTGTTGCGGAACACCAACCTCTCGATGGAAGAGATCGCGCTGGTGTGCGGGTTTTCCAGCGCCTCCTATTTCACCAAAACGTTCAAGCAACAACGCGGCACTACGCCGCTCAAGTTTCGAAAATCGCAGCTATAAAAAACGACCCTCGCCGTTATCGGGCGAGGGTCGCATTGCGTTAGTTAGGCACCAATTCGTCGGCGTAGATGAAGGTGAATCCATTTTCGTACAACATTTCACACGCACGACGGATGCGCTCACCGTGGTCGGACAGATACCCGTAATACTCTTGATAGGAATATTGCTCGTGGGTGGCAACCGACAGAAATTCGTAGTCCATACCCGTTGCCAAATCTTGCTCCATCACCTCAATAGACGGATAGGTGTTGAGGGGAGAGAGGAGACCCATATCGCGGAAATACAGATCCGTTTTGGGGTCGTAATGCAGATAGGTGCTGTGCAACGTGGCCGCGCCCTCTTCGGTGGAAAGGTGGTTGTAACCGCAGACGGAGCGAGTGATGGCTACGTCGAACGAATTGCGGGTGAACAACATCGTTTCGGGCTTGCGGTTGTTGAGCAAACGGGCGGCGTGGCCGTAGGGCAAACTGTCGGGATCACCGTTATAGGGTTGAGTTTCACCCGCTGATGCCCACATCATTCTCACGCCGCAATCGCGGAACGCGCGGCAAGCATCCAAACTGGCGGGACCCCAGTGCGGCGTCATACCGTAAGTGATGGAGTTTTCGCCCGCAAAACGGCGAATCTCGTTCATGATGGCTTGGCTGATCTCATACGCATCTTTATAATCCATATTGACGAACGGATAATCCGGAAATTCTTGTTTGGAGTGGACGGCAAATTTCAGCCAATCGGACGCCGCTTCAAACTCCGCTTTGTACGCGTCGGGCATATCCGCAAGGGTAAACTCGTCGTTGCCGTAGTAGAAGTCGGTGCGGTAAAAAAGATTCAGTTGGAATTTGGCGCCGTAGGCTTCGTGGTGATGTTTGAGGTCTTTCAAAAAGAAGTTGTCGAAGATCGACGCGGGGCGTTCACGGGCAATGTCGCGCAACGTCCAAATCACATCGTCAAAAAAGAAATAGGCCAATTTTTTCATAAAAATTCCTCCTCGCGTTTTTTCTTATTATACGAAACGGGAGAACGTCGGTGCAATCCACAAAACAAAAAACAGTGGACAAAACAACGATGAAATGGTAGAATACTTGTCAAGGAGATGACGACAATGTATTTCCAACTCAATTTGCAAACGTTACCGACAATGGGGTTTGCCCACCATTTTTATGCGGAAAACTATCGTCAGTTTTACGGGATAGCCGATGGCAGTTTTGAATTGGTGTACGTTTGGTCGGGCGATATGCGCATTTCTTTGGAAAACGAAACGATAGACGTGCCGCAAGGCAGTTTGTTCTTGTTGTTCCGCGAACTGCCGCTTCGCTTTGAAACAGTGGACAATACACCGCATTCCCACACCAGCATTCAACTGCGATGTGAGTTTTTGTTATCGCGCTTCAAAGTCGAAATCGAGGGGCCGGAAGGGTCGGCGGGGTTGTTGTTACCGATGGTTTTCCGCCCGTGCGAAGATGCCAAACGGATCGGGCGAAAAATGAGCGATATCGTGGCCAAATTGCAACAATCGCGCGCGGAAAACGAGCAATGTTGTGTGGCGGCCGCTTTGGGAATACTGGCCGAACTGGACGACAGCTGTCGCAAGGGACTGTCGGCAATCGTCCCGTCGGAGCGCTTGTTGGCAAACAACGTTTCGCGGTGGATCGAGGGTCATCTGCGCGATGATACGTCTTTGGAGCGCGTGGCGGCCGTGGTGGGGCGTTCGCCCAATTACGTCAACGCGGTTTTCAAGCGGGTAAACGGTGTTCCCGTCCGTCAATACGTTAACCACCGAAAAGCCGTGCTGATGGCGGAATTGATGGCGTATAAAAATGTGGATTTCCGCACCGCGTGTGAAAACGTCGGTATTGCCGATGCCGCATACGGATATCGCCTGTTTAAAAAACAACTGGGAACCACACCGAGGCAATACGTTTGCTCTGTGTATGCGCAGGATGAGAGAGAATAAGCAAACCGCCCCGCCTTTTGACAGGCGGAGCGGTTTTGGTTTATGACAAGTTGTTGCGTAAAGTTTGCGATTGGGATTGAAAAATGGTTTCGCCGCCGTGCGCAATACAATAATCCAGGTGGGCTTTGGCTTCTTCTGCGCGGTTGGTTTTGAGATATATGGTCGCTAAATTAAAATGTGTTTGCACCACGCCCAACGGATTGGGTTTGGGGAAGGTTTGTGCCAGCGTGCGATTGAAATAGGCTTCTGCCGTGGCAAAATCGCCTCGCGCCATCGCGCGGTCGGCGTTGGTGAGCGCGTTCATCACGGCCGCGGCCATTATATCCAACTTGGTATTCAACAGTTCGGTGTACAGTTTTTCGGCTTGTTCCACCTTGCCGCTTCCGTACAAAAGAGAGGCTTGCAATCCTTTCAACAGATGCCGTTTCTTTTCCGGCGCGACGGTGGCCATCAACGCAAAGGTGTCGAACGCTTCTTCGGTTTTTCCGAGAACGTCATAGGCCAGCAACACCATCTGCAACACATCGAATTTTGGCTCGGCCATCACGTTGTCAGGGTTATTTCGCGTTTCTTCGTATATCTGCAAAAATTCCGCGGGGCGCAGTTGCCCCAGAACCAATTTGTTGCCTTTGTTGATTAGTTTGGCTTGCCCTTCACCATAACGCCCAACCTTATAAATAACGGGACTCAGCAGCAACATTAACAGGCCGAGGATCAGCAACGTGAGGTCCTCGTTGTAAGGGCCAAACGCGAGAAACGCAAGCAACGAGATCGCACCAATTGCGATATACGTGCCTGTGAGTAGCCGAATTTTGCGCCGTTGTTTGTTGGTTAAATACATAGCAAGGCCTCCTTCGTTAGGAACACAATACCATAAAAAGCGGTAAAACGCAAGGGGCAGGAAGGCTGCAGGGGACGGCGCCCTCGACGCCCCAATAACAATTGGCGCGCCCGAAGGGACAAATCCGCGCAAGCGCGTCTTTGTTCCTCGTTGTCTTCGAGTACCTCTCCGACAACTTCGGATTCGCGGTTAAAAACAGTCCACCGGACTGTTTTTTAACACCGCTCACCCTCTCAGGGTTCGAGTCCCACCGTATACACAAAAAATAACGGGCACCGCAAAAGGGTGCTTCTCATAAGGAAGTTTTGAACATCTATGAAATAAGCCAATTGAAGAGTGCTAAGAAGATGACAGTATGGCAAATGCAATACTGTCTTTTCTTATTTTAAGATAACGGCGGCAGGGAGATTATCATCTCTCTGCCGTCTTTTTTATTTGGTGTTTTATTGTCTTTTTGAATTTTTTCATTTTCAATCTTTCTTCAATGTGACTATGTATAATGATGTATCGTAGGATGAAATTCCGAGAAAGGAAAATGATTATGTACATTATAAAAAATGCTTTAAGATGTATTGGCAGATCAAAAGGGCGTAATGTTTTAATCAGCATTATCGCACTTGTAATTGCTGTATCTGCTTGTCTTGGTTTGTCTATCCGACAAGCCGCTGAAAGTGCCAAAGAAAGCACACTTTCAGAACTGAGTATCACGGCAACAATATCGTATGACAGAAGTTCTATGATGAACGATATGATGGGCGGAGGAAAAGGCCAAGGCGGTGGCGGTTTTGACCGTGACCAATTTAAAGATATGATGGGGAATGCGTCTTCGCTGACCCTTGAAGAATATCAAACATACGCAGATGCTGAATCCGTTCAGGATTTTTATTATACGCTCACCGCCGCTTTTAACGGCAATGATGATTTAGAACCTGTAACCGATGAAACCGAAGATGAGGAAAGTCAGTCGAACTCCGGCTTTGGTGGATTTGGCGGCTCAATGGGATTTCCCGGCGGTGATCGTGGCGGCAAAGGAATGTTCAGCTCATCGGATTTCTCGGTTATCGGTTACAGCAGCGACAGTTCGATGACCGCTTTTATCGACGGAACGGCTTCCGTTTTGGAAGGCGGTACTATGTTCGAGGAAGGCACAACCGAGAAAGAATGTGTTATCTCTGAAGAACTTGCAATTTTCAATGAGTTGTCTGTAGGCGATACGATTGTTCTTACCAACCCGTCTGTAGAGACCGAAACCTATGAACTCAAAATCGTAGGACTATATACAAGTTCTTCGAACAACGACTTTTCAATGTCTATGTTTGGCAAGAGCCAAGATCCTGCCAACCAAATTTATATGAGTGCTGCCGCATTGCAGACCGTTCTCGATGCTTCGGATGAGGTTTCTACAACCATTACCGATGAGAACACAGGTAGAGAAAGTGATAGCGCTGTTACCGGTTCCATCTCGGCAACCTATGTCTTTGCAAATACCGAAAAATACTATGCTTTTGAGGAAGAGGTTCGCACACTCGGTCTTGATGATTCTTACACCGTATCATCACCTGACCTTGCCGCCTTTGAGAACAGCTTAACTCCGCTGAACACTCTCAGCACAATGGCGGGTTGGTTCCTCGTCGTTATCCTTATTATTGGTGCAATCATTCTCATTGTTCTCAATATTTTTAACGTGCGTGAACGCAAATATGAAGTTGGCGTGCTGACTGCAATGGGTATGAAAAAGTGGAAGGTTGCCGCACAGTTTATGTGTGAAATCCTTGTTGTGACTATGATTGCCGTTATTATCGGTGCAGGTATCGGTGCGGTAAGTTCTCTTCCTGTTACTAACGCACTTTTGGAAGGTCAAGTTGAGAGTCAGAATTCACAACAAACTCAAATGGAAGAAAACTTTGGCCGTCCCGGTAATTTCGGCGGCGGAATGCCCGGCGGCAATATGGGCGGCATGCCCGGTGGTATACCTTCGGATATTCCCGATGATATGGGTGGCGGAAAGAATCCTTTTGAGAATATGTTTAATGGTGCAGAAAATTATATTACTGAAGTAAACTCCGCAATGAATCTGACCGTTGTATTTCAAATGCTCGGTGTAGGACTGCTTTTGACACTTGTTGCAAGTCTTGCTTCCGTGTTGTTCATTATGCGATACGATCCGTTAAAGATTCTTGCAAACAGAGATTAAGAAAGGAGAAAAAGTTATGGCTATTTTATCGCTTCAAAACATCTGCTTTTCGTATGACAGAACCCCCGTACTGCAGAACGTTTCATACGAGTTTGAAAAAGGAAAAATGTACTGCATTATAGGCAAATCGGGTGCCGGTAAAACTACGCTTTTATCTCTCCTTTCGGGACTTGCGAAGCCTACTAATGGTGAGATTCTCTACGAAGATAAGAATGTTGCTAAAATTGATAAATACACCTTCCGATCCAAATACATCGGAGTGGTATTCCAAAGTTTTAATTTGATTACCAAATATACGGCTCTTGAAAATGTTATCTTATCAATGGATGTTGCAGGATATAAGTGTAAAAACAAAAAGCAAAGAGCTATAGAGCTTCTTCACAGCGTTGGTCTTGACGAGGATGAAGCAAACCGCCGTGTGCTTAAATTATCGGGCGGTCAGCAACAGCGTGTTGCCATTGCACGCGCGCTTTCCTACAATCCCGATATTATCCTCGCAGATGAACCCACAGGAAACCTCGACACCGAAACACAAAATGAAATTATGAATATCTTCCGTGAACTTGCAAATCAAGAAAAATGTGTTATTTTAGTAAGCCATTCACCCGAAGTTGCGGCAATGTGCGATGAACGATATGAACTTGTAAAGCTCGGTCGTACAAAAAAATAGTTTAAGAGTCGACAGCGGATATCGCTGTCGATTTTTAATTTTTCAATGATTTTTCAATCTTTTATGGTATAATGGTTAGGGTGGCAAGACTCGAACCTTGCCACGGTTTCGCACGCCGCCTTTATCCGTGCGGCTTTGCGCTTATTTTTGTAAGGCGAAAGCCTTACGGCAAATTTCGCGTTTCACCGCACGAAAAATTCGGCGGCAGAAACGCTATGCTCTTACAAACTGAGAAATTGTTGGATCGCCTAAGCCGCGAAGCGCCGTTATCCTAACGGATTACAAGCGACAAGGCAACGGCGAACGGCAATTTATCGTTTGTAAGACGTGACAAGTTCGAATCTTGTCACCCTATGTGTGGAGGTGTCCCTATGAGGATTTTACTCGTTGAAGATGAAAAAAGAATGGCGCAGGCACTTTGCGAAATCCTGCGTCTTGAAAAATATGAAGTCGATCATTTTGCCAATGGGTTGGATGGTTTAGCCGCAATTGAAAGCAATATTTATGACATTGTTATTCTTGACGTTATGCTCCCCGGTATGAATGGCTATGAAATTGCAAAAAGAGTTCGCCGTAATGGTATTGCAACGCCGATATTGATGCTCACCGCCAAAGCAGAGCTTGATGATAAGGTGACGGGGCTTGACAGCGGCGCAGACGATTATTTGACAAAGCCGTTTATGACAAAAGAATTTCTTGCACGTCTTCGTGCGCTCGGCAGAAGAACACTCGGTACTGCCGATGGTATTTTGTCCTTCGGAGATATAACGCTGGATACAAGCACACTTACCTTATCCTGCACAACGAATGGTCAGAGTGTACGGCTCAGCGAAAAAGAATACCGCATCCTTGAATATTTAATTGCAAACAGCGGTCAGATCCTTACCCGTGAACAGTTGGCTGTGAAGATTTGGGGATTTGAGAGCGATGCCGAGTATAATAATGTGGAAGTATATATGTCCTTTACACGCAAAAAACTCTCTTATGTGGAAGCGAAAACCGAAATCAAAGCGGTGCGTGGTATCGGATACGAACTGAGGTGTGACGATGTTTAAAAAATCGAGAAGAAAAATCGTTGCCGCCATAATGTCGATTCTTGTGCTTTTGTGGGTGGGAACGCTTGGCGTTATTTACGCATCAAGTTATTTTGAAATGTCGAAGCAAAATCAAGAAATGCTACAGGCACATGCCGAAATGTACGTACTCCCTCAATCTTTTGAAGGTATGATACCACCGAACAGACCAAGACCTGACGGTAATAACGGTTTTAATCCCGGTTTTGATCCCCAATCACCAATGTTTCAGTTGTCCACATTCTACACGGTTGCTGTCTCCTATGATGGTGATATTCTTGAAATAAAAAACGAACCTCCAACGGTGCATTCCGATGATAATCTAAAGAAACTGGCACAGAGCATTATTAAAGAAAACAGACAGTACGGCACAGATGATAATCTTGCCTTCTATAAAGAGGATAAAGGTGGATATACTCTCGTTACTTTCATGGATAACACCGTTGTCAATGAGAACGCTTTGACCTTGTTCCGTTATACACTGATCTTTGGCGGTGTTGCATTGGTATTGTTTTTCTTCCTGTCGGTATTCTTGGCAAGAAAAATTG
>JAFSFY010000025.1 GCA_017434985.1 Clostridia bacterium | reverse complement strand
TATTTCTTTTTCTTAAAAAAATAAAATAATAGTAGCATTCTTCAAAAAAGTGTGGTATAATAATTCGAATTTTAATAATCGGATAAGAAAAATCCAAGGAGGCAATTATCATGGCATTAAAAAATGCAACCAAAGTGGAGACCAATCGCGTCAAACTCGAGATCGAGGTAGGCGCAGAAGAATTTGAGAAAGCCGTTGCCGCTGCTTACAAAAAGAACATCGGCAAGATCAACGTTCCCGGCTTCCGTAAGGGCAAAGCGCCTCGTGCATACGTCGAGAAGATCTACGGTGAAGGCGTGTTTTACGAAGACGCTGTCAACGCGATCTATCCTTCCGCGTTGGAAGCGGCGATCACCGAATCCGGCTATGAGTACGTGGAAGATCAAATTGATTTCGATGTGACGTCGGTGGACAAAGAGGGTCTCAAATTCACGGCGGTCATCACTGTGAAACCCGAGATCGAAGTGACCGAATATAAAGGCCTCAAAGCGGCGAAGAAAACCGTTTCCGTCAAAGAAGCGGACATCAATGCCGAACTCGCCAAGATGCAAGACCGCAACTCCCGTTTGGTGACGGTGGAAGATCGTGCCGCGCAAAACGGCGATACCGTGGTGTTTGATTTTGACGGTTATGTGGACGACGTGGCGTTCGACGGCGGCAAATCCGAGAACTTCTCGCTCGTGCTCGGCTCCGGCCAATTTATCCCCGGTTTTGAAGATCAGATCGTGGGCAAAAAACCCGAAGAAGAATTTGACGTCAACGTCACCTTCCCCGAGGAATACCACGCGACCGAACTTGCCGGCAAACCCGCCGTGTTCAAGTGCAAACTGCACGAGATCAAAGTCAAAGAACTTCCCGAACTCAACGACGATTTTGCCAAAGATTGCAGCGAGTTCGATACGCTTGACGAGCTGAAAGCCGACGTGAAGGCGAACATCAAAAAGCAAAAAGATGCCGCTGCGGAAGAAGCGTTTGAGACTGATATCATTAATTTGTTGGTGGAAAACGTGAAGGGCGAGATCCCCGAAGCGATGTACAACAACCGTGTAGACGACAACGTGCGTGATTTTGCCTACCGTCTGCAGGCACAAGGTCTGGATCTGGAGACCTACCTCAAATACACCGGTATGGATATGGACAGCTTCCGCGCCGGTTTCCGTGAGCAAGCCGAGAAGACCGTGAAGGTGCGCTTGGCGCTCGAAAAGATCGTGGCTCTCGAAAACATCGTTCCCACGGCGGAAGAGATCGAAGCCCGTTTTGCCGAATATGCCGAGCAATACAAGATGGACGTGGAGAAGATCAAGTCCTTTATCCCCGAAAAAGAATTGTCGGCCGACTTGGCGGTCAGCAAGGCGATGGATCTCGTGAAGAGCAGCGCCGTGAAACCCACCAAAGCGAAGAAAGCGGAAAAAGCCGATTAAGTTTTGTAAAAGTGCCCATATTCAATATGCTATGCCATATGGAAAGGAAGAACCGAAATGAGTTTAGTCCCGTATGTTGTTGAACAAACCAGTCGCGGCGAACGCAGTTACGATATTTTCTCTCGTTTGCTGAACGACCGTATCATTATGTTGTCTGACGAAGTGAACGATGCAACGGCGTCGCTTGTGGTGGCACAGTTGTTGTATCTGGAAGGGCAAGACCCCGATAAGGACATCCACTTGTATATCAACAGCCCCGGCGGTTCCATTTCTGCCGGTATGGCGATCTACGACACGATGCAATTTATCAAATGTGACGTGTCCACCATCTGCATCGGCATGGCGGCCAGTATGGGTTCGTTTTTGTTGGCGGCGGGTGCCAAAGGCAAACGCTTGGCACTGCCCAACAGCGAAATTATGATCCATCAACCGCTCGGCGGCGCCAAAGGCCAAGCCAGCGATATCAAAATTCAGGCGGAGCACATTTTGTTCATTCGCAACCGTATGAACACGTTGCTTGCCGAAATGACCGGTCAACCCAAAGAGGTGATCGAACGGGATACCGATCGCGACAATTGGATGACGGCGGAAGACGCCGTTCGTTACGGTATCGTCGATAAGGTTATCGAAAAACGGGCCTAAGAAAGGAAACACGCTATGTCGATCAACGATGAAGAGCGCGAAGTATGTTGTTCGTTTTGCGGCAAAGCGGCAGATGAAGTATACCGCTTGATCGCCGGACCCGGCGTGTACATCTGCAATGAGTGTATTGAACTGTGCAGTGACATTTTGACGGGCGGCGACGGAACTTCTCGTCGCAAAAACGTGGAGGAAGACTCGTTTGTCCTGCCGACGCCTCACGAGATCAAAGAGGCGCTCGACCAATACGTTATCGGGCAAGACGAAGCTAAAGTCGCCTTATCGGTGGCGGTGTATAACCACTATAAACGCATTTTTATGCAAAGCGAATCGGACGTGGAACTCGGCAAAAGTAACGTGTTGCTTCTCGGTCCTACCGGTGTAGGCAAAACCGCGTTGGCGCAAACGCTTGCCAAAACGCTGAACGTACCGTTTGCCATTGCCGATGCCACTACGTTGACGGAAGCGGGCTACGTGGGTGAAGACGTGGAAAACATCCTGCTTCGCTTGTTGCAAGCGGCCGACGGCAACGTGGAACGTGCCGAACGCGGCATCATTTACGTGGACGAGATCGATAAGATCGCGCGGCGCAGCGAAAATCCTTCCATCACCCGTGACGTGAGCGGTGAGGGTGTGCAACAAGCACTGCTGAAAATTTTGGAGGGCACGGTATCCAACGTGCCTCCCGGCGGCGGGCGCAAACATCCGCAACAAGAATTCATTCAAGTGGATACAAGCAATATTTTGTTCATCCTCGGCGGTGCGTTTGACGGCATCGAGAAGATCGTCGAAAAACGCACTTCCTCCGGCTCGCTCGGGTTCGGCAACGAAGTCAAGTCCAAAAAGAGTGCCGAACAAGGGGAGATGTATCGCCAAGTTGTTCCGCACGACCTGATTAAATTCGGGCTCATTCCCGAATTGGTCGGTCGTATGCCGGTCATCACGGCGTTGCAACCGCTCGATGTGGAAGCGCTGGTCAAGATCTTGAGCACCCCGAAGAACGCGTTGCTCAAACAATACACCAGTCTTTTGCAGATGGACGGCGTGGAGCTGGAATTTGACGAAGAAGCGTTGCGCGCCATCGCCGAAAAAACGCTCAAGCGCAACACCGGTGCGCGTGGCCTTCGTTCCGTGATGGAAGAACTGCTGACCCGCTTGATGTTTGACCTGCCGACCGATTATACGGTTCAAAAGGTCATCATTCACAAAGATTGTGTGGATGAGGGGGCCGAACCGGAATTGATTCGCGATCCGGAAAGAAAACCGTCGCGCATCAAAACCCCCGGTAAAAAACCTGCTCATCGTCACAAGGTAACAGCCTAATTTTCGTCAGCAGGCGTTTTGCCTGCTGACGTTTCGCATTCTATATCATAACAGGAGAATCCTACTATGGGAGTACAAAAACGGGTTGCCCGAGCAACCACCTACCCGTTGTTGGCCTTACGCGGGTTGGTACCGTTTCCGCAAACGACGTTGCATTTTGAGGTCGCGCGCGAAAAATCGGTCAAAGCCTTGGAAGCAGCCGTCAACAACGATCAATGTTTATTTTTGGTCGCACAAAAGGATATGGCGGTAGAAGACCCTACCATCGACGATCTGTGCACGGTAGGTGTTGTTGCCCGTGTGCGCCAAGTGCTTAAAATGCCGTCGGATACGTTTCGTGTGGCAATCGAGGGGCTGTATCGCGCACGCGTTCGCGCCGTGTTGCAGAGTGAACCGTATTTCGAAGCAGAAGTGCGCGAATGTCTGCAGCGTCCCATCATCGATCCGTTGTTGGAGCGTGCCTACGTGCGGCAATGCCGTTTGGCGTATGAGCAATACATAAGCTTATCGGGCGAGACACCCGATAACACCGCACAAATACTGTCACTGCGTCGCGCGGGCGAAATGGCTGACCGTGTTACTGCCGCCTTGCCGGCGCCGCCGGAAGAAAAACAGGCGTTGCTGGAAACGTTGGATATGGCCGAGCGGATGGAACGGCTGCTTACCATGTTGGCGGATGAAACCGCGGTGTTGCAGTTGGAACGCGGCATTGAGCAACAGGTTCAACGCTCGATGGACAAAAATCAACGGGATTATTATCTGCATGAGCAGATGAAAGCCATTGCCGATGAACTCGGTGAGAACGATTCGCCGCTTGAAGAAGCGGAAGAATTGCGCGGCAAGATCCGTGCGTTGTCTTTGACGGAAGAAACGGCGGAAAAATTGCTCAAAGAATGTGATCGCCTTTCCAAAATGCCCTTCGGCTCGCACGAAGCGACGGTCACGCGCAACTATCTTGACATTTGTTTGGAGATCCCGTGGAACACCTATTCCAAGGAAACGCTTGATTTGGAGCGTGCTCGCAAAATTTTGGAGCGCGACCATTACGGTCTGCAAAAGGTGAAAGAACGCATTCTGGAATTGCTTGCCGTGCGTTGCCTCACCGAAGGCGCGAAAGGGCAGGTCATCTGTTTGGTTGGCCCTCCCGGCGTTGGCAAAACGTCCATTGCGAAGTCGATTGCCGAAGCACTCGGCCGCGAATACGTGCGTGTATCGCTCGGCGGTGTGAAAGACGAATCGGAGATTCGCGGTCATCGCAAAACCTACATCGGGTCGATGCCCGGCCGCATCGTTACCGCCATCACCAAGGCGAAAACGATGAATCCGCTGGTACTGCTCGATGAAGTGGACAAGCTCAGCCACAGTTATAACGGCGATCCGTCGTCGGCGCTGCTTGAAGTATTAGATACCGAGCAAAACAAAGCCTTTGTGGATCACTACGTGGAAGTCCCCGTCGACTTGTCGCAGGTGCTGTTTATTACCACCGCCAACAATGCCGACGAAATTCCTGCTCCGCTGTACGACCGTATGGACGTTATCACGTTGTCGAGTTACACCGCGGAGGAGAAATACAACATTGCTAAGCGCCATTTGATCAAAAAGCAGTTGGCGGAGAACGGACTTTCCGCTTCACAACTGAAGATCAGTGCCGATGCACTTCGTTTAATGATCGACGGATACACCCGCGAAGGCGGCGTGCGCAACTTGCAACGCTGCATTGCCACTGTGTGTCGCAAAACCGCACAGAAAATTGTGGGAAGTGAAGCCGACTGCGTGTCGGTGACCGCCAAGAATTTGGCTGACTATCTCGGTCCGCGAAAGTTCAAGGAAGAAAACAGCGACCGTGTGAACGAGATCGGCGTGGTTAACGGTTTGGCTTGGACGGCGGTCGGGGGTGAAACGATGCCCATCGAAGTGGCGGTACTTGACGGCAACGGCAAGATCGAATTGACGGGATCGCTCGGCGACGTGATGAAAGAATCGGCGCGCACCGCCATCAGCTACGTGCGTTCGCGCACCGACCGTTGGAACATCGACAAGGATTTCTACAAAACCAAAGACATTCACATTCACGTGCCGGAAGGCGCCGTCCCAAAAGACGGTCCTTCGGCGGGCGTCACGATGGCCACGGCAATGATCTCCGCGCTGACGGGTATTCCCGTGCGGCACGACGTGGCGATGACGGGGGAGATATCCCTGCGCGGCAAGGTGTTGCCCATCGGTGGATTAAAGGAAAAAACGATGGCGGCCTACCGCCACCATATGACCACCGTGGTCATCCCGAAAGATAACGAACCCGATCTTGCCGAAGTGGACGAGGTCGTGAAGAAAAAAGTGCGTTTTGTCACCGCCAAAACGGTGGATACCGTGGTGGAGACCGCGCTTGTATTGCAGTAACGAGGTGAGCGACAATGAAAATTGAATCTGCCGTGTATGAGACCTCGGCCGGTCTGAGCAGTCAGCTTATCGAGTCCACCTTGCCGGAAATTGCGTTTTCGGGTCGTTCCAACGTCGGCAAATCGTCGCTCATCAACAAATTGCTTAACCGTAAAAATTTGGCGCGCACCAGCGCCACCCCCGGCAAGACCGCGACCATCAACTTCTATAAGTTGGATACGATGCGTCTGGTCGATCTTCCCGGGTACGGTTACGCAAAAGTCTCCGCCGCGGAAAAACAACGCTTCAGTCGCACCATTGAACATTATTTTGATGACGACCGCGACCTGCGTCTGGTGTTGCAACTCGTCGATATGCGCCATCCGCCCACCGCGGACGACCTGCAGATGATTGATTATTTGGTGCAATGCGAATTGCCGTTTCTTATTGTGCTCACCAAAGCCGATAAACTAAACAAAACGGAACGTGCCAAACGCTTGGCCGCCTTGGAAGAGGAATTGGCGGAATTTGAAGGGGTGCAGTGTGTTCCTTTCTCCGCGGTAACGGGGGAAGGCGCACAAGAAATTCGCGATATTTTAGTGGAAGTCGCCGAAGGTTAATTTGTGAATACTTATTGACGAATGTGCGCCTTTTGTGGTAAAATAACGAATATTTATACATTTTGTATGCATAGGAGGAATGGGTATGGATAGCAATACCATACAGATCTTGATTGCGATGATCATTTATATGGCCGCCGTGATCGTGATTGGTGTGCTTTTTGCCAAGCGCGCCAACAAAAGTTCAGAAGATTATTTCTTGGGTGGTCGTTCGCTCGGCCCGTGGGTTACCGCGATGAGTGCGGAAGCCTCGGATATGAGCGGTTGGTTGTTGATGGGTCTTCCCGGTGTCGCCTATTGGTGCGGTCTTGCCGATGCGGCGTGGACGGCGATCGGTTTGGCGATCGGTACCTATTTGAACTGGTTGCTCGTTTCCAAGCGCTTGCGCCGTTACAGCGTGCGTGCGAACAACTCCATCACCTTGCCGGAGTTTTTCTCCAACCGTTTCCGCGAAAAGAAGAAGATCATTATGACGGTGGCGGCACTGTTCATTCTCATTTTCTTTACCGTGTATGCGGCGAGCTGCTTTGTGACCTGTGGTAAATTGTTCTCCACCTTGTTTGGTACGCCTTATGTGACGATGATGATCCTCGGTGCGGTGTTTGTGCTTCTCTACACCTTGCTCGGCGGTTTCTTGGCGGAAAGCGCTTCCGACTTTATGCAGGGTGTCGTGATGATCGTGGCGCTCACGGTCATCGTCATTATCAGCACGGTGAAGGCCGGCGGTATCGGCGCGGTGTTCGAAAACGCACGCGAGATTCCCGGTTTCCTTGATTTCTTCGGTTTGGCAACGCCCACGCTCGGTGAAACCGGTGAACAATTGGTGGAAGCCGGTAAACCCGTGTTTGGTGAGCCGGCACCTTACGGCGCTCTCAGCATCTGCTCGATGTTGGCGTGGGGTCTTGGCTACTTCGGTATGCCGCAAGTGCTGTTGCGCTTTATGGCGATCCGTGAAGAAAAGGAACTCAAAATGTCCCGCCGCATTGCGATGGTGTGGGTTGTGATCTCTCTCGCCGTGGCGGTGTTTATCGGTATTGTCGGCCGTCAATTGTTCCCGACGGCTCACCTTGGCAAATCGTCGGCGGAAAGCATTTTCATCACGCTGTCCACCTCGTTCTTGCCTCCGCTGTTGGCCGGCTTCGTGATGGCGGGCATCTTGGCCGCCACCATCAGTTCGTCCGACTCGTATCTGTTGATCGCGGCTTCCGCGTTTGCGAAGAACGTGTATCAAGGTCTGTTCAAAAAGAATGCGACCGACAAACAGGTGATGAAAGTTTCCCGTATCACCTTGCTCGTGATCGCCGTGATCGCGGTTCTTCTCGCTTTGGATGAGAAGAGCATCATCTTCAGTTTGGTGTCCTTCGCGTGGGCCGGCTTCGGCGCCACCTTCGGCCCGCTGATGCTGTTCTCGCTGTTCTGGAAACGCACCACGCAGATGGGTGCCGTTTGCGGTATGGTCAGCGGTGCGGCGATGGTGTTTATTTGGAAATTGGTGATTTCTCAGCTTGGCGGTGTGTTCGCGATCTACGAATTGTTGCCCGCTTTCATCGTTTCCTCCATCGTGATCGTGCTCGTGTCGCTGCTCGGTAAACAAAAACCCTCTGCGGAAATCGAAGAAGATTTCGAGGCTGTAAAAACCGGCGCTTGATCATAAAAGTAAAAACCGTTGTGCGGTGTTCCGCACAACGGTTTTTTTGTTGTTTATAAAACGTAAAACGGGACATACTATTCGTGAAACCAAATAAAGGAGGGGACACGAAATGGCCAACTGTCAAGAAAACCGTTCCATTCATTGTACGGTGGATCAATGCCGCTATCACTGCGGTATGGAGAACTACTGCTCGCTGAACAGCATCAAAGTCGGTACGCACGAAAGCAATCCGACCATGTGCGAGTGTGTCGACTGCCAATCCTTTGAGCGTAAATAAGCGCGGTTTCAAAAAAAGCGGAGGAAGCACCAGCTTCCTCCGCTCTTTTCGTTATCCGACTAAATCTTTCATAGAATACGATCCCGCGGGTTTGCCATTTAGAAATACCGCCGCATTGACCGCGCCCACCGCAAATACTTGCTTGGAGGTGGCGGAGTGGGAGAGAGTGATGCATTCGTCACGCCCCGCAAACAACACGTCGTGTTCGCCCACGATGGTGCCGCCGCGAATGGCACTGAAACCAATTTCGTGCGGGTCGCGTTTTTGACGTACCGCGTGGCGGTCGTAAACGTTGTGTGCCTCATAAGGCAACCCCTCGCGCACGGCATTGCCCAGCATCAAGGCGGTGCCGGACGGTGCATCCACCTTTTGATTGTGGTGTTTTTCGATGATCTCCACGTCAAAGTCGGTGCCGAGCACGGCGGCCGCTTTTTTGGCAAGTTCCGCCAACAAACTCACGCCCAGTGACATATTGGCACTGAAAAAGATGGCGGTTTTTTCAGTTGCTTTCGCAATCGCCTCTTTTTGTTCCTCCGACAAACCGGTGGTGCAGATCACGGCGGGCACGCCGTTTTCGGTGGCATACGTCAACATACCGTCAAGGCAGGAAGGATGTGAAAAATCCACGATCACGTCTGCCGAAACCGTACAATCGGCAAGCGAAGCGAAAACGGGATACGCATTGTGAACGGCGGTATTCACGTCAATTCCCGCCACAATCTCGCAATCGTCTCGCTCAGCCACACAGGCGGTCACCGCACGGCCCATTTTGCCGTTGCAACCGCATAACAATATTCGCGTCATAAGAAACTCTCCTTATATAAGAGAATAGCGTTGTAAGACCGACGTCATTTTTTGTTTCATCTCGTCGCTCATCTCGTAGAGCGGTAAGCGACAATCGCCCACAGCAAAGCCCATTTGGTTGAGGGCTTCTTTGACAGGGATGGGGTTGACGTCCATAAAGAGCGCATTGACCAGATCCAAATAGGTGAGTTGTAACCGCTTGGCGGTCTCCACGTCGCCACGCAGCCACGCGGCGCACATCTCGTGCGTTTCGCGCGGCACCACGTTGGACAGCACCGAAATGACACCCTTGGCACCGAGCGACATCATCGGCACAATAAGATCGTCGTTGCCTGAATAGATGTCAATGTCACACAGTGCGGCAATTTGCGCCGTTTGCGCCAGATCGGGGTTGGCCTGCTTGATGGCCACGATCTGCGGCAGTTCATACAACGTAGCCACCGTTTGGGGCTGAATGTTCACCCCCGTGCGGGAAGGCACGTTGTAGAGAATCATCGGAATATCTACGCTGTTTGCGATTTTGGTGTAGTGCGCAATGAGACCGCGTTGCGAGGTTTTGTTGTAATAGGGAGTAACCAGCAACAAGCCGTCCGCTCCCATTGCTTTCGCGTCGGTAGACAAACGAATGCAGTGTTCGGTGTCATTGGATCCTGTGCCGGCGATCACCGATACACGCCCCGCCGTGTGTTCGATGGCGGTTTTGAGGGCCAACGCGTGCTCTTCGTAATTTTGGGTAGAGGCTTCACCGGTAGTGCCGACGGCAATGATGGCGTCGGTACCGTTTTCGATTTGAAAATCGATGAGTTCCCGGTATTTCTCATGATTGATACGTCCGTCGGGGTGCATAGGGGTGACAAGCGCCACGCCCGCGCCGGTAAAAATGGCGGGTTTGCTCATGAAAAGACCTCCTGTTATGAAATTTTAGGAATTAGTCCATATAGCCTTCGGCACACAGCAGTTCGGCCAACAAGACCGCGCCGCCTGCCGCGCCGCGCAGGGTGTTGTGGGACAAACCGACAAACTTGTAGTCGTACTGCGAATCCTCGCGCAAACGGCCGAGCGACACCGCCATACCGTTTTCAAGGCCGCGGTGCAACTTGGTTTGCGGCATATTGTCTTCTTCAAAATAGTGCAGGAATTGTTTGGGAGCGCTGGGCAGTTCGAGTTCTTGCGGACGACCTTTGAACGTGTTCCAGATCTCGATGATCTCTTCTTTGGAGGGTTTGTTCTCAAAACTGCAGAACACCGCCGCAAAGTGACCGTCGGACACCGGCACGCGCAAGCATTGTGCCGTAATTTCGGGAGAGGTGGCGTTCACGATCTCACCATTCTCGATGGTGCCCCAAATTTTCAGCGGTTCTTTTTCGGATTTTTCTTCCTCACCGCCGATGTAGGGGATCACGTTGTCCACCATTTCGGGCCAACGCTCGAACGTTTTACCTGCACCGGAAATGGCTTGATAGGTGCACACGAGCGATTTGGTGATGCCGAATTTGGAAAGCGGGAACAACGCGGGCACGTAGCTTTGGAGCGAGCAGTTGGATTTCACCGCCACAAACCCGCGTTTGGTGCCGAGACGTTTCCGTTGCGCGGCAATGATCTCCATATGCTCGGGGTTGAGTTCCGGAATGATCATCGGGACGTCGGGCGTGCCGCGATGGGCACTGTTGTTGGATACCACGGGGCATTCCGCTTTGGCGTAGGTGTCTTCCAGCGCGCGGATCTCATCCTTTTTCATATCCACAGCGCAGAACACAAAGTCGACAAGCGCGGTCACGGCTGAAACATCTGCCGCGTCCAACACGGTCATCTTCTTGAGTTTTTCGGGCATCGGCTCGGTCATTGCCCAACGAGCACCGACCGCTTCTTCGTACGACTTGCCGGCCGAACGGGGGCTGGCGGCCAAAGCGGTCACGTTAAACCACGGGTGATCCGCCAGCAGGGTGGCGAAGCGTTGTCCCACCATACCGGTACAACCGATGATACCGACGTTGAATTGTTTCATAAGTTTGTCAATCCTTTCTAAATACAAGAAACAGAGCCGCCAAGAGCGGATATTCACTTGACATTTTTCACATTTCATTGTAGCATTATGTAGCATTGATGTCAACAAATTTGCGAAGGAACGGTGTAACAAAAACGTCCATGAAACGACAGGATTTTTTCTACGATTTGCCCGAAGACCGTATCGCGCAAGAACCGCTTGAGCCGCGTGACCACGCGCGCTTGTTGGTGCTTGACCGAAAAAGCGGTAAACGGGAAGATCGCCATTTTTACGATATTCTTGATTATTTGCGTGAGGGCGATTGCCTGATTTTAAACGATAGCCGTGTGTTGCCCGCCCGTTTGTACGGACAACGCAAAGAAAGCGGCGGCGCGGTGGAGTTGTTGTTGCTCAACCCCAAAGGAAACGACGTATGGGAAGTGTTGGCAGGTCCCGGCAAAAAGGCCAAACCCGGCAACCGCCTCACGTTTGGTGACGGGTTGCTTGAGGCGGAGGTGCTGGAGATAACACCCGACGGCAACCGCTTGGTCAAATTTTTTTACGAAGGCAATTTTTACAACGTGCTCGAAACCATCGGTGAAATGCCGCTTCCGCATTATATTACGCACCAACTGCAGGACAAAGAACGCTATCAAACCGTCTATTCGCGGGAAGTCGGTTCGGCGGCCGCCCCCACGGCGGGTTTGCATTTCACCCCCGAATTGATGCAAAAGATCCGCGACAAGGGCGTGAATATTGGTTTTGTTACGTTGCACGTGGGGCTCGGTACGTTCCGTCCTGTTAAGGCGGACGAGATCACCGATCACAAAATGCACGCGGAGCATTACGAATTGTCCCCCGAAACCGCCGATCTCATCAATCGTACCAAAAAACAAGGCGGTCGCGTGTTTGCGGTGGGTACCACCAGTTGCCGCACGCTCGAAAGCGTGGGGTTGACCGACGGCGAGGTGAAAGCCGCCGACGGATGGACGGAGATTTTTATCTACCCTGGTTATCAATTCCAAATTCTCGATGGTCTTATCACCAATTTCCATCTTCCCGAAAGCACCCTCATTATGTTGGTGAGTGCGTTTGCCGGTTACGAAAACACGATGGCGACCTACCGCTATGCCGTGGAACAAGAGTATCGTTTTTTCAGTTTCGGTGACGCGATGCTCATTCATTAAGGAGACGTTATGAAAATTTTAAAAACCATCGGTGCGGCGCGCCGCGGCGAATTCGAAACGCCGCACGGCACGGTGCAAACGCCCGCGTTTATGAACGTGGCCACCTGCGGTGCCATTAAAGGCGCCGTTTCGGCGTACGATTTGAAAGATCTGAAATGTCAGGTGCAACTGTGCAACACCTACCACCTGCATCTGCGCCCGGGTGACCAACTTGTCAAAGAATTCGGCGGGCTTCACAAGTTCACGGGGTGGGACGGCCCCATCTTGACCGACAGCGGCGGTTTCCAAGTATTTTCGCTCGCGAAACTGCGCCGCATTCGGGAAGAGGGCGTCACCTTCTCTTCTCACATTGACGGTCGCCGTTTGTTCATCGGGCCCGAAGAGAGTATGCAAATTCAATCCAACCTTGGCTCCACCATCGCCATGGCGTTTGACGAGTGCGTGGAAAACCCGGCGCAATATGCCTATTCCAAACAATCTTGCGCCCGTACCACGCGGTGGTTGGAGCGTTGCAAAATTGAGCACGACCGTTTGAATGCGCTTCCCGACACGGTCAACCCGAAACAACTGTTATTCGGTATCAACCAAGGTTGCACCTTTGACGATCTGCGCGTGGCGCATATGAAAGAGATTGCGCCCTTTGACTTGGATGGTTACGCCATCGGCGGGTTGGCGGTGGGTGAACCGGCGGAAGATATGTACCGCATCATCGAAGCGGTGGAACCGTATATGCCCACCGATAAACCTCGCTATTTGATGGGGGTAGGAACGCCCGTCAACATTTTGGAGGCGGTGCATCGCGGTGTAGATTTGTTCGACTGCGTGATGCCGGCGCGAAACGCCCGCCACGCGCACGTGTTTACGTGGAGCGGGCATAGGAATATGCTCAACCAAAAATACGAGCACGATCTGCGCCCGCTGGACGAGGAGTGCGATTGCCCCACCTGCCGTCGCCATTCCCGTGCGTACATTCGCCATTTGTTCAAGGCGAATGAAATGTTGGCGATGCGCCTTTGCGTGATGCACAATTTGTACTTCTACAACACCTTGATGGAACGCATCCGCGAAGCGCTCGATAGCGGCACGTTTGAAGCGTTTTACGAGCAGTACGTGCCGATCTTGGATAAGCGTGTCTAAACTGTAAACTTTTCACTTTTTACTTGCCAATCACCGCACGATGCGGTATAATAAACAAAGATTATGTTGGAGGTATTTGGTTATGAACAACTTATTTGCTTTGGCGGCTACGGCGGCCAGCGGCGCTGCCGGTACGACCGGTACGGAAGGACAAGGCGGCGGCATCGTGGCGATGCTCACGTCCTTTTTGCCGCTCGTTCTCATCATCGTGTTGATGTACTTCATGATGATCCGTCCGCAAAAGAAACGTCAAAAAGAAGAACAAAAAATGCGTGACAGCATCCGTGTGGGTGACGAACTCACCACTATCGGCGGTATCGTCGGTCGCGTGGTGACGGTGAAAGAGGATTCTCTCATCATCGAAACGGGTGCCAACTGCAACAAAATGGTCATCAAAAAGTGGGCGGTGCAATCGGTGGATACCGTGCACGATACCGCTGCTGACGACGATGACGACGATGACGATATCTAATCGTCCCGCGTAATAGTACTACTTTCTCCGCAAACGGCATACAGTGGTAACACCTACTT